>NZ_JBHXPI010000022.1:0-116404 GCF_042718575.1 Streptomyces sp. NPDC058579
AACTACATGAACGAGCGCTACGGCTCCCCCAACGCCGCCTGGGCCTTCTGGCAGGCCAACGGCTGGTACTAAGAGTCACCCACCGACTCCCAGCCACAGCAGCACCACCCGCAGCGCCCGCAGCACCCGCAAGGCCCCGCCCTCCCCTCGGAGGAGCGGGGCCTGCCGCGTTTCCAAGACTTTCCGCCTTCCCGGACGGCCTCAGAGCCGCTGAATGATCGTCCCCGTCGCCAGCGCCCCACCCGCGCACATCGTGATCAGCGCGAACTCCTTGTCCGAACGTTCCAGCTCGTGCAGCGCCGTCGTGATCAGCCGCGCCCCGGTCGCCCCCACCGGATGGCCGAGGGCGATCGCGCCGCCGTTGACGTTGACCTTCACGAGCCCGTCCAGGTCGCCCTCGAACTCCTGCGCCCAGCTCAGCACCACCGAGGCGAACGCCTCGTTGATCTCGACCAGGTCGATGTCCTTGAGCGACATCCCGGCCTTGCCGAGCACGGCGCGGGTCGCGTCGATCGGGCCGTCGAGGTGGAAGTGCGGGTCGGAGCCGACCAGGGCCTGGGCGACGATCCGCGCCCGGGGCTTGAGGCCGAGCGCGCGGGCCGTCCGCCTGGACGCCCACATCAGCGCGCACGCCCCGTCGGAGATCTGCGAGGAGTTCCCGGCGGTGTGGACGGCGGTCGGCATGACCGGCTTGAGCCGGCCGAGCGCCTCCATGCTGGTGTCGCGCAGCCCCTCGTCACGGTCGACGAGCCGCCACATGCCCTGCCCTGCGGCCTGCTCCTCCTCGGTGGTGGGGACCTGGACGGCGAAGGTCTCGCGCTTGAACCGCTCCTCGGACCAGGCGTTCGCGGCCCGCTCCTGGGAGAGCAGCCCGAGGGAGTCGACCCGCTCGCGGGTCAGGCCGCGGCGCCGGGCGATGCGCTCAGCGGCCTCGAACTGGTTGGGCAGGTCGACGTTCCACTCGTCCGGCCACGGCTTTCCGGGCCCGTGCTTGGAACCGGAGCCCAGCGGGACCCGCGACATGGCCTCCACTCCGCAGCTGATGCCGATGTCGATGACGCCCGAGGCGATCATGTTGGCGACCATGTGGCTGGCCTGCTGCGAGGAGCCGCACTGGCAGTCGACGGTGGTGGCGGCGGTCTCGTACGGCAGCCCCATGGCGAGCCAGGCGTTGCGCGCGGGGTTCATGGACTGCTCGCCTGCGTGGGTGACCGTACCGCCGACGATCTGCTCGACGCAGTCGGCCTTGATGCCGGTCCGGCCGAGGAGTTCACGGTAGGTCTCGCCCAGGAGATAGGCGGGATGGAGGTTGGCGAGCGCGCCCCCGCGCTTGCCGATGGGGGTGCGTACTGCTTCGACGATGACGGGTTCCGCGGCCATGAGCTCGTCCTCTCCTCGCCCGGGCGGGGTGTCCCGGCACTCCGCGACGGGGGCGGTACGGGGAACTAGTACGCGTTCTAGTTCTGAGTGAAGTCTTATGACTGCTACCGCCGGTACGCAAGGGTTGTGCACGCACTCCCACGCGCTCGCACGCACTCCTCCGCACTCCTCCGCACTCCCCCGCACCCGCGCACGCCCGGTTCACGCGCCCGGTTCACGCGCCCCGATCACTCAACCGGCCGCCCGCTCCCGCCACCACGACGGTTCCGGCAACAGTTCCGGCCGCATCCCTTGCGACTTGTAGAACCCGTTACTACCTTGCGGTCACCATCTGATGGACCGTCAGGAGTGTTGCCGATGCGCTGCCCTCACCTCCCCGAAGGGTTCGACGCCACCGACCCCGATCTGCTCCAGAGCCGCATACCCTTCCCGGAGTTCGCCCAACTGCGGCAGACCGCACCCGTCTGGTGGTGCGCCCAGCCGCGCGGCATCACCGGCTTCGACGACGAGGGGTACTGGGCCGTCACCCGGCACGCGGACGTCAAGTACGTGTCCACGCACCCCGAGTTGTTCTCCTCCACCGAGAACACGGCCGTCATCCGCTTCAACGAGCACATCACCAAGGACCAGATCGAGGTCCAGAAGCTGATCATGCTCAACATGGACCCGCCGGAGCACACCCGGGTCCGCCAGATCGTCCAGCGCGGCTTCACGCCCCGTGCGATCCGGAGCCTGGAGACGGCCCTGCGCGCCCGCGCCCGCGCGATCGTCGAGGAGGCGAAGCGGAACGCCGCCGCCGACGGCTCCTTCGACTTCGTCACCCAGGTCGCCGTCGAACTGCCGCTCCAGGCGATCGCCGAACTCATCGGCGTACCGCAGGAGGACCGCGCCCGGATCTTCGACTGGTCCAACAAGATGGTCGCGTACGACGACCCCGAGTACGCCATCACGGAGGAGATCGGCGCCGAGGCCGCCATGGAGCTCATCGGCTACTCGATGAACCTGGCCGCCGAGCGCAAGGAGTGCCCGGCCAAGGACATCGTGACCCAGCTCGTCGCCGCCGAGGGCCAGGGCAACCTTTCCTCCGACGAGTTCGGCTTCTTCGTGCTGCTGCTCGCGGTGGCCGGAAACGAGACCACTCGCAACGCCATCAGCCACGGCATGCACGCCTTCCTCACGAACCCCGAGCAGTGGGAGCTCTACAAGCGGGAGCGGCCGGCGACCGCCGCCGAGGAGATCGTGCGCTGGGCGACCCCGGTGGTCTCCTTCCAGCGGACGGCCACGCAGGACACCGAGATCGGCGGCCAGAAGATCCGGCGGGGCGACCGCGTCGGGCTCTTCTACTCCTCCGCCAACAACGACCCCGAGGTCTTCGAGAACCCCGAGGCCTTCGACATCACGCGGGACCCGAACCCGCACCTCGGCTTCGGCGGCGGAGGCCCGCACTTCTGCCTCGGCAAGTCGCTCGCGATCAACGAGATCGAACTGATCTTCAACGCGCTCGCGGACGAGCTGCCCGACCTGACGCTCGCGGGCGAACCGCGGCGGCTGCGCGCGGCCTGGCTCAACGGGATCAAGGAGTTGCAGGTCCGCACAGGCGCCTGACCACAGCCCGCCGACAGCCCGGGAGGCGGGGGCCTTCCCCCCTACGCCATGGCCCCCGCCGCCCGCCCCCACCGACGATCCCGCCCGGAACCGGGTCCTCCCCCGCCACGTCTGACCCGGCATGCGGGGGACACGAAGGACACACAGAATTCTGGCCATGATCATCGCGCTGCTCGGGCTCCAGCTCGGCTCGCTGATCGCACCGGCGTACGCGTGCGGTTGCGGGGCGATGGTCCCGGACCGGAACCACAGGATCGGCGTCGACCGGGAGACCTCGGCGGTGCGCTGGGACGGCCGTACGGAGCAGATCGTCATGCGCTTCACCGTGCGCGGCGACGCCGAGCGCGCCGCCTGGATCATGCCCGTACCCGCCCGCGCGGACGTCACGCTCGGCGACCCGAAGCTCTTCGACGCGCTGGAGGACCTCACCGGGCCCGAGTACCGGACCCGGCACTACTTCTGGCCGCGCGGCGGCGACTGGCCCTTCGACCTCACCACCTCGGACGGCTCGTCCGCCGGCGCGCCCGCACCGGGCGCCCCGGACGTCGGCGTCGTCGGGCGCGAGCGCCTCGGCCCCTTCGACGTGGCCCGGCTGACGGCCACGGACCCGAAGGCGCTGAGCGGCTGGCTGAAGAAGAACGGCTTCGAACTCTCCGACCGCCTGTCCGCCGAACTCACGCCGTACGTCGAGCGGAAGTGGGAGTACGTCGCGGTACGCCTCGCCCCGGAGCCGGCCGGCGATGCCGGCAGCACGGGCACGTCGGGCACCTCGGGCATGTCCGGGACCCCCGGCACCTCGGGCACGAACACCGCCCCCGCTCCCACCCTCGGCGGTGACCTCACCCCGCTCCGGATCACCTTCGCCAGCACCGAACTCGTCTATCCCATGCGGCTCTCCCGGCTGGCGAAGAGCCCGCAGTCCCTCGCCCTGTACGTCCTCGCCGACCACCGCATGGAACCGCGCGACGACATCGGCGGCTCGCGCCCCGAGGTGAGGTTCGCGGGCGAGATCGAGGGGACGGAGGACGAGGCACTCACCGCGCTCACCGGCGGCCGGCCTGTCTTCCTGACCGCCCTCGACCAGGAGTTCCCCGAGCCGTCCCGGATCGACGGCGACCACGAACTCCGGGCGGTCGCCGAAACCCCGTACCGCGAGGTGATCTACACCGACCGACTGCTCACCGTCGGCGACGGCATCCCGGTCTGGATCCTGACGGTCTCGGGCGTCCTGCTCGCGGCAGCGGGGACGGTCGGCGCGGTCGTGGCGGTCCGCCGTACCCGTACGCGGGCTGCGGTACGTTCGGCGGTATGACTCAGGATCAATGGACCACGGTGGACCGCTACTTCACCGAGCTGCTCGCCCCGACCGACGACGCGCTCGCCGCCACACTCGCCGACTCGACGGCCGCCGGACTCCCGGAGATCGCCGTCGCCCCCAACCAGGGCAAGCTCCTCAACCTGCTCGTCGCCATGGCGGGCGCGCGCTCGGTCCTGGAGATCGGCACGCTCGGCGGCTACAGCACGATCTGGATGGCCCGGGCGCTGCCGGCCGACGGGGGCCGGATGGTCTCCCTCGAGTACAACCCGGCCCACGCGGACGTGGCCCGCGCCAACATCGCCCGGGCAGGACTCGACAAGATCGTCGAGGTCCGGACGGGCGCGGCCCTGGACAGCCTGCCCCAGTTGGAGGCGGAGGGCGCGGGCCCGTTCGACTTCGTCTTCATCGACGCGGACAAGGTGAACAACCCGCACTACGTGGAGTGGGCCCTGCGCCTCTCCCGCCCCGGCACGGTGATCGTCGTCGACAACGTCGGACGCGGCGGCGCGGTCGCCGACGCGGAGTCGACGGAACCGGCGATCACCGGCACCCGCGCGATGTTCGAACTGATCTCCCGCGAACCCCGCCTGGACGCGACCGCGTTCCAGACGGTCGGCGTGAAGGGCTACGACGGACTCCTGGTGGCCCGGGTCGTGGCGTAAGCCGTGGCGTGGCTCGTGGCGTAAGGGTGAAGGGGCCGTTCCCTCCGCCCGCATCCCTCGTTGCTCCGATCATGAAGAAGATCATCTCCCTCGCCGCGCTCGCCCTGGTCAGCGCCGCACTCGTCACGCCCGCGCACGCCGACAACGACTCCAACTTCGGGAGCGGCGTCAACGCGGCCAACAACTGGAACTTCACCGCCGCGGACGTGTGCATCCAGGAACTGGCCGTGGTGCCCGCGCTCAGCGACTGGACCGGGAACCACGCGAACAACTGCTCCAACGGCAACGTGATCGACCACTCGGGCGGTGGCCGGTAACCGAGCACTCCACGCGTGAGGGCGGCGCCGATGCCGGGCATCGGCGTCGCCCTCACGCCGTCTTGACCGACGGATGTAGGAGACTGCACTCATGAGCATCGTCAAGATCAATGTCCTGACCGTCCCGGCCGAGCAGCGCGAGGTTCTCGAGCAGCGGTTCGCCTCCCGCGCGGGCGCTGTGGAGGGCTCCGACGGCTTCGAGTGGTTCGAGCTGCTGCGGCCCGTGGAGGGGACCGACCAGTACCTGGTGTACACCCGCTGGCGCAGCGAGGAGGACTTCCAGAACTGGATGAACGGTTCGATGAAGGCCGCGCACGGCGGCGGCGCCGAGGCTTCGGGTGGGGAGCGACCCAAGCCCGCCGCCTCGGGGTCGACGCTCTGGTCGTTCGAGGTCGTCCAGCAGGCCTCCCCGAAGTGACCGGCTGGTCGTTCTCGCCCGAGGACGTCCACACCCCCGAAGCGACGGCCCTGCGCCGCGACTACTACGACGACGTGGCGAGCCGCTACTGGCAGCGGCCGGCCACCGAGGCAGAGGTCGACGAGGGCCTGGCGGGCGACGGGGTCGAGCTGCTGACCCCGCCGACGGGCCGGTTCCTGGTCGGCCGGTACGAGGACAAGCCGGCGGCGTGCGGTGGCGTACTGCTCCTCGACGCCGAACGCGCCGAACTGACCCGGGTGTTCCTGCGCCACGCGTTCCGGGGCACGGGCGGCGCCGGGCCCCTGCTGGGCCGCCTTGAGGACGCGGCCCGTGACCTGGGCGCGCGGCGGATGGTCCTCAACACGCGCCTGGATCTCGTCGAGGCGCGCGCCCTGTACACGCGCCACGGGTACGGGGAGATCCCGGCGTACTGCGAGGGCCCGTACATGGACGTCTGGTACGGCAAGGAGCTGTAGAGCGGGGCCGTACGGCTCAAGCTGTCGGTCGGACGGTCGGACGGCTCACGCCGTAAAGCGCGGTCGGACGGCTCACGCGCCAAAGGGTCGGTCGGCTCACGCACGGTGGTCGCGGGGCGGCTCCGGTGAGTGCGGGCGCTCCGCGTCCGAGCCGCTCAGCTCGGCCGTCAGTTCCTCCACCAACTGCACCAGGTCCGTGGGCCGGTCCGGAGCCCACCAGTCGCCGAGCAGTTCGGCGAGCGACTCCTCGCGCGCCTTCGCCAGCCTGGTCGCGGTCGCGAGCCCCTCCTCGGTCAGGATCAGCTGCAGCCCCTCCCGGCGCGCCAGATGGCGCTCCTCGACCTGCCGGGCCGCCTCCGTGATGGCCCGCAGCGGTACGGGCGTGGTCTCGGCGAGCAGGGCCGGTTCCACGGTCCCGTGGCGGCGGATCCGCAGCAACAGCCAGCTCGCGGCGGGCAGCAGATCGAGCCCCGCCTTCGCGGTGATCTTCTCGTAGATCTCCTTGCGGCCCTCGCGGGAGCCGAGCACGGACAGGGCCCGCGCGCACTCGTCGTACGAGGAGCGCTCCACGGGGTTGGAGGCCAGGGTCTGGCTGGTGTCGGGCGCGGTGACGGAGCCGCGCAGCTTGTCCTCCTTGAGGAACCAGGCGACGACGAAGGCGATGAGGACGACCGGTGCCGCGTAGAGGAAGACGTCGGTGATGGACGTCGAGTACGCGTGCACGACGGACTGCTGGAGGTCGGGCGGGAGGGCGTCGATGGCGCGCGGGTCGGCGGCGATCTGCTCGGGTCCGGTACCCGGTGGGAGCGTCTGACCGGCGAGGGCGTCGTCGAGTTTGACGCGGAGCCGGTTGGTGAAGATCGTGCCGAAGACCGCGACGCCGAAGGAGGCTCCGATGGACCGGAAGAAGGTCGCGCCGGAGGTGGCGACGCCCAGGTCCTGGTACGAGACGGCGTTCTGCACGACGAGGACGAGGACCTGCATGACCAGGCCGAGTCCGGCGCCGAAGACGAAGAAGTAGAAGCTCATCTCCCAGGTGGAGCTGGTCTCCGTCAGCTCGTTGAGCAACAGGAGCCCGAGGGCCGTGATGCCGGTGCCGGCGATCGGGAAGACCTTCCAGCGCCCGGTGCGCGAGACGATCTGGCCGGAGACGGTGGAGGTGATGAGCAGGCCGAGGACCATCGGCAGCATGTGCACGCCGGACGCGGTCGGTGTGACGCCCTGGACGACCTGGAGGAAGGTCGGCAGATAGGTCATCGCGCCGAACATCGCGAAGCCCACGATGAAGCTGATGACCGAGACGAGACTGAACGTCCGGATCCGGAAGAGCTTCAGCGGCAGCACGGGTTCGGCCGCGCGCCCCTCCACGTACACGAACCACACCAGGAGTACGGCTCCGAGGACCGCGAGCCCGATGATCTGCGGGGAGCCCCAGTCCCAGGTGGTGCCGCCGAGGGATGCCACGAGGACCAGGCAGGTGGCGACCGAGGCGATGAGGAACGTACCGAGGTAGTCGATGCGGTGCCGGGTGCTGTGCACCGGGATGTGCAGGACGGCGGCGATCACGAAGAGGGCGACGACGCCGATGGGCAGGTTGATGTAGAAGACCCAGCGCCAGGAGAGGTGCTCGGTGAACAGCCCTCCGAGCAGCGGCCCGAGGACGCTCGTGGCGCCGAAGACGGCACCGAAGAGCCCCTGGTACTTTCCGCGCTCCCGGGGCGAGACGAGGTCGCCGACGATCGCCATGGACAGCACCATGAGCCCGCCGCCGCCGAGGCCCTGGACGGCGCGGAAGGCGATGAGCTGCGGCATGTTCTGCGCGATGCCGCAGAGGGCGGAGCCGACGAGGAAGATGACGATGGCGGCCTGGAAGAGCTTCTTGCGGCCGTACTGGTCACCGAGCTTGCCCCAGAGCGGGGTCGCGGCGGTCGACGCGAGCATGTAGGCCGTGACCACCCAGGAGAGGTGCTCCATGCCACCGAGCTCGCTGACGATCGTCGGGAGGGCCGTGGAGACGATGGTCTGGTCGAGCGCGGCGAGCAGCATGCCGAGCAGCAGGGCCCCGATCGCCACCATCACCGAGCGGTGGCTCCCGCCCTCCCCTGGCACCGGGCCGCCACCGCCGAGATTCGCCGTGCGTTCGTCCTGGGCCATGGGCACTCCTCGCGTCCGTTCCCTCCACTGCCTCCGTTGCCTCCATCCTGAGCGGAATGTCCGGTTACGGCCTGCGGAGGGGTACGGGTGTTCGCCTCGCCCGGATGGGCGGGCTGCATAATCGCTGCCAGTTGAACTGGGGAACTGGGGAGGGGACCCGCCATGACCGGACACGTATGTCCTGAATGCGGTGGACAGAGACCGGGCTGCGCCTGCTACCAGGCGGAGGTCGCGGCGGCGGAGGACTTCGATCCGCTACGGATCCGTCCGTACGTGACGCTGGAGGAGCCGGGGGAGGGTGGGGCTCCTGCGGCCGAGCCTGGTGAACCGCCGGTGCCGGTGCCAGTGCCTCCGCCGACGCCGACGGCCAGGCAGGACGCGGCGGAGACGATGCCGCTGCTTCTGCCGGGGATCGCGGATGCTCCGGAACCGGTTCAGGAGGAGCCGTACGGCACGGAGCCGTACGGGTCGGACCCGTACGACGCCGATCCCTACGGCGCGGAGGCGTACGAGCCCGAGCGCCCCGTCACGCGGCGGCGCGGCGCCCTCGTGGCGCTGGCGGCGGCGGTCGCGGTCGCCGTGGTCGCCACGGCGGCGATCGCGACGGGGCTGCTCGGCGACGGCGGGACGGACGACCGGGCGGCCGTGCCCACGCCCACGGCGAGCGCGTCGGAGAACGTCGTCGTGTCGGAGGCCCCGTCCTCCCCGTCGTCGTCACCCCCGCCGTCCCCCAAGGCCTCCGCCTCGCGCTCGGCGTCCCCCTCCGCCTCGCCGACCGCCTCCACGCGGCCACCGGAAGCCACCCCTACGGGCACGGGTACGGCCACCACGCCGACCGGACGTCCGACGCCCTCGGCCACCCGGACGACGACGACGCCCACCCCGACCCGTACCCCCACCGAGGCCACACCGGGCCCGACCCTGCGCTACGGGGACACGGGAGCCGAGGTCGAGGAGCTGCAGCGGCGGCTCAAGCAGGTGTACGCGTACGACGGCAGCATCGACGGCACGTACTCCGGGCGGGTGCGGCGGGCGGTGGAGTGGTTCCAGTCGTACCAGTACATCGAGGAGGACGAGGAGGGCGTGTACGGCCCGGAAACGCGCCGCGCGCTGGAGGCGCAGACCACGGGCTGAGGCCGACCCGAGGCCCGATCGAGGTACGACCGAGGTCCGACTGAGGTCCGGATGCCGTCCGACCGAGGCCGGCTGAGGTCCGCGATGCGGGACGGATTGGCGGAGAGGGCCCCTCGTTTTGTATCGTCGAGGAACAAAGTGGTCCCGCCCGCACCCCCTGACCGGTGGGCGGGACCGCTCTGCTCTCCTCCCACCCCTCTGGAGAACCCTGATGCTCGCGCTCACGACCCACGCCCTCCTCCTCGACATGGACGGCACCCTCGTCAACTCGGACGCCGTCGTCGAGCGCTGCTGGCGGCGCTGGGCGGAGCGCCACGGGCTCGACCCGGAGGAGGCGCTCAAGGTCGTCCACGGCCGCCAGGGGTACGCGACGATGGCCGTCCTCCTGCCGGACCGCCCCGTGGAGCAGAACTACGCGGACAACCGGGTGATGCTCGCGGAGGAGACCGCGGACCTCGACGGCGTGGCGCCCGTACCGGGCGCCCCGGCCTTCATGGCCGCCCTCGTCGACCTCCCGCACGCCCTCGTGACCTCGGCGAACGAGGCCCTCGCCCAGGCCCGGATGGGCGCGGCGGGGCTGCGGATGCCGGGGACCCGGGTGACCGCGGAGCACGTCGGCGCGAGCAAGCCGGACCCCGAGGGCTTCCTCAAGGGCGCGGCGGAACTGGGCTTCGACCCGGCGGACTGCGTGGTCTTCGAGGACTCCGAGGCCGGCATCCAGGCCGGCCGCGCGGCGGGCATGCGCGTCGTCGGCGTGGGCCCGAGGGCGGCGGCCTTCGCCCCGGACGTCCACGTTATGGACCTCACGGAGATCACGGTCGAGGCCACGGAGGACGGCATCCGCCTGACGTTCGCGGAGTAGACCCCAGAGGCCCACCCTCTGAGGCCCAACCCCTGAGGCCCACCCGCTGAGGCCCAACCCCTGAGGCCCACCCTCACCGGCCACCCACCCCCGCACCGCCCTCCCGCCCGCGCTCGCGCACGAAGGCCCCCCGGGCGACCAGCTCCAGCACCGCCGCGACCGCCACGGCCTGCACCACCATCAGCGCCACCAGCACGAAGAGTTGCACGGCGCCCGCCTCCCACGGCGAGGCGCCGCCCAGAAGCATGCCCACGAACGCGCCCGGCAGCGTCACGAGACCGACCGTCCGCGTCTGGTCGAGCCCCGGCAGCAGCGCGTCCGACGCGGCCCTCCGCGCCACCTCCAGGCGCGCCTCCCGCTCCGGCAGCCCGAGCGCGAGCCCCGCCTCCACCTCGCCCCACCGCGTCTCCAGCTCGTCCAGCGCCCGCCGCCCGCCCAGGACGGTCGCGGTCAGCGCACCGCCGATGAGGATGCCGGTGACCGGAATGAGCGCCACGCCCCGTACCGGTACGAGCCCGGTGAGCAGAAGCACCCCGACGACCGGCCCGACGCCCGCCGCGATCGGCACCGCGGCCCACCAGCGGCCGCGCCCCGCGCCGGGGACGACGCGCCGTCCGGCGGTCCAGACGGCGACCCCGTACATCACCACCAGGAAGCCGAGCAGCAGCGGCAGATACCGCATGACCCAGCCGATCACGAGCGACACGGCGATCAGTTGGACGGCCGCGCGCCCGCCCGCGACCAGGGAGTCGCGGGCGCGGCCGAGCTGAGCGAACGCGACGACGCCCGCGGCCACCAGCAGCAGAACGGCGAGAACCACCGCAAAGGTGACGTTCACTTCCAGAAGCACACGCCAACCCTAGGGCCAGGAAACGGAACTGTCGTTCCGTCACACCCCTTGATGTGACGTGCCCATGTCGCCACTCTGTTACCTGGCGCACCCCCCACCGAAACCTGGCGCCGCCACGATGACCGGGCGCCGGGCACCCGCCCGCACAGGCACCCGGACAGCAGCACGGCCCGAGCAGGGCCGAGCACCGCCACAGCACCACCCAGGAACCGGCACACCCCCACGCCCCCTGCATCCCCACACACCAGCCCGAGCCGCCCCCCACCTCCCAGGGAGTCCACATGCCCGCCGCAAGCGCATCCAGCACCCCCACGATCAACTTCTACGCGCGTGGAACGGCCCGCCGAATAGCCCGCCGCGCGACCGTCCTGGCCGCCACCGCCGCCCTCTCCGTCACCGGCCTCCTCGCCACCGCGCCGACGGCCCAGGCGGCCATGCCGACGCCCGTCAGCGCGGCCACGGCCCGTACGTACCTCGCCTCGCTCACGGTCAAGGCGGAAGGTTCCTCCTCGGGCTACAGCCGGGATCTCTTCCCGCACTGGATCACCCAGTCCGGGGCCTGCAACACCCGCGAGGTCGTCCTCAAGCGCGACGGCTCGGGCGTCGTCCAGGACTCCAGCTGCGCGGCCGTCAGCGGCAGTTGGTTCTCCGAGTACGACGGCGCGACCTGGACGGTCGCCTCCGACCTCGACATCGACCACATGGTGCCGCTCGCCGAGGCGTGGCGCTCGGGCGCGAGCTCCTGGACCACCGCCAAGCGCCAGCAGTTCGCGAACGACCTGACGCGCCCGCAGCTCATCGCCGTCACGGACAACGTCAACCAGTCCAAGGGCGACCAGGACCCCGCCGAGTGGCTGCCGTCGCGCACCTCGTACCTCTGCACGTACGTCCGCGCATGGGTGCACACGAAGTACTACTGGGGCCTAAGCGTCGACTCCGCCGAGAAGAGCGCCCTCCAGTCGGTCCTGAACGGCTGCTGAGTCGGCAGCTGAGTCGGCCGGCCGAGACGGCAGCCGAGATCGCTTCCGCCACCCCTCTGTCGTTCCGTACGGTACGGGCTGGAACGACAGAGGGGGATGGAACGAACGATGGCGGCCGGACTGAGGCTCGGACCACTGCTGCGGTACGTCGACGGGGTCACGGGCGACTCCGCGACGATCTGGGTCGAGACGGACCGCCCGTGCACGGCGGAGGTGCGCGGCACCTCCGGCTCCACCGGGGCCGACGGCTCCTCCGAATCCTCCGGGGCCGACGGCTCCTCCGGATCTCCCGGTGCCGGCGGCTCCACCCGCACCTTCCAGATAGCGGGCCACCACTACGCCCTGATACCGGTGACGGGTCTGACTCCGGGCACGACGACGGAGTACGAGGTACGGCTCGACGGCCGCACGGTCTGGCCCCCGCCGGACTCCCGCTTCCCGCCGAGCACCATCCGCACCCCCTTCCCCTCCCTCCCCGCCTCCCCCGCGGGGGCTGACGGCGACGTCAAGGTGGCGTTCGGCTCGTGCCGCTGGGCGGCGAAGCCCGCCAAGGGCAGGGACCCGGTCGGCCCGGACGCCCTCGACACCCTCGCGACGCACCTCGCGGCCGACCCCGCGGCGGCCGAACGCCCGGACCTGCTGGTGCTGCTGGGCGACCAGGTGTACGCGGACGAGACCTCGGCCGACACCCGCCGCTGGCTCGCCGCCCGCCGGGACCTGCGCGACCCGCCGGGTCCGGAGGTCGGGGAGTACGAGGAGTACACCCGGCTCTACGACGAGTCCTGGGGCGACCCCGAGGTGCGCTGGCTGCTCTCCACCGTCCCCAGCTGCATGATCTTCGACGACCACGACGTCATCGACGACTGGAACACCAGCGCCGCCTGGCTCGCGCGGATGCGGGGCACCCACTGGTGGGGCGAGCGGGTGCTGAGCGGGCTGATGTCGTACTGGGTGTACCAGCACCTGGGCAACCTCTCCCCCGCCGAGCTCGACGCCGACCCGCTGTACGCGGAGATCCGGTCCGTACCGGACGGCACGGACCGGCTGCGGCGGTTCGCGGCGGAGGCGGACGCCGATCCGGCGTGCGTGCGCTGGAGTTACCGCAGGGACCTCGGGCGGACCCGGCTGCTGATGATCGACACCCGGGCGGCCCGGCTCCTGACGGAGGGCGCGCGGGCGATGCTGGACCCGGCGGAGGCGGCCTGGGTGCGCGAACAGGCGCTCGTGGACCGGGGCTCGTACGACCATCTCCTCGTCGGCACCTCGCTGCCCTGGCTGATGCCGCCCCTGATCCACGACGCGGAAGCCTGGAACGCGGCCCTGTGCCGGGGCGAGCGCGGCGGCCCCGGGGGCCGCTGGGCGCGGTTCGCGGAGGATCTGCGGCAGCGGGCGGACCTGGAGCACTGGGCGGCGTTCCCGTCGTCGTTCGAGGCCCTGACCCGGCTGCTCGCGGAGGCGGGCAGCGGCCCGGATGCGCCGGCGACGGTGTGCGTACTGTCCGGGGACGTGCACCACGCGTACGTGGCGGAACCCGACTGGACGGAGCGGGCTGTCGAAGCGCCGCCCCAGGCACGGGTGGTGCAACTGACCTGCTCGCCCCTGCACAACGCGATCCCGCGCTCGGTACGCCTGGGCTTCCGCTTCGGCTGGAGCCGCGCGGGCCGCGCCCTGGGCCGCGCGCTGGCCCGCCACGGCCGGGCGGGCCGCCCGCTGATCGGCTGGCGGCGGACGGGGGGCCCGTGGTTCGGCAACCAGCTCATGACGCTGACCCTGCGCGCCCGTTCGGCCCGGCTGACGCTCACCCAGGCGCGGGGGAACGGGCGGCTGGAGAAGGTCGACGAGCGGAGCCTCAGCGGAAGTTGAGCGAGGGGGGCGAGGCGGGGGCGCTCCGCGGGCGTGACCCTGACCACAGATCCGACATGACTGAATGTTGAAGTTGCAAGTACTACTCAGGCATGCCTAACCTGTCGACCTCATCGGTTCCGTCCCCCCGCGTCCCGACCCCTCGGGACCGACTCGACCGAAGGAGTCCCCCCATGAGTCCCCATCCCCACCCCCTGAGCAACCGACTGAATCAGGCCCAGCCGTACGCGCTCGCCGGGTTCCGCATCGTCATAGGCCTGCTCTTCGCCTGCCACGGCGCCGCCACGCTCTTCGGCGTCCTCGGCGACGGCCCCACGGCCACGGCCGGCGCTTGGCCGGGCTGGTACGCGGCCGTGATCCAGCTGGTCGCGGGCGTCCTGGTGCTCGTCGGCCTGGGAACCCGTTCCGCAGCCTTCCTCGCCTCCGGCTCGATGGCGTACGCGTACTTCTCGGTGCACCAGCCCGAGGGGCTCTTCCCGCTGGAGAACAGCGGCGAGGGCTCGGCGCTCTTCTGCTGGGCGTTCCTGCTGCTCGTCTTCACCGGGCCGGGCGCGCTCTCGCTCGACCGGGTCTTCGGCGGCGCCGCCCGCGAGGAGCGTCGGCAGGAGCCGGTCACGGCGTAGCGGCGGTCACGGCGTAGCCGCGAGCACGGACGTCATCCGTACATGAGCGGATTCCGGCCCCCTGCCTGAATCCAACACCCACCGCCGCGTACGCTTCTGCGCTGTGAACGTGCTCGACAGCATCGGGTCACTGCGGTCGCTCACCGCGGGCCCTTGGATCTACGCGGCGGTGGCCACGTCGGTACTGCTCGACGTCTTCCTGCCGGTGCTGCCGAGCGGGGTCCTGGTGATCACGGCCGCGACGGCTGCGGCCACCGCCACCGCGGCCTCCCCGGACGTACCGTCCGTCGTCCCGCTCCTCCTCGTCGCGGCCACGGCCTCGGTGCTCGGCGACTTCGTCGCGTACCGGCTGGCGTGGCGCGGCGGGGCCCGGCTCGACCGGGCGATCTCCCGCTCCCGCCGGCTGACGCGCGCGCAGGAACGTCTCGGCACCGCCCTCGCGCGCGGCGGCGGCCTGCTGGTGGTGATCGCCCGGTTCGCCCCGGCGGGCCGCTCGGTGGTCTCCCTGGGCGCGGGCGCGGCGAAGCGCCGGATCGTGGACTTCCTGCCCTGGTCGGCCCTCGCGGGGGTGGCCTGGGCGAGCTACAGCGTGGCCCTCGGCTGGTTCGGCGGGCTGTGGCTGGGCGCGACCTGGGTGGGCGTGGGCGTGTCCGTCCTCGCCCTGTTCCTGGCGGGGGCGCTGGCGGCCTACGTCATACGGCGTCCGGCTGAGGCTCCCGCACCGGCTCCGGCTTCCTGAGCCCGCGCACTTCGAGCCCGTCGAGGAGCCGGGCGGTCGCGTCGGCGATCTCGTCGACGGCCTGATCGAACACCTCGCGGTTGTGCGCGGCGGGTCTGTGGAACCCGGACACCTTGCGGACGTACTGCAGGGCGGCGGCGCGAATGTCGTCCTCGGTGGCCTCGTCGGGGAGGACCGGGGGCCGAAGGGTCTTGATGCTGCGGCACATGCTTCCAGTGTCGCGCAGGCCACTGACAGCAGCCCGCGACGAGGTAGGTCGCCACGCGACCTCGGGGCTGCCACGAGACCTCGGGGTCGCCACGAGACCTGCCGCTACGCGACATCACGGGCTACGAGATAAGCCCGCGGGGTCTACGACGTAAGCCCGCGCCGACTCCTGGCGTTGATCTCGGCGGCCCGGGCCCGAAGCTCGCGCATGGGAGTGGCGAGCTGGACGTCCCGGGGATCGGCCTCCCACTCACGCCCGCCGCTGACGGGCCGGATGAGATAGCGGCCGGCGACGTTGTCGACGTAGAAGCCGACAAGCCCGGTGGCAGTGTCGCGTACGAGGTCACCGACCTCGGGAGTTGCCTGCACGAATGCCTCCGTCCCGTAACGAGGGATCTCTAGAGATACACCCAGAGAAGCCCGACGGCTCCCCCCTGTCAACGTATCTCTAGAGATGTCCCCCGATGGATGGATCACTCGCACACGTCGGCGCAGACGCGTGCACCAGCTCGCCGGAGTGCGCCGTAGGGTGTCCCGCAGACGAAGGGAGTGGTCCACCCATGACTGACCAGGACAGCGGTCGTCGGCCCAAGTACCAGCGCATCGCCGACGAGTTGAGAACCGCCATCCAGTCAGGCGCCTTCGCCCCCGGCGACCGGCTCCCCGGTGAGAACGATCTGATGACCACGTACGAGGTGGCGAGGATGACGGCCCGACAGGCACTCTCGGTCCTGCGCAACGAGGGCCTGGCTGAGGCCCGCAAGGGCGCCGGCGTCTTCGTGCGCACGTTCCGCCCGCTGCGCAGGCGGGGCATCCCCCGGCTCGCGCAGGACCACTGGGGCACGGGCCGTTCGGTGTGGTCGGCGGACATCGAGGACCGCGCGCTGGTGGTGGACCAGATCGAGGTGGGCGGAACGACGGCGGACGCGCGACTGGCGGGGGCACTGGGCCTCCCGACCGGCGCCCCACTGTGCGTCCGAAGCCGCCGCTTCATCCTGGACGACAAGCCGGTCCTGCTCTCGGTCTCATACCTCCCGGCGGCCTTGACCGAGGACACCCCGATCGCAACCCAGGACACAGGCCCGGGCGGCACCTATGCCCGGCTGGCCGAACTGGGCCACCAGCCGGTCCACTTCCGCGAGGAGATCCGCTGCCGCATGCCGACGGCGGACGAATCGGAGCGACTGGCACTGGAGTTCGGAACGCCGGTGATCCTGATCGCCCGTACGGCGTTCACGGAGAAGGGGGTCGCGGTGGAGCTGAACGAGATGACGCTGGACTCGGCGTCGTACGTACTGGAATACGACTTCGACGCTTAGCTCTGACCGCGAGACCGAGCCCCAGGCACTCCGGCGTTCTGCTGCACATCGGCACTAACCTGCCCACCAAGGGTCATGACATTCAGGGTCGCCGAATTCTCACTGGCGATGGCCTTCTCGACACGAGCGACAAGAAGGGTGAAGCAATCCCGCTCGGAGAGCCCGTGATAGGGCCCGACCCGGGCGGCGAAGTACACCCGCTCATGCCCGAGAAGCTGCTCGGTGGACCGATAATTCTTCCACTGCTCGCGATACCTGTACACGCTCTCCAACGACACGGAGGCAACGACGACAAGGCTGAGCACGGTGGCGGTGACCTTGGCGAACCCAAGATCGAGATTGACGAGCACAGGCACAAGCGCACCACCGACAACAGCCAGCGTGCGCATACGCAGATGCATGGCCTTCATCTTGGTGGCCTTGAGGTCGTACCACTCCTGATACTGCGTCAACCGACTGTCGACATACCGCTCAGCCGTCATCACGCCGCCCACCTCAGCGTCCGGCGCATCCCCCACGTCAACCATCCCCGGAGTACACCCCGCCCACCCCACGGAGTCAACCAGACCCCGGCACGGGTCCTGGTTGGTCGCCCCGGCCCGGATATCCCTTGGCAGCCACATCGACGGCAGGGTCAAAGTGCCCCGTCGGACGACCGCGACCTCTGAGTGAGCCCCAGGCGGGACGCGTGGACACCAAAAGCCCCCTACCAAGATCGGTAGGGGGCCTTCGTACTGGTGGGCGCGGACGGTTTCGAACCGCCGACATCTGCTTTGTAAGAGCAGCGCTCTACCCCTGAGCTACGCACCCGTGGAGTGAGGCAACAGCGTACATGGCCCATGGGTGGGTCCCGCAAACCGGTTCTTCACGGGGGATAGCCCCACCCTCGAGGGGGTGGGTCGCCGGATCGTGGTGGGTGGGGGGTGGTGCGTAGGTTGAGGGGTCCGTTCTTGGGTTCTGGGGGTTGTCGTGCGTCGTGTTCGTGCGTTGGGCGTTGCCGGGGTGGTCCTGTTCGGGGTCGCCGGGTGTGGGAGTGCCGAGGTGGGCGGGGCGCCCGTCGAGGAGAAGAGTTTTGCCTTCTCCGGGGACGCGCTCGTCGTCGATTCCGACGACTCCGAGTTGGAGATCGTGCCCGCCGACATCAAGGACGTGCGGGTCAGTCGGCAGGTCGACGGGTGGGTGTTCATGGGGAACGGGCCCGAGGCCTCCTGGGGGCTCAAGGACGGGCGGCTCACCCTGCGGGTCGAGTGTGACGGCCTCGCCTCGGACTGTGGGTCCGTCCATCGGATCCAGGTGCCCCGCGGTGTCGCCGTCAGCGTCGAGGACGACAACGGGAAGGTGACCGCCGAGGGGTTCGAGACTGATCTGAAAGTACGGTCCGACAACGGCGCCGTCCTCGTCCGGGGCTCCTCCGGGGCCCTCGATCTGACCAGCGACAACGGTGAGGTCGTCGTCGAGGGCGGCACCACCTCCGGGCGGGTCGTCGCCCGGTCCGACAACGGGGCCGTGCGGATCGTGCTCAGTGCTGTTCCCGGGAGAGTTGATGTCGTCAGTGACAACGGGGAGATCGACATCGCCCTGCCCGACGCCTCGTACGACGTCGACGGGCGCAGTGACAACGGGAGCGTCCGGGTCGACGTGCCCACCCGCGACGGCAGCGCCCATGTCGTGACCGCGCGCAGCGACAACGGGGAAATCGTCGTCCGTACCGCGAACTGACGGGCCCGTGTGTTCGTCCTTACCTGGTGGGAGAATGAACCGGACCGGGGCACGGCGGACAACAGTGCGGGAGAGGGACGTGGCGGCTACTCACCGTAGGGGTGCAGGGGTGTATTCGGGGGTACGGTCCGCTCCCGTGCGGCTTGGTCTCATGTTGCCCCTGCTCGTTCTCGGTCTGCTGCCCGCCGCCTTCGCCAGTGGCGGCAACCGGCGCTGGTTCGGCGGGCGTGGTGAGAGTCAGCGGGCCGAGGCGCAGGCCGCCAAGGACGACGCCGCCGCCGCGTTCTACGAGCTGGACACCGCCCAGCGCGATCTGCGGATCTCCATCGAGACGATCACCGCCGTCGACGACTCCCCCGGCGCCCGCCGGGCCGTCGACGGCTTCGCCGCCCTCGGCCGGCGGATCGACGAGGTCAGCCACGCCTACATCACCGCCGTCGACGCCCACGACCTCGACCGCGACGAGCTCGACGCGGCCACCGCCAACCGCGCCCGCGGCGAGCTGACCCGCGCCAAGGAGGAGCTCGTACGGGTCAAGGGCGAGCTCGACCGGTTCGAGCAGGGGCTCGGGCCGCTCCTCGACACGGCCGAGACCCAGCTCGCCCGGCTCGCCCCCGCCGTGGAGCGGGCGCGACAGGCGCTCCGGAACGCGAGCACCGCTCTCGAAACCGCCCGCGAGTCCGGGCTCCGCGCCGACGACCTCGCCACCCGGCTCGCCCGCCTCGGCCCCGAGCTCACCCGGCTCAACGAGGGCGCGGGGCGCCACGGCGTCGCCGAGACCCTCCAGCGCGCCGACCGCGTCCTGCGCGACGCCGAAGCCGTCCGCACCGAGGCCGAGCGCCTCCCCGAGCGGGCCGCCGAGACCAGCAGGCGCCTCGTCTCCCTCCGTACCCGCGCCGAGGCGCTCACCACCCGGGCCGGCGGCGTCGACCCCGTCCTCTCCGAGCTCCGTCGCCGCTTCTCCGCCGCCTGCTGGCAGGACCTCCAGTACGTGCCCGCCCAGGCCGCCGAGACCGTGCGCAAGGCCGAA
This sequence comes from Streptomyces sp. NPDC058579, assembly GCF_042718575.1. NCBI lineage: Bacteria > Bacillati > Actinomycetota > Actinomycetes > Kitasatosporales > Streptomycetaceae > Streptomyces > Streptomyces sp. NPDC058579. The sequence continues at coordinate 19,657 of NZ_JBHXPI010000022.1, forward strand.
GAGAAGCTCACCGAGGCCGCCAAGGCCCGCGACGAGCAACGGTGGCCCGACGCCACCAGCCTCCTCGCCACCGCCCGCGCCCTGCTCAACTCCACCGACGAGGCCGTCTCCGCCGCCGGTGACCGGCTCCGCCGCCTCGACGCCGTCGCCAAGAACCCGCAGGACGAGATCGACCGCGCCCGCTTCGCCGTCCGCGACGCCCAGCGCCTCGCCATGGCGGGCCGGCACACCCCCGACCCCCGCCACGCCCGCCCCCTCGACGACGCCGTCGCACGGCTCGACCGGGCCGTCCACTCCCTGGAGGAAGGCCGCCACCCCGACTACTGGCACTTCCTCACCGAGCTGGAAGCCATCCGCGCCTCCGCCGCCCACGTCGTCGAGCAGATCCGGGAGGACCGGGGCGGCGGCCAGAGCGGCGGACACCGCTAACCTCGTCACCATGCCTCGTTACGAGTACCGCTGCCGCACCTGCGGAGACACCTTCGAGCTCAACCGGCCCATGGCCGAGTCCTCCGCCCCCGCCTCCTGCCCCACCGGGCACGAGGACACCGTCAAGCTCCTCTCCGCCGTCGCCGTCGGTGGGACCGCCCAAGGAGCGCCCTCCCAAGGTGGCGGTGGCGGTGGGTGCTGCGGGGGCGGCTGCTGCGGCTAGCCCAGGCGGCTGGCCCAAGCCACTAGCTGCCCAGGTAGCGCAGGACCGCCAGCACCCGCCTGCTGTAGCCCTCGCCCCGGCCCGTCAGCTCCAGCTTGTCGAAGATCGCGTTGATGTGTTTCTCCACCGCGCTCCGCGACACGTGCAGCCGGCCGGCGATCGCCGCGTTCGTGTGCCCCTGGGCCATCGCCGCGAGCACCTCGCCCTCCCGGGGCGTGAGCCGCGCCAGCGGATCGGTGTGCGTGGTGCGGACGAGCAGTCTGCGGACGACCTCCGGGTCGAACGCCGTCCGCCCCTCGCCCACCCGTTCCAGGGCGTCCAGGAACTCGTCGACCTGCGCCACCCGGTCCTTGAGCAGGTAGCCGACCGCGCCCGACTCGCCCGTCAGCAGCTCGGTGGCGTACCGCCGCTCCACGTACTGGGAGAGCACGAGCACCCCGACCTCCGGCCGCTCCCGCCGGATCTCCAGGGCCGCCCGCAGCCCCTCGTCGGTGTGCGTGGGCGGCATCCGGACGTCGGCGACGACCACGTCCGGCGGGTCCGCCCGGACCGCCGCAAGGAGGTCGGTCCCGGTGCCGACCGCCGCCGTCACCTCGTGGCCCTCCTCCGCGAGGAGCCGCACCAGGCCCTCCCGTAGCAGCGTCGAGTCCTCCGCCAGGATCACGCGCACGGCAGGACCGCCCGTACGACCGTCGGCCCGCCCGCCGGGCTGTCCACCGCGAACCGTCCGTCCAGCGCCGCCGCCCGGCTCGCGAGCCCGCTCAGGCCGCTGCCCGACGCGTCCGCGCCACCCACCCCGTCGTCCGTCACCCGTACGCTCAACTCCTCATCCTCCAGGGTTACTTGTACGTCGATACGGGTCGCGCCCGCGTGCTTGACCACATTGGTGACCGCCTCCGAGACGAGGAAGTACGCGACCGTCTCCACCGCCCTCGGGAGCGGCCGCCCCACGGCGTACCCGAGCCGTACGGGCAACGGGCTCCGCTCGGCGACCGCCTCAAGGGCCGCCCGCAGGCCGCCCTCGTCGAGCACGGCGGGGTGCACCCGCCAGGCCACCTCGCGCAGTTCGGCCAGCGCGCGCCGACTCTCCTCGTGGGCCTGGAGCAGCAGCGCGTCGGCGGCCTCCGGGTCCCGGGCCCTGAGCCGGCGGGCGCGGCCGAGCAGCATGCCGAGGGCCACAAGCCGTTGCTGGACGCCGTCGTGGAGGTCGCGCTCGATCCGCCGCCGCTCGTCGTGCACGACGTCCATCACCTCGGCCCGGCTCGTCGCGAGCTGGGCGATCCGGGCCTCCAGGGCGTCGGCGTGGCGCGGCCCGAGGAAGTACCGGGCCAGTCCGTCCTCCAGGGCGACGACGCCGAGCCCGCCCTGGGCGGCGAGGAAGAGCAGGAAGAACCCGCCGACGCTGCTGAACGCGACCAGCCAGGGGTGGTTGATGTCGGTGATCAGCCAGCCGTAGAAGACGAAGGTGCCCAGGCCGAGTCCGTACGCGGCGCAGCCGAGCACGACCGCGCCGAGGAGGCCGAGCGGCCAGCGGGCGGCGAGGTACCGCGCGGCGGCGCCGTCCTCGTGGACCGGGGGCAGGCGGATGTCGAGGAGGTGGCTGAGCCGCGCGCGTTCGAGGCGGGTGAGGGCGCGGGCGACGGCGGTCACCGGGCGCAGCACGGCCCGTCTTCCGCGCGGCCAGGCGAGCACGGGCAGCAGCGCGAGGCCGCCGAGGAGGCAGCCGAGCAGCTCCAGCACGGCGGTCGCGGCTCCGAAACCCAGCCCGAAGCCAAGCCGCATCCAACGGACTAGGTACGCCACGACCCGCGCCCGCCCCTCCTCACAGGCGGGCGCCTCCGCGGTCCGCAGTGCGTTCGTCATGAACCGTCACGCTAGTCCGAGCACCCCACCGCCCGCCCTGCGGAAAACCGCACTACTGACGCACTACTGACTCTTCAGGCCGGCCTTGATCTGCTGCCCGGGCAGCGTGACCGACGCCCTGTGCTCCTCCACCGCCGTACGGAACCTGCGGAGGATCTCCTCCCCCGCCGCCACGCCCCGCTCGGCCAGCACGTCGAGGTGCGGGGCGGTCCAGGACGTGTCGGCCAGCTCGCCGTGGCCCGGGCGCCAGGCGCGGTCGGCGGCGAGCAGCAGGTCCGCGTCGAGGAGCGAGTCGCCTGCGGCCAGGACGAGGCCCGCGCCGCAGCGCCGGGCGACCTCGCGCATCGCCGCGCTCTTGGTGAGCGGCTTCGGTACCGCGTACACCTTGCGGCCCTGGAGCGAGACCGTCCAGCCGCGCTCCTCCGCCCACTCCCCGAACCGCTTCAGCCACTCCTCCGGCATCCGCTCGCGCTCCACCACCAGGTACGCGAACAGGTCCTCGGCCACCCGGTGCTTGCGCACCCAGGACAGGTCGGTGGTAGCGGTGAAGTACGCGCGGATCTCGGAGAGCGGCGCGCACTCCTCCGCGAGCCGGCGCAGCACGGACTCGTGCCAGTCGCGGTCGGCGACGCCGTCGACGAGGATGTGCCCGCCGTTGGCGCAGATCGCGTACTCCGGCGCGGTGCCGGGGAGTTGGATCCGCTGGTACTGCTTGCGGGTGCGTGTCGTCGTGGGGACGAAGACGGCCTCGGCGGCCAGCCGCTCGAGCAGTCCGGCGGCCTCCTCGGTCAGGTACGAGAGCGGCTTCGACTCGTGCACCTCGACGCTCAGCAGCCGTGGCGCCTGCGCGTCCGGCATGCCGAGCGCGAGCGCGGCCGAGGAGTAGATCAGCGTACGGTCGAGGTCGCTCGCGACCATCACCGTGCTGTTCGCCGAAGTCACTGGGAGACCACCGTCTTTCCGTCGGCGCCCGTGGCGCCTCTCGTGAACTGGGGATGGATCAGGCCCACGCAGGTGTACGGCAGTCCGTCGACCTCCTCGACGGGGACTCCGCGCTGCTCGGCGAGGAGGCGTACGTGGGTGAGGTCGGCGCCCGCGCCGCGCTTCGCGAGGATCTTCCAGGGGACGCGGCGCAGCAGGACGCGGGTGGTCTCGCCGACGCCGGGCTTGACCAGGTTGATGTCGTGGATGCCGTACTCCTCGCTGATCCGCTCGACGGCCGCCCAGCCCTCCCAGGTGGGCGTGCGGTCGGCGGCGAGGAGCTCCTTGACGGCGGTGTCGACGTCCTCGGCGACCTCGTCGTAGTGGGCGGCGACGGCGTCGAGGAAGGCGTTGGAGACATCGGCGCCGGCCAGTTCGCGGTAGAACTTGCCGCCGTGGAAGTCGTCCGGGCCGACGAGGTCGGCGCGCAGGACGGTCCGCGATATCAGGCCGGAGACGGTCGAGTTGAGGCAGGCGGAGGGTATGAGGAAGTCCTCGCGGGTGCCGTAGGTGCGGACGCAGGAGCCGGGGTCGGCGAGGACCGCGATCTCCGGGTCGAATCCGGGGAACGCGCGGAGCGCATCGGCCAGTTCGCGGGTGATGGCGCCCTTGCCGGTCCAGCCGTCGACGAACACGACGTCGGCCGGGTCGTGGTGGGCGGCGAGCCAGCGCAGTGCGTTGGCGTCGATGCCGCGGCCGCGGACGATGGAGACGGCGTAGTGGGGCAGTTCGAGGCCGTGCCTGGCCTGGGCCCAGCGGCGCATGAGGACGCCGACGGGGGTGCCGGCCCGGGCGAGGGAGACGAGCACGGGCGTGCCCTTCTTCTCCGCGAGGACGGTCTCGGTGACGGTGCCGACCGCGCGGGCGATCCGGGCGGCGGAGGTCTCCAGGGCGGCGTGGAAGAGCTCCTGGTACTGGTCGCTCGGCTGGTACTCGACCGGCAGCGACTCGGCGTAGTGGGCGCCGCCGCTCTGGATGGCCTCCTCGCGCTCCTCGGTCGGGGCCTCGAGCTCGACGTCCGAGAGGTCCTGGAGCAGCCAGCCGACCTCTTCGGGGGCGTACGAGGAGAAGGCGGGGCCGCGGAGGGGCTCGGGCAGCATGGAGCTCCTTTCGGGAGCTTCGGTGGCGGGAGCGGATGCGTGCGAAGGAACGTACGACGGGACCACCGCGAGCACCACCGACGGGATGTGGCCCGCCAGCTGGGCCAGCAGGCCGTCCTCGGCGTGCAGCTCCGGGGTGTCGGCGACCGAGTCGACGACGGCCACGACCGCGTCGAATCCGGCGCCCGCCACGTTGTACGCGTACCGCTCGCCGGGGCCGTCGGCGGGCGTGTCGTGGGCCGGGAAGACGAGCCGGGTCCGTATCGCGTAGCCCGGGTCGTCGACCGCGAGGACGGGCGAGCGGGTGGTCGTGGAGTACGAGACGTCCCGTCCGGCCCGCTCCAGGGCGACGGCGAGCCGCAGCGGCGCGTACATCAGCTCCTCGAAGCCGAGCACGAGCACCCGCCGCGCCCCGCCGAGGGCCGCATCCAGGCGCTCGGTCATGGCGGGCAGGGCCTCGTCCAGGGCGGCGGCGTGGGGCGCGCGGAAGCCGTGGCGGCCGCCGTCAGGGACGTCGGCGGGCCAGCCGAGGTCGACCCGTACGGGGGCCGTGCGGGGCGGCTGAACGGGCTCGTGGGCCGTCTCGTGGGCGGCGACCAGCGCCTGCCCCTTCTCCAGGACGCCTTCCGGGAGCCGTACGGTGCCGGCCGCGCCGGTCACCAGGTCGACGCGGGCGCCGATCTCCTGGGCGAAGCCCTCCAGGCGGCCGAGGTCGGCGGCGGAGCGCATGTCGACGAGGGCCACGACCACGTACCGCTCGCGCGGGTAGCGCTCGTGCAGGTCGCGGATGGTGTTGAGGACCGTGTTGCCGGTGGAGAACTCGTCGTCGACGAGGACAAGGGTGCCGTCACCTGCCAGCAGCTTCGGGTCCTCGGGGAGCAGCAGGTGCGAGGTGGCGTGTGAGTGGGACTCCTCGAAGCCGCCGGCGCTCGGCACGCCGTCGACGGGCCGCCGGGTGGAGTGCAGGTACGGGGCGTGACCGAGGCCGTCGGCGACCGAGTGGCCGAGCCCTGTGGCCGTCTCCGCGTACCCGAGGACGACGGCCCGCGCGGCCTCCTCGTCGCCGAGCAGCTCGCGCACCCGCAGGCCGAGCGAGAAGCCCGCGCCGTGGACGACGCTCGGCCGCTGCGGCACGTGCTTGCCGAGCACGTTGGAGACCAGCAGATGCGCGCGCCTGGGGTTGCGGCGCAGCGCGAGGCCCAGCAGGCCAGGGAGCTGCTCGTCGCCGTCCAGTTCGACGCCGAGTCGCTCGGCGACCCACGTTCCCGACCACACCACGTTCCGGTTCACCTTCCGTCAGCCGGCCAGGCCGGCGGTGAGCAGATCGACGAAGCCGACGTCCTCATGGGCGACGCCGAAGACCTCGGCGCGCATGAGGGTCCGTTCGGCCCACGCGCGATGCGGCTTCACCTCGTTCATCTTGTTCGTGTACGCGGAGCGCATCACGCCGCCCCCGCCGCGCTCGGGGCGCAGGATGTCCTGCGCGTCGCTGTACTCCTCGTGGGTGACCACGGAGAGCGCGTGCACCGGCACCACGTGCGTGGGGTGGATGCAGGTCTTGCCGAGCAGGCCGTTGGCCCGGTCGAGTTCGATCTCGCGCAGCAGCCCGTCGAGGTCGTGCTCGATGAGCGCGGTGCGCAGGTCCTCGGCGCGGCCTTCCAGGAAGGGGCTGCGGCGCAGCTGGGGCTTGAACATGCGCTCGCCGAGCCGGAAGTACTCCCAGACGGGTCCGGTGATGGTGAAACCGGTGCCGTCGGAGCGGCCGAGGACGTTGACGACGTCGGCGATGACGTTGGCGACGAGCTGGACGTCGTAGGCCGTCATGTCGGGCGAGCGGCGCAGTCCGTATGCGGAGCAGAAGTCGGTGACGCCGAGGCGCAGCGCGAGGACCCGGTGGCGGTACTTGTCGACGGTGGTGGCGATGCCGGCGAGGGTCTCGGCGCGGGTCTCCAGGTGCAGCAGCTCGGGCGACTCCAGGACGGGCATGGCGAAGAGTCTTCTGCCGCTCGACCGCTCGGCGGTGGTGAGGGCCTCCAGGAAGGCCCGGCCGCTGGTCTCGGTGAATTTGGGCAGTACGAATCCGGACAGCAGACGGGCGGTGTCTCCGAGGCGCCTGACCAGATCCGTGATCTGGTGGGGCTCCCGGACCCGGATGAAGAGCAGGGGTACGTCCAGTCCGGTGGTGTCCGCCTCGGCGCCCTTGGCGAGCTCTGCGAACTGGTGTACGAGGTTGCTCTCGGCGGCCTCCACGTCGGCGTCGGCGATGGAGTCCTCCAGGCACAGCACCATGGAGACGACCCCGCGTGCGGCCTGTTTGCGCACGTCGTCGGCGAGGCGCGGCCGGGTCGCCGGGCTGTAGAGGGTGGCCCCGAGGGCCATGGCGAGCGTGCTCGCGGGGGCGTCCGCCGTGAATTCGGCCGGCTCCTGGTGGAAGAGTCCGGCTCTCGCGGAGGCCGGGATGTGCCCGAAATGACGCATGTGACTCCCCGGACTGCCTCGGTTGGCCCTGACAACATGTGGCCGGTAATAGTACGTAGGTGCGGGTGTCCTTAGTTCCCCTCGTGTATGAAATCCAGGTAACTCGTCTGCATCCGTCTCAAGCCTCGCACTTCGCGAGGTGGGACGACGCGCGGTTCGGTTCGGCCCCCGCGTTGTCCGGCGGGCGGGCGGGAAGGCAGGATGACGGTCATGACGCACGCGATGCTGAAGGGCTCCAACGTCCCTCTCGACACCGCGGCCGTACGGGCCGTGCTCCGCTGGACCCCGGGCCCCGGGGTCCCTGACGTGGACGCCTCCGCGCTGCTGCTCGGTGCCGACGGGCGCGTGCGCTCCGACGAGGACTTCGTCTTCTACAACCAGCCGCGCCATCCCTCGGGTCTGGTGCGCCGGCTGCCGAAGAAGCGGGTGGCCGAGGGGCTGACGGACACGGTGGAGGCCGAGCTCGGCCGGCTCGACCCGTCGGTCGACCAGGTGGTGATCGCGGCCTCCTCGGACGGCGGCACCTTCGGCCGCGTCTCCGACCTGCGGATCCTCCTCTACGACGCGACCGCGGCGGACCGGGAGCCGCTGGCCCTGTTCGACGTGAAGGCGGAGACGGGCGAGGAGACCGCCATCATCTGCGGCGAGCTGTACCGGCGCGGGGACGGCTGGAAGTTCCGCGCGGTCGGGCAGGGCTATCCGACGGGTCTCGTCGGTCTCGCCACCGACTTCGGGATCTCGGTCGACGAGGGCACGGAGGAGGCCGGTACGACGCCGGACTCCGGCTCCACACCGGCGCGGGCGCAGGATCGCGCCGCGGTCGTCGACCTCGACGCGACGGTCGTCCAGTCGCCCTCGGCCGGCCCCGGACCCGTACCGCCGCCGCCGCTGACCGTGCCGCCGCAGCCGACCGCTCCCCCGGTGTCCGCGCCGCCCGGCTACGGCTACCCGCAGCCGGTCACGGGCGACCGCCCGGGGTACGGCTATCCGCAGCCCGCCGCTGCCGCCGCGCACGCCCCCGACCCGAACTTCCGGCTGCCGCCGATGGGCCCGCAGTTCGTCCGCCCGTAGCACCACGGGTCAGGCCTTGGTCTTGTAGCCGCGCCCCCACTGCAGACCCCAGCCGTAGAGCCGGTCCAGCTCGGCCTGGAAGCCGTACACGAACTTCACCTCTCGGCGGACGATCAGCTCGTCCTTGACCTTCTCGACGCTGAACACGGCGCAGGAGCGGGCCTGCGGGGCCCGCTCGTCGAGTTCGATCTCGATCCGCGGGCCGTTGCTGGGGTAGAGCGTCACCTTGGCGTGGGTGCGGTCGAAGGCCGGGGTCTGGTCGTAGATGTAGACGAAGAAGAGCAGCCGCTTGATCTCGTCGCGGTGGTCGAGGTTGACGAATATCGTCTCGCCGGACGAGCCGCCGAACCGGTCGTCGCCGCTCAGGTTCACGTACGGCGCGGCGTTCAGCGAGCCGAAGAAGCCGCCGAGCGGCTGGACGACGCCCTTGCTGCCGTCGGCCAGCTCGTACAGGCAGCCGAGGTCCAGGTCGACGTTGACCATGCTCTGGGTGTGCGCCTGGACGACCTCGGGCTTGAAGAGCTTCGAGGGGTGGCGCAGCAGCTGGCCGCTCTGCCGGGAGCGGCCCTCGATGTCGGAGGTGCGCATCCGCCAGGAGAGGTTGACGCGCAGATTGCCGGTGGCGGCGCCCTGTTTGGTCAGGGAGACCGTCGGGCGGCGTTTGGTGAGGTCGATGGTGTTGCTGGCGGCGCTGCCCGAATCGAACTGCGCCCACGCCCTCCCCGGAAAAAGGCCGTCCCAGAAGCCCATGCGCCCCACCCCCCACTCGGAAACCCGGTCGTACGCCGCGGGGCGGCCGGGTGAACCGGCCGCCCCGCAGTGAAGCGTTCCTCATTGCCGGGGGTGTCACACCCCTGACGACACCTCGGTCTTGCCCGAGGAGTCAGCTTTTCCCTCGGCCGCGGCGAGGGCTCTGTTGCGCCGGACGGAGGACCAGAACGACCAGCCGATGAGGGCCACGCCGATGAGTCCGGTGACGACCTCGGGGATCTGGTAGCGGATGGTGATCATGAGGATCACGGCGAGCGCGCCGATGGCGTAGTGCGCGCCGTGCTCCAGGTAGACGTAGTCGTCGAGGGTGCCCTGGCGGACCAGGTAGACCGTCAGCGAACGGACGTACATGGCGCCGACGCCGAGGCCGATCGCCATCAGGACGATGTCGTTGGTGATGGCGAAGGCGCCGATGACACCGTCGAAGGAGAACGACGCGTCGAGGACTTCGAGGTAGAGGAACATGAAGAAGGCGGCCTTGCCGGCCAGCTGCACGGCTCCGACCTTCTTGCCGCTGCGCTTGGCCTCCTCCTCGGCCTCGTGCTCGCGCTCCTCTTCCTCCTCCAGCTTGTTCTCGAAGTAGCCGGAGAGACCGCCGACGACGAGGTACGTGATGAGGCCGAAGACGCCGGAGAGCAGGACGGTGGACGCCTTGTCGACGTGCGTGCCGCCGTGCTGGTGGGCCTGGGTGGCGAAGGTCATGGCGCTGATGGCCAGGACGATCAGGGCGATGCAGACCGACAGCATGTCGACCTTGCCGAGCTTGGCCAGCGGGCGCTCCAGCCAGCCGAGCCACTTGATGTCACGGTCCTCGAAGATGAAGTCGAGGAAGATCATCAGCAGGAACATGCCACCGAAGGCCGCGATCGACGGGTGTGCGTCGGTCACGAGCTGCTCGTAGCGCTCGGCGTCGTTGAGGGCGAGGTCGACGGCCTCGATGGGGCCGATCTTGGCGCTGATCGCGACGATCACGACGGGGAAGACCAGTCGCATGCCGAAGACGGCGATGAGCACACCGATCGTGAGGAAGATCTTCTGCCAGAACGGCGTCATCTTCTTCAGGATTCCGGCGTTGACCACCGCATTGTCGAAGGACAGCGAGATCTCGAGGATGCACAGGATCGCGACGATCCCGAACGCTTCCCACCCCCCGTAGAGCACCGCTGCGACCAGTCCGAGCGCCGTGATGGCGAACGACCAGCCGAAGGTTTTCAGTACCACTGTCTACCTCATCGTGTAATTACGCGGCTTTACGAAACGTTGACCCCGAAGTCTAGAGCGATGCCCCGGAGGCCGGACGCGTACCCCTGTCCGACCGCGCGGAACTTCCATTCGCCGTTGTACCGATACAGCTCGCCGAAGATCATCGCGGTCTCGGTGGAGGCGTCCTCGGAGAGGTCGTAGCGGGCGAGTTCCTGGCCGTCCGCGCGGTTCACGACGCGAATGAAGGCATTGCTGACCTGGCCGAAGGTCTGGCCGCGGTTGTCGGCCTCGTGGATCGAGACCGGGAAGACGATCTTGTCGCAGTGCGCCGGGACCTTGACCAGGTCCACGATGAGCGACTCGTCGTCGCCGTCACCCTCGCCGGTGAGGTTGTCGCCGGTGTGTTCGACGGAGCCCTCGGGGCTCTTGAGGTTGTTGTAGAAGACGAAGAACTCGTCGCCGAGCACCCGGCCCGACTGGCACAGCATGGCGCTGGCGTCGAGGTCGAAGGGGGCTCCGGTGGTGGAGCGCGCGTCCCAGCCGAGGCCGACCAGCACCTGGGTGAGGTTGGGTGCGGCCTTGGAGAGGGAGACATTGCCTCCCTTGGCGAGCGTGACGCCCATGTGTGTGTCCTCCCCGGTGAAGCTGCGGTGTGCCCGCTGGTGGTCCTGCTGGTGTGCTGCTCGCGGTCCTGTTCGTGGCCCCGCCGGCGTGCTGCTGGTGTGCTGTCGGCGTTCCTGCCGGCGTTCCTGCTGGTGTTTCTGCTGGTGTTTCTGCTGGTGTTTCTGCTGGTGAGGCACGTCCGGCGCCGCACGGAGTGTGCGGCGCCGGACGTGTCAGTGCTGCGCGACTCAGACGTTGACGCCGAAGTCGGCGGCGATGCCGCGCAGGCCCGAGGCGTAGCCCTGGCCGACCGCGCGGAACTTCCACTCTTCGCCGTTGCGGTACAGCTCGCCGAAGACCATGGCGGTCTCGGTCGAGGCGTCCTCGGAGAGGTCGTACCGGGCGATCTCGGCGCCGCCGGTCTGGTTCACGACGCGAATGAACGCGTTGCGGACCTGGCCGAAGGACTGCTGGCGGTTCTCGGCGTCGTAGATCGAGACCGGGAAGACGATCTTGGCGACATCGGCCGGCACCGTGGCCAGGCTGACCTTGACCTGCTCGTCGTCGCCCTCGCCCTCACCGGTGAGGTTGTCACCGGTGTGCTCGACCGAGCCGTCGGCGCTCTTCAGGTTGTTGAAGAACACGAAGTCCTGGTCGTTGCGGACCTTGCCCTCGGGGCTGACCAGAATGGCACTGGCGTCGAGGTCGAAGTCCGTACCGGTGGTGGTGCGGATGTCCCAGCCCAGACCGATGGTCACGGCGGTCAGGCCAGGGGCCTCCTTGGTCAGCGAGACGTTGCCGCCCTTGCTGAGGCTGACTCCCACGAGTCCCTCCATGTGGTTTCCAGGGGCAGCGCCCCCGTCGTGCGTTGGCATTCGGATCAACGAGTGGATCCTAGTGACGGGTTCCCGGCCTGGACAGACGATTCGCCCCGATCCTCAGAGAGTGTCGAGCGCCTTGACGTAGTCGTCGATGTCGCGGGCGTCAGGCAGGTCGTTGACGACGCTCCAGCGGACGACGCCGTCCTTGTCGATGATGAAGGTGCCGCGCACCGCGCAGCCCTTGTCCTCGTCGAAGACGCCGTAGGCGCGGGAGGCCTCGCCGTGCTGCCAGAAGTCGGAGAGCAGCGGGTACTCCAGGGCCTCCTGCTCGGCGAAGACGCGCAGGGTGTGGATCGAGTCGGTGGAGACGGCCAGGAGCTGGGTGTCGTCGTTGACGAACTGCGGCTGGTTGTCGCGCAGCTCGCCCAGCTCACCGGTGCAGACGCCGGTGAAGGCGAACGGGTAGAAGAGCAGGACCACGTTCTTCTCGCCGCGGAAGTCGGACAGGCGCACGGTGCGGCCGTGGTTGTCCTTGAGCTCGAACTCCGGGGCCTTGGTCCCGACCTCGATGGCCATGACGGACGATTCCCTTCCCTGGGCCGAATCGGTGACCCCACCCTACGCACGGAGCCCCCGCCGAGCGTATTCGGCGGGGGCTCCGGTGCAGCGTGGTGGATCAGCGCTTCGGGGTGACCAGGCGGGTGCCCGACCAGTCCTTCGCGACGCTGATGCTCTTGGACTGGGAGAGACCAGCGGTCTGCGCGGCATCTTGAATGTCGCTCGGCTCGATGTAGCCGTCGCGGCCGGTCTTCGGCGTCAGCAGCCAGATGTTGCCGCCGTCGTCCAGAAAACCGATGGTATCCACCAGGGCGTCAGTGAGGTCTCCGTCCTCGTCGCGGAACCACACCACCACGGCGTCGGCGACGTCGTCGTAGTCCTCGTCCACGAGTTCCTGCCCGATGATGGACTCGATGCCTTCACGGAGATCGAGGTCGACGTCGTCGTCGTAACCGATCTCCTGGACCACCTGTCCGGGCTCGAACCCCAGCCTGGTGGCCGGGTTGGTCCGCTCCTCCGCGTGGTCCGCGGTCGCGCTCACGGCTTGCCTCCTGATCATGTATCGGAAAATGCTTCGGCCACGCGCACACGCGCGGCACTGGCCGTAGTCCACACGGGCGGGGCGAATCGCGCAAGTACCCGGCCGCCGAGACCGCCGAAACGGTGACGTTTAGGGCCGTCTCGCCGCATCTCCCGGACCGGTTCCACTCCGCTCCGTGACATACGGCACACGCTTCGTCCCGCTTTGCGAACTTCCGCGGCTTCAGTCTGCCGAACGTCCCGCCGAAACGCATGCGCGGGTTGGGCGTAAGGTTGCGATTTGACCCGACCAGGCGCCCGAGAGGGGTTACCCCTCGGTAGAGATGACGTTTGACTCCGACGGGGTACACGATGGACATCCCGGCCGGCGTCCGGCCTCCGTGGGCTCCACCGACAAGCGAAGGAACAGCGTGGCTTCCGGATCCGATCGCAACCCGATCATCATTGGCGGCCTTCCCAGCCAGGTCCCGGACTTCGATCCCGAAGAGACCCAGGAATGGCTCGACTCCCTCGACGCGGCCGTCGACGAGCGGGGTCGCGAGCGAGCCCGCTATCTGATGCTCCGGCTCATCGAGCGCGCGCGCGAGAAGCGCGTCGCCGTGCCGGAGATGCGCAGCACGGACTACGTCAACACCATCGCGACCAGGGACGAGCCGTTCTTCCCGGGCAACGAGGAGATCGAGCGCAAGGTCCTCAACGCGACCCGCTGGAACGCGGCCGTGATGGTCTCGCGCGCCCAGCGCCCGGGCATCGGGGTCGGCGGCCACATCGCCACCTTCGCCTCCTCCGCCTCGCTGTACGACGTCGGCTTCAACCACTTCTTCCGGGGCAAGGACGAGGGCGACGGCGGCGACCAGATCTTCTTCCAGGGCCACGCCTCGCCCGGCATCTACGCCCGCGCCTATCTGCTCGACCGGCTCGGCGAGACCCAGCTCGACGCGTTCCGCCAGGAGAAGTCGAAGTTCCCGAACGGTCTCTCCTCGTACCCGCACCCGCGGCTCATGCCGGACTTCTGGGAGTTCCCGACCGTCTCGATGGGCCTCGGCCCGCTCGGCGCGATCTACCAGGCCCGGATGAACCGCTACATGGAGGCGCGCGGCATCGCCGACACCTCCAAGTCGCACGTCTGGGCGTTCCTCGGGGACGGCGAGATGGACGAGCCGGAGTCGCTCGGCCAGCTGTCCATCGCGGCCCGTGAGGGTCTGGACAACCTGACCTTCGTCGTCAACTGCAACCTCCAGCGCCTCGACGGCCCGGTGCGCGGCAACGGCAAGATCATCCAGGAGCTGGAGTCGCAGTTCCGCGGCGCCGGCTGGAACGTGATCAAGCTCATCTGGGACCGCTCCTGGGACCCGCTGCTCGCCCAGGACCGCGACGGCATCCTGGTCAACAAGCTGAACACCACGCCCGACGGCCAGTTCCAGACGTACGCCACGGAGACCGGCGCGTACATCCGCGACCACTTCTTCGGCGACGACCAGCGACTGCGCTCGATGGTCGAGTCCATGACGGACCACCAGATCCTGCACCTGGGCCGCGGCGGTCACGACCACAAGAAGATCTTCGCGGCCTTCGCGGCGGCCAAGGCCCACAAGGGCCAGCCGACCGTCGTCCTGGCGCAGACCGTCAAGGGCTGGACGCTCGGCCCGAACTTCGAGGGCCGCAACGCGACCCACCAGATGAAGAAGCTGACGGTCGACGACCTCAAGCGCTTCCGCGACCGGCTGCACATCCCGGTCACCGACGCGCAGCTGGAGAACGGCCTGCCGCCGTACTACCACCCGGGCCGGAACTCCGAGGAGATCCAGTACATGCACGACCGCCGCAAGGCGCTCGGCGGGTACGTCCCGACCCGTGTCGTGCGCGCGAAGCCGCTGGTCCTCCCCGAGGAGAAGACCTACGCCCCGGTGAAGAAGGGCTCCGGCCAGCAGTCGATCGCCACCACGATGGCCTTCGTCCGGCTGCTCAAGGACCTCATGCGGGACAAGGAGATCGGCAGGCGGTTCGTGCTGATCGCCCCCGACGAGTACCGCACGTTCGGCATGGACTCGTTCTTCCCGAGCGCCAAGATCTACAACCCGCTGGGCCAGCAGTACGAGGCCGTGGACCGCGAACTGCTCCTCGCGTACAAGGAGTCCCCGACCGGCCAGATGCTGCACGACGGCATCTCCGAGGCCGGCTGCACGGCCTCGCTGATCGCGGCCGGTTCGGCGTACGCCACGCACGGCGAGCCGCTGATCCCGGTCTACGTCTTCTACTCGATGTTCGGTTTCCAGCGGACCGGCGACCAGTTCTGGCAGATGGCCGACCAGCTCGCGCGCGGCTTCGTCCTCGGTGCCACCGCCGGCCGTACGACGCTGACCGGTGAGGGCCTCCAGCACGCGGACGGCCACTCGCACCTGCTGGCCTCGACCAACCCGGGCTGTGTCGCCTACGACCCGGCGTTCGGCTTCGAGATCGCGCACATCGTCCAGGACGGCCTGAAGAGGATGTACGGCCCCGACGCCGAGGACGTCTTCTACTACCTGACGGTCTACAACGAGCCGATCCAGCACCCGGCCGAGCCCGAGAACGTGGACGCCGACGGCATCCTCAAGGGCATCTACCGCTACAAGGCGGGCGAGGCCGGCGCGATCCCCGCGCAGATCATGGCCTCCGGTGTCGCCGTGCCGTGGGCGCTGGAGGCTCAGCGGATCCTCGCCGAGGAGTGGAACGTCCGCGCCGACGTCTGGTCGGCCACGTCCTGGAACGAGCTGCGCCGCGAGGCCGTGGACGTCGACCGGCACAACCTGCTCCACCCGGAGGAGGAGCAGCAGGTCCCGTACGTGACGCGCAAGCTGTCCTCCGCGCAGGGCCCGTTCGTGGCCGTCTCCGACTGGATGCGCTCGGTCCCGGACCAGATCTCCCGCTGGGTGCCGGGCACCTACACCTCGCTCGGCGCGGACGGCTTCGGCTTCGCGGACACCCGGGGAGCGGCCCGCCGCTTCTTCCACATCGACGCCCAGTCGATCGTGCTCGCGGTCCTCACCGAACTCGCCCGCGAGGGCAAGGTCGACCGGTCGGCCCTCAAGCAGGCCATCGACCGCTACCAGCTGCTCGACGTCGCGGCCGCCGACCCGGGCGCGGCGGGCGGCGACGCGTAGCGGCTGGACTCGGCGCGTAGCCGCGTAGCGGCGTACTCGTGGGGTGCGGGTGCGGGGGTCAGTGCGCCCCCGCACCCCCCATACGATTCCCGGCATGAAGGAAAGCTGGGAGAAGCGCACCCAGACACCACTGCTGATCATGGCAGTGGCGTTCGGCGTCGCGTACGCCGTACCGATCGTGGCGCCGGATGCCGACCCCTGGATCCACGAGCTCTGCCTGGCGGTGGAGTGGGTGGTGTGGGGCGCGTTCGCCCTCGACTACGCCGTACGACTGGCGCTGGCTCCGAGCAAGCGGCACTTCGTCCGCCACCACCCGCTGGACCTGCTGGCCGTGGTGCTGCCCCTGGTGCAGCCGCTGCGGCTGCTGCGCTTGGTCTCGACGCTCCTCCTCGTGGGCCGGCGGGCCCGGATGGCCCCGCAGATAACGCTCACCACCTATGTGGCGGGCGCGGTGGTCGGGCTGATGATGTTCGGCTCGCTTGCCGTGCTCCATGTGGAACGCTCCGCCCCCGACGGCAACATCAAGACGCTCGGCGACGCGGTCTGGTGGTCGTTCACGACGATGACGACCGTGGGGTACGGAGATCACGCCCCGACCACGGGACTCGGCCGCGTCCTCGCGGTGGGGCTGATGCTCTCCGGTATCGCGCTGCTCGGTGTGGTGACCGCCAACATCGCCGCCTGGTTCATCTCCCGTTTCGAGCGGGACGACGCCGTCGAGCGCCGGCAGACCGAACTCCTGGAGGCGCTGACCATGGAGGTCCGGGAGCTGCGCGCCGAGGTGTCCCGGCTCTCCGCCCCGGCTCCCGTACCGAGCGCCGTGCCCCCGCAGGGGGAGATTTCCGCGGTCCCTAGCGCTCCCAGAGCTTGAAGGCTCTGACCTGGTACGGCGTCTGGGGCACCCACGTCCCGCGCCCCGGGTAGGTCTCGAACTCGCCCGTCTCCGCGCACTCGGCGGACTGGTACGTGGTGACCGGCCGCCCCGTCCGGTTGGCGAGGGCCCGGGCGCTCGCGCCCGCCGGCAGGGCGACACAGCTCTCGATGTCGGTGTCGGCCAGCTCGTGCGTCCATGCCGGGCCCCTGAAGTCCTCCTTGGGCCAGAGGCAGAGCTGCCCGGGTCCACAGGCGCCGAGCTTGGTGGCCGGTGAGGCGGTGGCAGCGGCGGGTAGGGCAGCGGCCGCGGCCGCCGCGGGTAGTGCGGTGCCCGCCGTCAGCAGCGTGGCGGCCAGTGCGGCCAGTGCGGCCAGGAGTACGTACGTCGGTCGTGCGTGCTTCGTTTCCATGTCGGTGAACATCGTCGAACCCCCCGTTTCGTCACTCTCTGTAATCAGAACTCTGACGGACGTCACCGGCTGCTGGGAAGAGGCCAAGGCTTGATTCACCCGGACAGGTGAAAGCCCCGCCGGACGGAGGCCCGGCGGGGCTTTCACCTGCGTACAGAAGAACAGAGGACGCGAGGTCAGATGTGGGCCGCGCCCGCACCCGCCTCCGCGTTCTCGCCGCGCTTGGTCAGTGTGGCGACCAGCGCCGCGACGACGGCGACGACACCGGCGACGGTGAACGCGAGGCCCATGCCGTCCAGGAAGGTGCCGTGGATGACGCCGCCGATCCGGTCGAGCATGTCCGGGGTCATGTTGGGCGCCTTCGCCAGCTCCTGCGGGACCATGCCGAACTCGGCGGCCTCCTCGAGACCCGGGGCGGGAGCGCCCGGGATCCCGGCGGCCGTCCAGTTGTCCGCGAACGCGCTGGAGACCTTGGAGGACATGACCGCGCCGAGCACGGCCGTGCCGAGCGCGCCGCCGACCTGCATCGCGGCCTGCTGCAGACCGCCGGCCACACCGGAGAGCTCCAGCGGGGCGTTGCCGACGATGACCTCGGTCGCGCCGACCATGACCGGGGCGAGGCCCAGGCCGAGCAGCGCGAACCAGAGCGACATCGTGAACGTGCCGGTCTCCGCGGAGAGGGTCATCATCCCGAACATCGCGACGGCGGTGGCGACCATGCCGCCCACCAGCGGGATGCGCGGGCCGAACCGGGTGATCAGCGCGCCGGCCAGCGGCGAGGAGACGATCATCATCGCCGTCAGCGGCAGCAGGTGCAGACCGCTGTCGATCGGGCTGAGGCCCTTGACGCCCTGGAGGTAGAAGGTCACGAAGAACAGGCCGCCCATGAAGGCGAAGGCCATGAGCACCATCAGCACCACACCCGCGCTGAGCGGGACGGAGCGGAACATGGCCAGCGGGATGAGCGGCTCCTTGACCTTCGTCTGCCAGAGGGCGAAGACGAAGAAGAGCAGGACCGAGGCGCCCAGGCAGCCCCAGGTCTTACCGCCGGTCCAGCCCCACTCGGCACCGGCGTTGATGAGGCCCCAGACCAGGGACCCCATCGCGCCGGAGAGCAGCACGATGCCGAAGATGTCGAAGGAGCGCGGGGCGTTCTCGGCGCGATGGTCCTTGAGGATCACCAGGCCGAGCACGAGCGCGAGGACACCGACCGGCACGTTGATGAAGAAGACGGACTGCCAGCTGACGTGCTCGACGAGGAAGCCGCCGAGGATCGGGCCGCCGGCCGTCGAGGCGCCGATGACCATGCCCCAGATGCCGATGGCCATGTTCAGCTTCTCGGCGGGGAAGGTGGCGCGCAGCAGGCCGAGCGCGGCCGGCATCAGCAGGGCGCCGAAGAGGCCCTGCAGGACACGGAAGCCGATGACGAGGCCGATCGAGTCCGAGAGGCCGATCGCCCCGGACGCGGCGGCGAAGCCCGCGATGCCGATGAGGAAGGTCTGGCGGTGGCCGAAACGGTCACCGAGCTTGCCGGCCGTGATCAGGGCGACGGCGAGCGCGAGGAGGTAACCGTTGGTGATCCACTGGAGCTGGTCGAGCGTGGCTCCGAGGTCGGCCTGGATGGCCGGGTTGGCGATCGCGACGATGGTGCCGTCGAGGGCCACCATCATCACGCCGGCGGCGACGGCGAACAGGGTCAGCCAGGGGTGGCCGCGCAGGCCTTTCGACGGAGCCGGAACGGGGCTCCGGTCGCCCCCCTGACCCTGCGGGGCCTTTTCCACGGTGGTCTGACTAGTCATACGAAAGAGGCTAGTGTCAGCGACTGACAATTGACAAAGCAATTCATGCGACAGTAACTGTCACTTAGCTCACAGGTACGCTGAGCAGCACGAAGCGACGGAAAGTGGCGGGAAGAGGGACAGCGGGTGACGATTTCCGGTCTGCGGGAGCGGAAGAAGCAGCGCACACGGAACGCGCTGCTCCGAGTGGCCCTTGAGCTGTTCACGACCCAGGGGTACGAGCAGACCACCGTGGACGAGATCGCCGACGCGGTCGAGGTCTCCCAGCGCACGTTCTTCCGCTACTTCGCCTCCAAGGAGGAAGTCGCCTTCGCCGTCCAGCAGACGGTCGAGGAGCGCTTCGTCCAGGCCCTGGCGGAGCGGCCCCCCGAGGAGGGCCCGCTCGACGCCCTGCGCAACGCGGTGCTCTCCGCCTGGGACAGCATCGGCGAGGCGATCATGGAGGTCGTGCCCGTCGAGCTGTATCTGCGGACCTTCCAGATGATCGAGTCGACCCCGTCCCTGCTCGCCACGCACCTGCGCCGCTCCATGGAGATGGAGGAGGCCATCGCCCGCCTCGTCGCCGCGCGCGAGGGCGTCGACGTGGACGACGACCCACGCCCGCGGATCGTGGTCGCTGCGTTCAGCGGCGTCATGCGGGTGACGGGCCAGCTCTGGGGCCGGGGTACGGACCTCAGCCTGGAGGGCATCCGCGCCCTGACCGAGGACTATATGGACCACCTGGGGCCGGCGCTGGCGCGGGACTGGCGGAGCTGACGGTCCCCTCGCGGGAGCGTCCCGTACGTCGTATACGACACGGGCCCGTGCGCCCTCCGGTGCGTCAGACACGAACCGGCTCACGCACCCTCCCGTACGTCGTACACGAACCAGGCCGTACGCCATCCCGTACGGAGCGTTACCACATCGCGCCTCCCCGCGTGATCCCCCTCACTCGGCCGCCCGGCCCGCCACCCCCGTCTCCTAGGGTGTGGCGCAGTGACTTCCTTCGACTCCTCCCCCACGCTCTCCGTCTGGCGCCTGATGCTCGCGCTCGCCGTCGTGTTCGTCATGCTGGCGACCACCGGCTGGACCACGATCAGCCATCAGCGCGGGCCAGGGGAGTCCCGCGAGGCCGCGCTCGCGTCCTGGGCGCACGGCAGGATCGGTCACCGGGCGCTGCCCGACCCGGCGGCCCCCGCCCGTACGATCGCCGCGTTCTTCGACTCGGTCGGCCCCTCGCAGGGCGCCTTCCTCGCCGACGCGCACCCGCTCGTCGTCGGCAACCTCGACGGCGCCCCGGTCACGCTCCGCTACCGCGCCAACCGGGTGTCCCTGGAGCGGGCCCTGGACGCCGAGCGCAAGAGGGTCGACAACGCCCGGCTGACCGCCGACGGGCGGCGCGAGGCCGTGCGCCGGGCGCACCGGTTCACCGCGCTCATGGAGCCCGGCCGGCAGATCCTCTCCTTCGACCCGACCGGCGGCGGCCGCATGGCCGAGGTCCTCGGCGATCTGGACCGGGCGCGGCGGGTCTCGGTGATCGTGCCGGGCGTCGACACCAACCTGCTCACCTTCCAGAAGACCGCCCGCCGGTACTCGGCCCCCGTCGGGATGGCCCAGTCGCTGTACGCGGCCGAGCGCAGGGCCGCGCCCGGGAGCCGTACGGCCGTCATCGCCTGGGCCGACTACACCGCGCCTGTCGGCGTCGGCATCGACGCCATGACGGGGCGGCTCGCCTCGGCCGGCGCGGTACGGCTCGTGCGCATGACGGACGCGCTGCCCGGGCACGCGCGCGTGAGCCTGTTCTGCCACAGCTACGGCTCCGTGCTGTGCGGGGTCTCCGCCGCGAACCTGCCCTCCCGGGTGACGGACGTCGTCGTGGCCGGGAGCCCGGGGATGCGGGTGGAGCGCGCTGCGGAGCTGTCCACCCGGGCCCGGGTGTGGGCGATGCGGGACGCGGACGACTGGATCGCGGACGTGCCGCACCTCGCGGTCGGCGGGGTCGGGCACGGGGCGGATCCGGTGGAGCCGGAGTTCGGCGCGCGGCTGCTCTCGGCGGCGGACGCGATCGGCCACACCGGCTACTTCGAGCCGGGGACGAAGAGCCTGGACAACTTCGCGGCCATAGGGGTCGGGGCGTACGCGAACCTGACCTGCGCGAGCGCCGACAGCGCGTGCCGCCGGGGGATCGTCGGCGCGGACGGCGGCTGACGCGAGCTGCCCCGGCCTGACACCGACTGGCCCGTTCCTGACCCGTTCCTGACCGGACCGAACCGGACCGATACCCGGACTGAACCGGACCGATGGGGTCCGGTGCGGACCGACGCGGTCCGCAACCGCCCGGCGCCGCCCGGGGCGCACGGACCCCCGGTGCAGGGGCGACGCGCGGGCGCACGCCGCCTACGATGAGGCCCATGGGTGATGTTCTGGCCGGAATTCATGCCACCTGGGAGTTCGAGAGCGACGCCGTCGTCATCCGGTTCGAACGGGGGATCCGCACACCGAAACTCTTCCAGGCGCTCGGCGAACGGCGTGTCCCGCACGAGGCGTTGGCGTCGGTGACGCTCACTCCCGGCAAGCGGGGCACGGTCGTGCTGCACGCCGAACCGCGACGGGGCGCCGATCCGCTGATGGAGGCGGCCGCAGGGCAGTTGCACGAGGGGAGCGACCCGTACCGCCTTGTGCTGCCGGCGGAGCGGGAGACGCTGGCCGAGTACTACCGGGACGAGCTGCGGGAGCGGCTGGTCGGCGGGCCGGGGGACGAGTCCGCGGGCGGTTTTCTGGTCGCCGCGCAGCAGGGACCGCAGTCCTTCAAGGCGTACGACGGGACGGCGAGCTTCGACGGCGCGTCGGAGGTGTCGTTCCGCTGGTTCTGGACGGGCGCGTCCTCGGAGAAGTGGAAGGCCGGCGACCAGACGTTCTCGGTACGGGACATCGGCGGGGTCGAGTGGCGCTCGCCGGACGTCTTCGACGGGTACCTGCGGCTGCTGCCGCGCTCCGGGGAGCCCCGGTCCGCCCAGGCGGACCGTGACCCGGCGGCCGTCGTCTTCGGCCTCGGCTACGGCTCGGTCCACAAGTCGCTGCCGTTCGCCGCGGCGGTCCTGGCGGCGACCCGGGGCGCGGGCCGCACGGCCCCGTCCCCCGTGGACGCGCTCCCGGAGGCGCGCGACCCGGCGGGGATCGCGGAACGCATCCGGCAACTGGGCGAGCTCCACCGGTCGGGCCTGGTGACGGACGACGAGTTCGCCACGAAGAAGGCGGAGCTGCTGGCGGAGCTGTGAGGGCCGGGGGTTGGGCGGGGCGGCCGGGGCGCGGCGGCCGAGGGTCGGGCGGGGCGGCCCGGGCTCGGCGGCCGAGGATCCGGGCAGGACCCCGAGGCTCGCCCCCGGGTGGGCCCCGGCGCTGGACCCCGGGTCCGCCCCGGAGCAGACCCCGGGCAGGACCCCGGGTCCGCCCCGGAGCAGGTCCCCAAAACCGGTCCCCGGCGCGCGACCCCCAGACCTGCCCCACCACCACCACCACCACCCCGCCTCATACCCCGGTATCAACCCCGTTCCGCCCCTAGGTATGACGTACGTTCCGGTCCTGGCTGCCTAACCTGGGCTGGCAATGAAGAAGACATCCATCTCCCCCGGCCTCGTGGCGCGGATCGCGCCCGCGCGGAGGGCCCTGCGGTCGTTCGGGGTCGCGCTCGCGACGCCCACCGAGCCCGGTGCACCGCTCTTCGCGGATGTGGGCAACCGGTGGCTGAGGCTGCTCCCGTACGTCCTCGCCCTCGGCTTCGTCTGCTCGCTGCTGCCCGTCACCGTCACCGTCCTCGCCAACGACTACGGCGTGAACGGCGCCCTCGCGGGAGCGCTCGCCACCGCGCAGACCGCGCCGCTGCTGCTCGCCGTCACCCGCCCCCTCCAGGCCTGGTGGATCATCGGGGTCGCCGACGTCCTCGGGGCGCTCGTGCTACTCCAGGCGGACGGTCTTGACGGGCGGTCCTGGCCGTGGACGCCCATGGTCGTCGTCGGCTACCTCGCGCTGATGCTGGCCCTCGCGCTCCGCGAGTCCCGCAAGGCGCTGCTCGGGGTGTGGCTGGTCACCGGGGCCGCCGGGTTCGTGCTCGTGGCCCTCACCCCGCAGCACGACGACGGCGTCCACATCCTCCTCTTCGTCCTGAGCGGGATCGTCCTGCTCCTGACGGCGACGCTGCGCGAACGCGGGGACGCCGAGCGCCGCACGCAGGCGGAGCGGGCCCGGACCACGCTCCTGGAGGAGCGCGCCCGGATCGCGCGGGAGCTGCACGACGTCGTGGCCCACCACATGTCCGTGATCACCGTGCAGGCGGACTCCGCTCCGTACCGGATCCCGGATCTGCCGGAGGCGGCGCGTGAGGAGTTCACCTCGATCGCCGCGAGCGCGCGGGAGTCGCTCACCGAGATGCGCCGGCTGCTCGTGGTGCTGCGCAGCGAGGGCACGGAGGGCGAACGGGCCCCACAGCCCGGCCTCGACCGGGTGCAGCAGCTGATCGAGGCTTCGGTACGGGCGGGGGTGCCCGCCGAGCTGTCCATGGCCACCGAACTCGGCGACGTACCGCAGGCGGTGGATCTGTCGGCGTACCGGATCGTGCAGGAGGCGCTCGCGAACATCGTCCGGCACGCGCCGGGCGCGAAGACCCGGGTGTCGGTCCGGTCCGAGGACGGCGCGCTGCTCGTCGTGGTCGTCAACGGGCCCTCCCCCGGCCACACTTCGCCTGTGGAGGGCGGGGACGGGACGGGTCACGGCCTGGTCGGCATGCGGGAACGCGTACGGTTGACCGGCGGCACGCTGGACACCGGGCCGCTGCCGGACGGCGGCTTCCGGGTCGCCGCCCGGCTTCCGCTGCGTACGGAGGAAGACGGCACGTGACCATCCGGGTGATCATCGTCGACGACCAGGCCATGGTGCGGGCGGGGTTCGCCGCGCTGCTCTCGGCGCAGGCCGACATCGACGTGGTGGGCGAGGCGCCGGACGGCCGGCAGGGCGTGGACGTGGCCCGGTCCACGCACCCTGACGTGGTCCTCATGGACGTACGGATGCCGGAGATGGACGGGCTCGCGGCGGCGCGGGAGATCCTGGACCCGCCGGTGGGGGTCACGCACCGCCCGAAGGTGCTGATGCTGACCACCTTCGACGTGGACGACTACGTGTACGAGGCGCTGCGCGCGGGCGCGTCGGGGTTCCTGCTGAAGGACGCGCCGCCGGCGGATCTGATCGCGGCGGTACGAGTGGTGGCGGCCGGCGAGGCGCTGCTCGCGCCCTCGGTGACGCGGCGGCTCATCGCCGACTTCGCGGCGTCGCGGCCGGCCCCGCGCGCGGACCGCGCGGCGCTGCGGCTGAACGGTCTTACGCCGCGTGAGACCGAGGTACTGGAGCTGATCGCGCGGGGCCTGTCGAACCAGGAGATCGCGGACCGGCTCGTCCTCGCGGAGCAGACGGTGAAGACCCACATCGGCCGGGTGCTCGCCAAGCTGGACCTGCGCGACCGCGCGCAGGCCGTGATCTTCGCGTACGAATCGGGCCTGGTCACCCCGGGGGACGCGGGTCGTTAGTCCTACCCCCGTACGTTGGCCCTTCCCCCGTACGGGTGACACGGGTCGTCAGGCCCCGTACGGGCCTGCGGGGGAAAACCCCACCCCCGCGCGGGGGTTCGCTCCTCGTCCGACCCCTACCCCGGTATCAGTCGGGACTTGGCCCCCCGGTGTGACGTGCCGTCATGCGTCCTCTTCCTACCTTCCTCTCGCCAACGTCGAGAGACACGAAGAGGGAGGGGCGCCCCATGCGTCGCTACACGAGGACCCTGGTCGCCGCCGCGATCGTCACGACCGTGGTGGCCGGGACCGCGGGATGGGCGTCCGGGCACGCGCAGCAGCCCGTGACCGGGGCGCCCGTGGGGGCGGAGGCCTGGCGGGCGGACGGGCTGCCGGACCCGGAGCGGACGAGCGCCGCCGGGATCGCCGCGTTCTTCGAGGGGCTGAGCCCCGCCCGGCAGCGGGAGTTGGTGCGCGCGCACCCCTCCGTCGTCGGCAACCTCGACGGCGTTCCGCCACGGCTGCGGTACGAGGCGAACGCCCGCACCCTCGGCGGGGAGCACGCCGATCAGCAGGTCCTCGCCTCCGACCCGCGCGGCCGAGGCCAGGTCGCCCTCGTCTACGGCGACCTCGACACCGCCGAGCACGTGGCCGTGGTCGTACCCGGGTCCGACATCGACGCCGGGAACGTCCGGCCCCTCACCGACATGGCCGAGTCCCTGCGCCGCGCCACCCACGGCCGTACCGCCGTCGTCGCCTGGGCCGGCTACACCACGCCCCTCGGCGTCGGGGTCGACGCGGCCACCGGCGAGCTCGCCGAGGCGGGGGCCGAGCGGCTGACCCGGCTGACCGACGGGCTCGCGGCCGTCGGGGCGCCCGCGCCGTCCGTGTTCTGCCACAGCTACGGCTCCGTCGTCTGCGGTCTCGCCGCCGACCGGCTCAAGGCCAAGGACCTCGTCGTCTTCGGCTCACCCGGCATGCGCGCCGCGAACGTCGGCGAGCTGAACACCTCCGCCCGCGTCTGGGCCGCCAAGGACCCGTCCGACTGGATCGACCGGATCCCGAACGTCGAGTTCGCGGGGCTCGGGCACGGCGAGGACCCCACCGACCCCGCCTTCGGCGCCCGCCGCGTGCCCGCCGACGACGCCCGTGGCCACAACGGCTACTTCGCGCCCGGCACGCAGTCGCTCCGTACCTTCGCCGCCATCGCCCAGGGGGACGTCCGATGAAGACGCCGCACGCACTCGTCGCACGCATCGAATCCCGTACCCCCGCCCATCGCGACCGCGCGATCGACGGCCTGCGCGCCCTCGCCCTGCTCGCCGTGCCGACCGGGCACTGGCTGCTCGGCGGGTTCACGCTCTCCGCCGACGGCGCGATCCACAACGCCAGCCCGCTCGGCACCTTCGGCGGTCTCGCGCCGGTCAGCTGGATCCTGCAGATGCTGGGGATCTTCTTCCTGGTCGGCGGTTACGCCTCCGTCCTGTCGTACCGGCGCCACGAGGGGTCCACCGGTGAGTGGCTCAAGGGCCGGCTCGCCCGCCTGGGCCGCCCGGTGCTCGGGGTCACGGCCGTCTGGGCCGCGCTCCTGCCGCTGCTGCACTTCGGGTTCGGGGTGCCGGGCGACACCCTGCGGACGGCGTCCACGCTGGTGATCCAGCCGCTCTGGTTCGTCGGGGTGTACACCGTCGTCACGGCCCTGACCCCGCTGTGCGTGCGCGCCGCCCGCCGGGCGGGCGTGTGGGCCGCCGCGCCACTGCTCGGCACCGTCGCCGTCGTCGACTTCCTGCGCTACGGGCCGTACGCGGACGGCATGCCGTCCTGGCTGAGCCTGGTGAACATCCTCCCCGGCTGGCTCTTCGCCTATCAGCTCGGTGTCTCGTGGGGCGAGGGCCGGCTCACCCGGCGCCACGCCTGGGGGCTGCTGCTCGGCGGCGCCGCGCTCTTCGCCGCGCTGCTGCTCGCCTTCGGCTACCCGGCGTCGATGGTCGGCGTGCCGGGCGAGGTCCGCACCAACTCCCACCCGCCGTCGCTGCTGGTCCTCGCCCTGGCCGCCGCGCAGAGCGGCGCGGCGATCCTGCTCCGCGACCGGCTCGGCAAGCTCCTGAAGCGCCCCGCGCTGTGGGCGCCGGTCGTGGTGATCAACCTGTCCGCGATGACGATCCTGTGCTGGCACCAGACGGCGATGCTCGCCGCCGCGATCCCCGCCTCGTACGCGGGTGAGGTCCCGGGCCTGGTGGGCGCGCCGGACTCGGTCGGCTGGATCCTCGCCCGGCTGGCGTGGATGCCGCTCTTCGCGGGACTCCTCGTCCTGATCGGGCGGTACGCGCGCCGCTTCGAGGCGCCGTGGACCCGCACCGGCCCCGCCCGCCGCACGGTGGCGGGCCTCCTCGCGGCGGGCTTCGCGATGTTCGCGCTGGGGCTGACGTGAGTCCGACAGGGCGGTGGCTACTCGCGGGCCGCCGAGGTGAAGGTCATGTCCGGGTAGCGGTCGCCGGCGACCTGCCCCGCGATCGGCTCCAGGGTGGCGAGTTCCGCCTCGGTGAGCGTGATCCGCGTCGCCGCCGCGTTCTCGAGGAGACGGCTGCGCTTGCGGGTGCCCGGGATGGGGACGACCGTCAGGCCGTGGACGGCGGCGCGCTGCTGGACCCAGGCGAGGGCGACCTGCGCCGCCGTCGCGCCGTGGTCGGCCGCGATCTTGTGGACCGGCGTGAGCAGAGCCGTGTTCCGCGCCGCGTTCTCGCCCGTGAACCGGGGCTGGTGCGCGCGGTAGTCGCCGCCCGACAGGTCCTTCGAGGCGTCCGCGAACGCGCCGGTGAGGAAGCCCCGGCCCAGCGGCGAGTACGGCACGAACGTCACGCCGAGCTCCGCCGCCGCGCCGACCGCGCTGCGCTCGACGTCGCGCGAGAAGAGCGACCACTCCGACTGCAGGGCCGCGATCGGGTGCACCGCGTACGCCTCGCGGAGCTCGGCGCCGGTCACCTCGCTCAGGCCCAGGTGCCTGACCTTGCCCTCCTGTACGAGCTCCGCCATCGTCCCGACGGACTCCTCGAAGGGGATCTCCGGGTCGCGCCGGTGCATGTAGTACAGGTCGATCGTCTCGATGCCGAGGCGGCGCAGGCTGCCCTCCACGGCCTGCCGGATGTACGCGCGGTCGTTGCGCACGGCCCGGTAGTGCGGGTCGTCGGCGCGCCGCTCGATGGCGAACTTGGTCGCGAGGACGACCTCGTCGCGGTGCCGGGCGAGGAAGGGCGCCAGGAACTCCTCGTTGGCGCCGCTTCCGTAGACGTCGGCGGTGTCGATCAGGGTGACGCCGGCCTCAAGGGCGGCGTCGAGGGTGTCGCGGGCGGCGGCCTCGTCGGTGTCGCCGTAGAACTCGCTGATGCCCATGGCACCGAAGCCCTGGAC
This sequence comes from Streptomyces sp. NPDC058579, assembly GCF_042718575.1. Classification (NCBI taxonomy): domain Bacteria; kingdom Bacillati; phylum Actinomycetota; class Actinomycetes; order Kitasatosporales; family Streptomycetaceae; genus Streptomyces; species Streptomyces sp. NPDC058579. Next base: position 47,465 of record NZ_JBHXPI010000022.1, read on the forward strand.
GCCGATCTCGGGTCCGTTCTGACCGCCGAGCCGTACGGTGTCGATCCTGGTCATGAGGTACTGCCTCCACTGGTGGTGCCGTCGGTGGTTCCGTAATGGCCGATCTTGATGTCGAGCACGGCCAGCGCGTCCTGGAGCTCGCCGATCCGGGCGAGGACGTCCCGTCGGGTGCTCTCCAGGAGCTCGCGGCGTTCGTCGCGGGTGTGGTCGCCCTCCCGGATCAGCTCGGCGTACCGCACCATCCCGGCGACCGGCATCCCGGTCAGCCGGAGCTTGCCGACGAACGCCAGCCAGTCCAGATCGCGCTGGGAGAAGCGGCGCTGCCCGGTGTGCGAACGGTCGACGTGCGGCATCAGACCGATCCGCTCGTACCAGCGCAGGGTGTGCGCCGAAAGCCCGGTCAGGGCGGCGACCTCGCTGATGGTGAAGTGGGCGGCGCTGCTCTCGATCACGCTCATGACCTCCACGCTAGAACCTTAGAGCGTGCTCTAAGCAAGTAGGCTCGGCCCCATGTCGTTGCAGAGCCTGGCGTTGACCGAGAACTGGCCCGTCCCCACCGCGGCCGCCGCCGTCGTCCGCGCGGACGGCACCCTGGCCGGGTCGTACGGCCCCACCGGACAGCGCTTCCCGCTCGCCTCGGTCACCAAGCCGCTGGCGGCGTACGCCGTCCTCGTCGCGTACGAGGAGGGGGCGATCGACCTCGACGAGCCCGCCGGGCCCGAGGGCGCGACGGTCCGGCACCTGCTGGCGCACACCTCGGGGCTCGCCTTCGACGAGCCGCGGGTGATGGCCGCGCCGGGGGCCCGCCGGATCTACTCCAACACCGGGTTCGAGGCGCTCGGCGATCATGTCGCCAAGGCGACGGACATCCCGTTCGCCGACTACCTCCACCAGGCCGTCCTGGAGCCGCTGGGGATGGCGTCGACGACGCTGGAGGGCTCGCCCGCCAAGGACGGCGTCTCGACCGTCGACGACCTGGTGCGGTTCGCGGCCGAGGTGCAGGCGCCCCGGCTGCTCGACGCGCGCACCGTCCTGGACGCGATGACGGTGACGTACCCCGGTCTGACCGGCATCCTGCCCGGCTACGGGCACCAGAGGCCGAACGACTGGGGGCTCGGCTTCGAGATCCGGGACGGCAAGTCGCCGCACTGGACCGGGGCTTCGTCCTCGCCGCGTACGTTCGGGCACTTCGGGCAGTCGGGCACGTTCCTGTGGATCGACCCGGACGCGCGGGCCGCGTGCGTCGCGCTGACCGACAGGCCCTTCGGGGCGTGGGCGGTCGAGGCCTGGCCGCCGTTCACGGACGCGGTCCTCGCGGAGCTGCGCGCCGGGGCCTGATCCCCCGCTTTCCCTCGCTATCGGCCGCTACTGGCCGCAGGTCTGGGCGGCCAGGGTGCCGTCCGGGCCGCTGAGGCTGATCGCGGCCAGTCCCGCGGGGTCCTTCGCGAAGACCGTCGTGCAGACGATCTGCTGGACGGCGACCGGCTCCAGGGCCTTCACCGGGCCCGTGGACCGCACCAGGTACGTCGGCATGCCGTAGGTCCCCATCTTGGCCGCGTAGTCGCTCACGTACAGCTCGTGCCGCCCCGCCGGGAGCCGGGAGCCCAGGCCCGCGGCGCGCTCGCCTTCGTCGGGGCCGGCCAGCAGGGCGACGAGCGCCTTCATGGGCCGGCCCGTGCGGCCCTGCCCCACGTCGGTCTCCCGCAGGTCCGCCGAGTCCGCCGCTCCGGTGCCGGTCGGGGTGGGGCCGGGGTCAGGGCCGTGGTCGATGCCCTGGCCGTCCCGTACCACCGGTGCCAGGCGCCCGTCGCCGCCGACGAGGAAGAGCGTCATCCGGAGCGCGGGCGGCGGCTGGACGACGACGGAGGCCGCGTCGCCGGACTCCACGACGTCGGTGCCCTGGATGCCGCACGCCCCGAGGGTCAGGAGCAGGACGGCGGCGAGGGCGGCCCGGCGGTACGCGTGCACAGCGGGTTCGTTCGCAGCGAAATCGTGCACAGCCGGTTCGTTCACAGCGGGATCCTCACGACGAAGACGGCCCCGCCGTCGGGGTGGTTGGCGGCCAGGACGGTGCCGCCGTGGAGCCGTACGTTCTCCTGGGTGATCGCGAGCCCCAGGCCGCTGCCGGCGGAGCGGGTGCGCGCCTGGTCGGCCTTGAAGAAGCGGTCGAAGACGTGCGGCAGCACCTCGGGCGCGATGCCGGGCCCCTTGTCGGCGACCTCGGTGACCACCCACGGCCCGTCGGTGTACAGCCGTACCGTGACCGGCGGGCGGCCGTGCCGCAGCGCGTTGCCGACCAGGTTGGCGACGACCACGTCGAAGCGGCGCGGGTCGAGCCGGGCCCGGATGCCGTCCGGGAGGTCCGGGACCAGCTGCTCCGGGTCGGTCCAGTGGCGGCCGGCCAGGGTCCTGCGGATCGTCTCGGCGACGTCCACCTCGTCCGGGTTCAGCTCGGCGGCGCGGGCGTCGAAGCGGGAGATCTCCATCAGGTCCTCGACCAGGTCGGCGAGTTTGCCGGTCTCGGCGCTGATGAGCCGGACGGCGGCGGCCGTGTCCGAGTGGAGGTGGGCCGCGTCCTCGTCGAGTACCTCGGTGACGGCGAGCATCCCGGCGAGCGGGGTGCGCAGTTCGTGCGACACGTCCGAGGCGAACCTCCGGGCGCGGGCCTCGGCGCTCTGCAGCTCCGCGACCGAGCGTTCGAGTTCGGCGGCGGACTCGTTGAACGTCCGGGCGAGATCGGCGAGTTCGTCGCTGCCCTTGGCCTGGATACGGGTGTCCAGCTCGCCCCGCCCCATGCTGTGCGCGGCGCGCCTGAGGTCCCGTACGGGGCGCAGCACGCTCCGGGCGGCGATCAGGGCGGGGACGAGCGCGGCGGCGAGGGCCGGCAGGACGCCGCCGCGGGCGGCGGCCACCATGGCCTCGATGTTCTTCTGCTCGCCGCTCATGTCGACGACGGCGTAGAGGACAAGGCCCGTGGGCAGGCCGTCGGCGCCGGGGCCCGGCTTGAGGAGGGCGGGGACGGCGATCGTCAGATAGGCGGTGCCGTTCTTGACGACGCGCTGGAAGCTGGTGTGCGTGGTGCCCTGGGCGCGGGCACGGAGTTCGGGGGTGAGGACGGTGGAGGTGGGGCGGTCCGTGGAGGAGACCCGGAGGGGTCCGTACTCGGCGTAGACCCGCCAGGGGCGGGGTTTGCCCTGCTTGGCCATCTGGAAGAGCGACTCGCGCAGCGCGTCCCGGTCGACGGGCAGCGTGATGCTGTGCTGCCCGACCAGTTCGCGGAAGGCGGCGACGGCGTTGTCCTGGGCCTGTTCGAGGATCGCGTTGCGCGCGGCCTGGTAGGTCAGCGCGGCGGTGGTGCCACAGCCGACGGCGGCGACCAGGAGGAAGGCGAGGACGAGCCGGGTGCGGAGCCCGAAGGGGCGCAGGCGGCGCTTCACAGCGGTCCGAAGCGGTAGCCGAAGCCGCGCAGGGTCTGGATGTAGCGGGGGGTGCCGGGGGCGTCCTCGATCTTGTTGCGGAGCCGCCGGACGCAGGCGTCCACGAGCCTGGCGTCGCTGTGGTAGCTGTGCTCCCAGACGTGTTCGAGGAGTTGCTGGCGGCTGAAGACCTGCTCGGGATGGGCGGTCAGGTGCAGCAGCAGTTTGAGCTCGGAGGGGGCGAGGGCGAGGCGTTCGCCGGACTTGGCGACGGTGAGCCCGGCGCGGTCGATGGCGAGTTCGCCGTGGAACTCGACGGCGGGACGGCCCGCCCCGGGTATCTCGATGCGGCGCAGGACGGCGCGGATGCGGGCCTCGATGACCTCGGTGCGGGCGGGTTTGACGATGTAGTCGTCGGCGCCCGCCTCCAGGCCGACGACGATGTCGAAGTCGTCGCCGCGCGCGGTGAGCATGATGATCGGCAGCTGGCTGGTCTCCCGGACCCGGTGGCAGACCTGGACGCCGTTCATGCCCGGCAGCATCAGGTCGAGCAGGACGAGGTCGGGCCGGAACTCGGTGAGCAGCGCGAGCCCCGCCTCTCCGGTCGCGGCGGCCCGCACCTCGTGGCCGCGTCGGCGCAGCCCGAGTTCGACCCCTTCGCGGACGGAGGGGTCGTCTTCTATCAGGAGCACGCGAGGCATTCGTGGAGTATCCCAAGGTGAGGAGGGCGAGCGGCGGGGTGCCCCCGGTCAGCCGCCGCGCGGGCGCGGGACGACGCGCAGGCGCCGGCCGGTGGTCGTGAGGAGGGCGCTCACCTCGGTGAGCCCGAGGGGCCGGGCGAGCAGCCCGAAGACCGCGAGGACGGCGAGGCCGCCCGCCAGGGCGGCGGGCAGTGCGCCGGCCGGGGCGGTGGAGTCGGTGGCGAGCAGCCCCCAGCCGGTGGCGGGCAGGGCGACCACGACCAGCCGCGCGAGCGAACCCCCGGCCCCGGCGCCTCGTGCGGAGGCGGGCGTGGAGGCCCCGAGGCGGCGGCGCAGCGCGTACGCGGTCAGGGCCCAGCCCGCCCACAGCGCCAGCGAGTAGCCGGCGGCGATGCCCGCCACCGCCCAGGTCGGGGGCAGGAGCCGGTACGCGGTCAGGGAGAGGCCCGCGTTCAGGGCGGCGATCACCAGGTTCAGGAGGAACGGGGTCTTCGTGTCGCGCAGCGCGTAGAAGGCGCGGGTGCAGACGTACTGGCCCGAGAAGGCGACGAGGCCCGGCGCGAAGGCCATCAGGATCCACGCCATCGCCCGGACGTCGGCCGCGTCGGTCCTGCCGTACTGGAAGACCAGGCTCATCAGCGGCACCGCGAGCGCGAACAGCGCGCAGGCCGCCGGGACGACCGCCGCCGCCGAGGCGCGCAGCCCGTACGAGACGTCCCGCCGCACCCCGGCGAGGTCGCCGTCGGCGGCGGCGCCGCTCATCCTCGGCAGCAGCGCGGTCACAAGCGAGACGGTGACGATGCCGTGCGGCACGGCCCACAGCAGGTAGGCGTTGTTGTACGCGGCGAACCCGAAGCCGCCCCCGCCGCCTTCCAGCCGCTCCGCCTGCGCGCCCGCCGCCGTGGCGAGCTTCGTCGTCACCCAGTACGCGGCCTGGTTGGTGAGGACGAGCAGCACCAGCCAGCCCGCCGAGCGCAGCGGCGCGGTGAGCCCGCTGCCGCGCCAGTCGAACCGGGGCCGCCAGCGGAACCCGGCCCCTCGCAGCGAGGGCACGAGCGCGAGGGCCTGGAGCGCGATGCCGGCCGTCGTGCCCCAGCCGAGCAGCGCGGTCTCCCCCGCCGAGAGTCCGCCGGAACCGGTCACCGCCGTCGCCACGTAAAGCCCAAAGACGGCGATGACGACGACGTTGTTGAGGACCGGCGTCCACATCATCGCGCCGAACCGGCCCCGCGCGTTCAGGACCTGACCGAGCAGGGTGAAGAGGCCGAGGAAGAAGATCTGCGGCAGGCAGTAGCGGGCGAACGCGACCGTCATCGACTCCCGCGCGCCGCTGTAGTCGGTGTACGCGTCGACGATCGCGGGCGCCGCGACCACCGCGCCCGCCGTCATCACGAGCAGGGCGCAGACGCAGATCGTGAGGAGCCGATCGGTGTAGGCGACGCCGCCGTCCTCGTGCTCCTTGGCGGCCTTGACCAGCTCGGGCACGAAGACCGCGTTGAGGGCGCCGCCGAGGAGCAGTATGTAGACGATGGTGGGGATGGAGTTGGCGACCGCGTACCCGTCGGCGATCCCCCCGACGCCGAGCGCCGCCGCGACGATCGCCGAGCGGACGAAGCCGGTGGCGCGCGAGACCAGCGAGCCGGCGGCCATGAGCGCGCCGCTGCGCAGCACGGACGGGGTGGCGCGGTGCCTCGGCCCCGCTCCCGCGCCCTGCCCTGGGCCCGGCCCCGGCTCCGGCCCTGGCTCCGGCTTCGCGACGGTCGTCGTCATCGGCGGGCCAGGTACGCCTGGAACGCCCGGTACAGCGCGTGGTTGGTCGTGCCGGCCAACGGTGTCTCCCACTCCCCCAGCGTCTCGACGGCCTGCCCGCCCGTGCCGAGCTTCCAGCGCAGCAGACCGTGGGCGCGGTCGTCCGGATCAAGGGTGGAGGGTATCCCGCGCATGTCGTAGACATCGGCGCCGATCGCGTGGGCGTCGAGCAGCATCCGCCACTGCAGGGCGTTGGAGGGGCGGACCTCGCGGCGGTGGTCGGCGGAGGCGCCGGTCTGGTACCAGACCCGCTTCCCCACGGTGATCATCGTGTGGGCGGCGAGGGTCTCGCCCTCGTGGCGGGCGAGGTAGAGCTTCATCCGTCCGGGTTGCTCGGCGTTGAGGACCGCGTACTGGCGTTCGTAGTAGGAAAGGGAGCGGCCGAGGCGGAATCCGTCACGCTCCTCGGTGATCCGCAGGAGCCGGAAGAAGTCCGGCAGGTCGGCCGCCGAGCCGACGACGACCTCGACGCCGGACTTGCGGGCCTTGCGGACGTTGCGCCGCCACTCCTGGTTGAGGCCGTCCCACAGGTCTTCCGAGCTGCGCCCGGCGAGGGGGACCTGGTAGACGTGGCGGGGCTGGGCGTCGGCGCCGTCGGAACCGCTGGTCGAGTCGCCGCCGCAGCGGCGCCAGCCGCGGGAGCGGAGCCGTTCGGCGACGGCGGTGCCGAGCGGGTCGACCTCGTCGGCGAGGACGTCGGAGAGCCGCCGCCCGGGAGCGGTGTGCGCCTTGAGGGTGGCGGCGTTCCAGCGGCGGAAGGCGGGCGAGGGCCCGATGCGTACGGCGAAGGCCCCGGCGGCGCGCAGGTGCTGGAGCAGCGGGGTGAGCCAGCCGTCGATGTCCGGGTCGGACCAGTCGGCGACGGGCCCCTCGGGGAGGTAGGCGAAGAACTTCCGGGTGCCGGGGAACGGTCGCAGCAGGACGAGAGCGACACCGGTCGGACCGGTCCCCGACTCCGGTCCCCAGCCGAGGAGTTGATGCCGCCAGCCGTCCTTGACATCGGCCCAGGAGGGGCACTGGAGAAAGCTGGGGCGGGCCTCGCCCCGGGCGAGGAAGGCACGGTACGTCTCGACGGTGACGGGCTCGAGCCGAGTGGCCTGCGGCGGTGCGGCCGTCACGAGCAGAGCTGACACAACGTGAGCCTCCTTGTTCCGCCCCTCGGTCGGGGGTCGCACAGGATGCTCACAGCCGGTCTTGACCGGTCCGCGCGTCGTGTGTGACCGGACGATGACCGTTCCTCACCACCCCTCGTCACAGAGGTCCGGGGGCCGATTCCGCGGCATACAGTCCGGGCATCCCACACTTTTCTCCGGAGGTTTCCGTGGTTTCCGTGCTGTCCTCGGTTCCCGCACGCACCCGAATACGCCGGTCGCTCGCGGCCGTCGCCCTCTGCGGCTCGCTCGCCGCCTGCTCGGCCGGGGCGGTGGGCGCGCCCCGTACGACGGAGAGCCCCGGGGCCGCGGGCCAGGCGGAGACCCCGGCGAAGGTGACCGTGGTAAGCCCGGCGGCGGGGCGGACGGTGACGGTCACGGCGACCGGCGGGACGCTGCGGACGGTCCGGGTCGTGGACGCGGAGGGCGCCGAGCTGGCGGGCCGTACCGGGGCCGGCGGGACGTCCTGGGTCTCGGACCGGAAGGCGGTGCCGGGCACGTCGTACCGGGTGGAGGCGACGACCCGGACGGCCGGCGGGAAGGAGACGACGAGCAGCTCGACGTTCAGGACGGCGCCGGCCGCGCGGGTCAACAAGCTGACGCTGGCGCCGGGGAAGAACACGACGGTCGGGGTCGCCCAGCCGCTGTCGATCGTGTTCGACCGGCCGGTGACGAACCGGGCCGAGGTGGAGAAGCAGCTCAAGGTGACGACCTCGAACGGGACCGTCGGCTCGTGGGGCTGGCTGAAGGACTGGTCGGGCAAGGACCGGGTGGACTGGCGGCCGAAGCAGTACTGGAAGCCGGGGACCCGGGTGGACCTGAACGCGACGCTCGACGGGACGGACTCGGGCGGCGGCTGGTTCGTCCGGGACTACCGGACCGGGTTCACGGTCGCCGGGACGGCGCAGGTGGTGAAAGTGGACCTGGACCGCAAGCAGCTCGTCCTTGAGCGGGACGGGCGGGCCGTGCGCACGATCCCCGTATCGGGCGGGACGCCCGGGGGCGACAAGCGGTCGTGGCGGGGGACGGCGGTGCTGATGGCGAAGGAGGGCACGATCAACATGAACTCGGAGACGGTCGGGCTCGGCGACGCCTACGACAAGATGGTCGACTTCTCGATGCGGCTGACGTGGTCGGGCATGTACGCGCACGCGGCGCCGTGGAACGCGGCGAACTTCGGCCGCGCGAACCGCAGCTCGGGCTGCATAGGCATGAGCGACGCCGACGCGACGTGGTTCTACGGCCAGGTGCGGCCGGGCGACCCGTTCGAGATCAAGGGCGCGGACACGAAGGGCACGGTGGCGGAGGGCAACGGGTACGGGGCGTGGAACGTGAGCTGGGAGGGATGGCGCACGAAGAGCGCGACGGCTCGCTGACGCGAGCGGGGTGGGGGGTTAGGCGTGGGTGCGCGGTCCCGGCCGCGCCCGCCCTGCGGGGCCGGCGCGGTGCCTCCGCGCCGGAGCCTTTTGCCCCGGTGCGGGTCGGCTCAGGCCGCTGCGCGCATCTCCCAGAAGAGGACCTCCGCGTCCGAGGTCGCCAGGACGGCGAGGTCTCGGGCGGCGGTGACGCGGGCCGCGTCGCCGGGGGTGAGTTCCTCGCCGTCGAGGCGGACCGTGCCTCGCACCACGTGCGCGTAGACGAGGTCCGCGTCAGGGACGGCCGTGCGCTCGCCCTGTTCCAGGCGCCGGACGTGGAGCATCGCGGCGGCCTCCGGGAGGGCGTACGGGGTGGAGTCGGCGATGCCCCGGACGATCTCGTACGCGGGGTCGCCGCCCGGCTCCAGCGGGGCGAGCCACATCTGGACGAAGACCAGCGGCACGTCGGCGTCGTTGCGCTCCTCGTGCCGTACGCCCCCGGCGGAGCTGAGCCGCTGGACGTCCCCGGGGCGGACGACGGTGGTGTGTCCTGCGGCCGTGTCGTGGTGGGTCAGCTCGCCCTCGACGACCCAGGTGACGATCTCGGTGTGCCGGTGCGGGTGCTCGGCGAAACCGGCCCCGGGCGCGAGCCGCTCCTCGTTGCAGGCGAGCACGGCGCCGAAGCGGAGGTTGTCGGGGTCGTAGTGCGGCCCGAAGGAGAACGCGTGCCGCGTCTCGATCCCGGCCACCTCGTCACCCCCGGGGTAACGGTCACCGGCCCGCTGAATACGAATCACGCCCCCACGGTAGCCCGCCACACTCTCGCCAACCGGCCCGCCGGATCCCCGCCCACGAAGGGCGTACGGCAGCCACGGCAGCGAGCCGGTGGGCCCGCTGGCCCGCCCGCCCGGCCCCGCGGAGGCCCACCCGGGCAGGCCCGCCCCGCGGAGGCCCGCCCGACAGAAACCCCCGCGGGCCCGTCCCGCGCCACGCCCCCGACGGGTCCGGCGCAAGGAAACGGCCCCGACCCCGCACCTGGGCGTCCCGATAAGGCAGTCTTGTCCACGTGCCTGAACCCACGAACGCCGCTCATCCGCATTCCGCGACCCTGAAGCGCCTCGAACAGTCCTCCGGGCGGCTCGCCGCCAACGCCATTGCCCGTATGGACGAGACGCTGCCGTGGTACCGGGCGATGCCTCCCGAGAACCGGTCGTGGATCGGGCTGGTCGCGCAGGCGGGCATCGCCGCGTTCACCGAGTGGTTCCGGCACCCGGAGACCCCGCAGGCCATCTCCACCGACGTCTTCGGCACCGCGCCCCGCGAGCTGACCCGCGCGATCACGCTGCGGCAGACCGTCGAGATGGTCCGCACCACCATCGAGGTCATGGAGACGGCGATCGAGGAGGTCGCCGCCCCCGGCGACGAGTCCATCCTCCGCGAGGCCCTCCTCGTCTACGCCCGCGAGATCGCCTTCGCGACCGCCCAGGTCTACGCCCAGGCCGCCGAGGCCCGCGGTGCCTGGGACGCGCGTCTGGAGTCCCTCGTCGTCAACGCGGTCCTCTCCGGCGAGGCCGACGAGGGCGCCGTCTCGCGGGCCGCCGCCCTCGGCTGGAACTCGCCGGACCACGTCTGCGTCGTCCTCGGCACCGCCCCCGACGGCGACAGCGAGCTGACCGTCGAGGCGATCCGCCGCGCCGCCCGGCACGCCAAGCTCCAGGTCCTCACCGGCGTCCTCGGCGACCGGCTCGTCGTCATCGCCGGGGGGAACGACAATCCGCTCGCCGTCGCGAAGGCGTTGATCGGGCCGTATGCGGCGGGGCCGGTTGTCGCCGGGCCCGTCGTTCCCGACCTGCTCGCCGCCACCCGGTCCGCGCAGGCCGCCGCCGCCGGGCTCAAGGCCTGCTCGGCCTGGCAGGACGCCCCGCGACCGGTCCTCGCGGACGATCTCCTGCCGGAGCGCGCGATCGCCTCCGACCCTTCTGCGCGGGACCAGTTGGTGGAGGAGATCTACAGACCACTCGAAGAAGCGGGATCGGCGCTGCTGGAAACTCTGAGTGTCTACTTGGAGCAGGCGAGCAGCCTGGAAGGCGCGGCGAGGATGCTCTTCGTGCACCCGAACACCGTGCGCTACCGGCTTCGACGTGTGACAGATGTCACCGGCTGGTCACCCTCCGATGTCCGGTCGGCCTTCACGCTGCGGATCGCCCTCATTCTGGGGCGCTTGGCCGACGGAGATTCGCAGTCCTAGACTTTTGTCGAACACCAACAATTCCCCCGACGGTTCTTCGTCCTAGTCCCCACGGGCGCTCGGAGCCGTCCCCAAGAGAGAGTGTGAGGGTGCTCGTACTCGTCGCTCCCGGCCAAGGCGCTCAGACGCCCGGCTTCCTGACTCCCTGGCTCGAACTCCCCGGCGTCGCCGACCGTGTGGCGGCCTGGTCCGAGGCCATCGGACTGGACCTCGTCCACTACGGCACGAACGCCGACGCGGACGAGATCCGTGACACCGCAGTGGCCCAGCCGCTGCTCGTCGCCGCCGGTCTGCTGTCCGCCGGCGCGCTCCGCGAGGCCGTTCCCGGCATCGCCCCCGGCGCCGTCGCGGGCCACAGCGTCGGCGAGATCACCGCCGCCGCGTTCGCCGGTGTCCTCGACGAGGTCTCCGCGCTGCGTCTCGTACGGGCCCGTGGGCTCGCGATGGCCGAGGCCGCCGCGATCACCGAGACCGGCATGGCCGCGCTGCTCGGCGGCGAGCCCGACGTCGTCTTCCCGCACCTGGAGAAGCTCGGCCTGACCCCGGCCAACGTCAACGGCGCCGGCCAGGTCGTCGCCGCGGGCACGCTGGAGCAGCTGGCCGCGCTGGCCGAGGACAAGCCCGAGGGCGTCCGCCGCGTCGTCCCGCTGAAGGTCGCCGGCGCGTTCCACACGGAGCACATGGCCCCGGCCGTGACGAAGCTGGAGGCCGCCGCGAAGGAGCTGACCGTTTCCGCTCCGACCGTGCGCTACGTCTCCAACCGGGACGGCGCCGTCGTCACCGAGGGCGGCGACGTCATCCGCCGCCTCGTCGGCCAGGTCGCCAACCCGGTCCGCTGGGACCTGTGCATGGACACCTTCAAGGAGCTGGGCGTGACCGGGCTGATCGAGGTGTGCCCCGGCGGCACCCTGACCGGTCTCGCCAAGCGCGCGCTCCCGGGCGTGGCGACCGTCGCCCTGAAGACCCCCGACGACCTCGACGCGGCCCGCACGCTCGTCGCCGAGCACACTGCAGCCTGAGTAAGGAGCCGTAGAGCATGTCGAAGATCAAGCCCAGCAAGGGCGCCCCGTACGCACGGATCATGGGTGTCGGCGGCTACCGCCCCACCCGGGTCGTGCCGAACGAGGTGATCCTCGAGAAGATCGACTCGTCCGACGAGTGGATCCGCTCGCGCTCCGGCATCTCCACCCGTCACTGGGCCTCCCCCGAGGAGACCGTGACCGCGATGTCCGTGGAGGCCTCCGGGAAGGCCATCGCCGACGCCGGGATCGCCCCTGAGCAGATCGGCGCCGTCATCGTCTCGACGGTCTCGCACTTCAAGCAGACCCCGGCCGTCGCCACCGAGATCGCCGACAAGATCGGCGCGGGCAAGCCGGCCGCGTTCGACATCTCCGCCGGCTGCGCGGGCTTCGGCTACGGCCTGACCCTCGCCAAGGGCATGATCGTCGAGGGTTCGGCAGAGTACGTACTTGTCATCGGCGTCGAGCGGCTGAGCGACCTGACCGACCTGGAGGACCGCGCGACGGCCTTCCTGTTCGGCGACGGCGCCGGCGCGGTCGTGGTCGGCCCCTCCGACGAGCCGCACATCGGCCCCACGGTCTGGGGTTCGGAGGGCGACAAGTCCGAGACGATCAAGCAGACCGTCCCGTGGAACGAGTTCCACAGCGGCGACGACACGAACCTCCCGCTCAACGAGCAGGGCGAGATCAAGTTCCCCGCCATCACGCAGGAGGGTCAGGCGGTCTTCCGCTGGGCCGTCTTCGAGATGGCGAAGGTCGCCCAGCAGGCGCTGGACGCCGCCGGAATCTCGGCGGACGACCTGGATGTCTTCATTCCGCACCAGGCGAACATGCGGATCATCGACTCGATGGTGAAGACTCTGAAGCTGCCGGAGCACGTCACGGTCGCGCGTGACGTCGAGACCACCGGCAACACCTCGGCCGCGTCGATTCCGCTCGCGATGGAGCGGCTCCTTGCGACCGGCAAGGCGAAGAGCGGCGACACGGCTCTCATCATCGGCTTCGGGGCGGGTCTCGTCTTCGCCGCGTCGGTCGTTACTCTCCCCTAGGCACCTCCGGATCTTCCGGAAGCCGTTTATCAAAGCAATCACAGAAGGAGCGCCACAATGGCCGCCACCCAGGAAGAGATCGTCAAGGGTCTCGCCGAGATCGTCAACGAGATCGCCGGCATCCCGACCGAGGACGTCCAGCTGGACAAGTCCTTCACGGACGACCTTGACGTCGACTCCCTGTCCATGGTCGAGGTCGTCGTCGCCGCCGAAGAGCGCTTCGACGTCAAGATCCCGGACGAGGACGTCAAGAACCTGAAGACGGTCGGCGACGCGACCGACTACATCCTGAAGAACCAGGGCTGATTCGGCCCTTGCTGACTCGGTAAGCCACCCGGCGGTGGCGCCGTATTTCGACCATCACACACGTGGAGAAAGAATTCCTGTGAGCTCGACCAATCGCACCGTGGTCGTCACCGGTATCGGCGCAACCACACCGCTGGGTGGCGACTCCGCATCGACCTGGGAAGGTCTGATCGCGGGGCGCTCCGGCGTCAAGCCCCTCGAGGGCGAACGATTCGCCGAACTGCCCGTAAAGATCGCGGCGCTCGCCGCGGTCGACCCGGGTGACGTTCTGCCCCGCCCGCTCGCCCGCAAGCTGGACCGCTCGGCGCAGTTCGCGCTGATCGCGGCCCGTGAGGCGTGGGCCGACGCGGGCTACACCGCCCCGGCCGGCGAGGACGGGAGCATCGCGCCCGAGCGGCTCGGCTCCGTCATCGCGTCCGGCATCGGCGGTGTAACGACTCTGCTGGACCAGTACGACGTGCTGAAGGACAAGGGCGTCCGCCGTGTGTCCCCGCACACCGTGCCGATGCTGATGCCGAACAGCCCCTCCGCCAACGTCGGCCTGGAGGTGAACGCCCGGGCGGGCGTCCACACCCCGGTCTCGGCGTGCGCGTCGGGTGCCGAGGCGATCGGCTACGCCGTCGAGATGATCCGTACCGGCCGGGCCGACGTGGTCGTGGCCGGCGGCACCGAGGCGGCGATCCACCCGCTGCCGATCGCGGCCTTCGCCAACATGATGGCGATGTCCAAGAACAACGACGAGCCGACGAAGGCCTCGCGTCCGTACGACACGGGCCGTGACGGCTTCGTGCTCGGCGAGGGCGCGGGCGTGGTGATCCTCGAGTCCGAGGAGCACGCGAAGGCCCGTGGCGCGCGGATCTACTGCGAGGTGCTCGGCCAGGGCCTGTCGGCCGACAGCCACCACATCGCGCAGCCCGAGCCGACCGGCCGGGGCATCGCGGCCGCGATGCAGAACCTGCTGGACGCGACGGACCTCAAGCCCTCCGAGGTCGTCCACCTCAACGCGCACGCGACGTCGACGCCGCAGGGTGACGTCGCCGAGATCAAGGCGCTGCGCAAGGTGCTCGGCGACGACCTGGACCACGTCGCGATCTCCGCGACGAAGTCGATGACGGGTCACCTGCTGGGCGGCGCGGGCGGCATCGAGACCGTCGCGACGGTCCTGGCGCTCCACCACCGCCTGGCCCCGCCGACGATCAACATCGACGAGCTGGACCCGGCGGTCGAGGCGGACATCGTCCGCGACGAGCCCCGCGAACTCCCGCAGGGCACGATCGCCGCGATCAACAACAGCTTCGGCTTCGGCGGCCACAACGTGGTGCTGGCGTTCCGCACGGTGTGACCGAAAGCAATGTGTGAGGCCCACTCCGTGCGCGGGGTGGGCCTCAGCCACGTCCGCCGGACGGAGTCCGGCACAGCGTTCCGAAGCCCGCGAAGCGGCGCGAGGGGCGCACGGGGGAGGGGCCAACAGCTTCGGCTTCGGCGGCCACAACGTGGTGCCGGCATTCCGCACGGTGTGACCTGAAGCGATCTACGGCAGAGGCCCATCCCTTGCGGGGTGGGCCTCTGCCGTATGTCAGCGGAGGGCGAAGACGGCCGATTGTGGGGGCGAGGCTACGCGGTTGACGACCACGTGGCCGCCGGTGGCGGGGAGCAGTTCGGGGCGGATCGCGACGGCGGCAGCCGTGTCGTTCGTGGCGATCCCTCCGCGTACGGCTCCGGTGGCGGCGTCGAGCAGGACGATCTCCGACGCGCCCGCTCCCACGACGAGGACCCCGAGACGGCCGTCGGGTCCCAGGGCGATCGCTTCGAACCTCAACCGGTCGGACCTGTGCTCCCACACCGTGCGGCCGTCCTTCAGGGAGAGGGCGACCACCTTGTCCTCGCCGGCCGAGCCGCTGGCCGCGAGCGTGATCAGCAGCTCACCGGCGACGACAGGACGGACCCAGTCCCCGGTCCTCGACACCTGCTCGGGGACGCCGAGCGTCCCGGCAGGGCCGGTGATCGGCACGGTCAGCGTGGGCGTGCCGCCGTCGTCGTAGGCGAGCAGCGCGTGCGTGCCGCGCGTGTCCTCCTCGTCCACCGCGACGACCACCGGCGTCACCGAGAGCACCGCCGCCGCGATCTCCGACTCGACGGGCAGCGCCCGGGCCCACTGCTCCTTGCCGGTACGGGTCTCCAGGGCGACCAGCCGGGCGCCGCTGCCGCACTGCTCCACGAGGAGCGCGCGTGCCGCGTCGGCGTCCAGCGCCCGGACCGCGCATCCCTTGTCCAGGGGCCGCTGCCAGCGCTGTTCCCCGGTCTCGGCGGAGCGGCCCCGCACCACCCGGTCCTCCGCCGCGACGGCCGTGGACCCGCCGACGGCGAGACCGTACGGGGCGAGCCCCGCGCCCTTGACGGGCTGCCGCCACAGCACCTTGCCGGTCGACGTGTGGACGGCCGCGAGCGTCGCGCAGGGCTTCTCGTGCCGCCCGAACGCCACCACCCCGACGTTCCCCGCGACTTCAGGGCCCATCGCGCACACGGCCTCGCGCGCGGGCGCCGGCACGCTCCAGCGGACGGCCCCGTCGCGGACGTCGTACGCCGAAAGGCCGTCGAGCCTGACCTGGACGGCGACGTCCCCGAGCCCCCAGGCGCCGGGCCCCGTGTCGTACGGGCCTCCGACGGGCGGGACCTTCCAGGCGACGGCCGCGCTGCCAGACGCTCCCGAAGCCGAGGCCGAAGGCGCGGCCGACGGCGGACCGGAGGCCTCGGCTTCCGGGCGTGTCGCGGTCGAGGGCCGCAGCGCCTCATAGCCCCCGATCCCGAGGACCCCTCCGGCGACGAGGCCGAGCACCCCGAGGACGAGGACGAGGGCGTGGAACCCGTCGCCCTTGCTCGCGCCCTCGGCCGGCTCCGCCGTACGCGCGGACTCCGCCTCCTGCCCGTCCTTGGGCTCCCCCGCTTCCGCCTTGCCGTCCTCCTCGTCCGGCCGCATCTCGCCGAAGAGGGCGAACAGCCCCAGGGCGACCACCACCAGAAGGACGGCCCACCCGATCAGAGCGTCGACCTCCTCGCCGTTCACGGCCTGGTACACGAAGCCCGCGAGCAGCACCAGTGCCGAGCCGAGCGCGGTCGCGCTCAGCACCGCGGCGATCGCCGCGACCACACCGCGCAGACGCATGAAGTCCCCCACCCCCGCGCGCCCCCTGCGCGCCCCGGGCGGAATGTACCCCTGCCGGGTTACGGGGAGGGGTCAGACGACCTGGTGCAACCAGCGGACCGGGGCGCCCTCGCCGGCGTAACGGAAGGGCTCCAGTTCGTCGTCCCAGGGCTTGCCGAGGAGCTTGGCGATCTCCGCCTCCAGCTCCGTCTCGCCGCGCACGGAGCGGGCCAGGGCGGCCCGCAGGCGGTCCTCCGGGATCAGGATGTCGCCGTGCATGCCGGTGACGGCGTGGAAGATGCCCAGCTCGGGGGTGGCGCTGTAGCGCTCGCCCTCTGCGGTCGGGCAGGGTTCCGCGGTGACCTCGAAGCGGAGCATCTGCCAGCCGCGCAGCGCGGAGGCGAGCTTGGAGGCCGTACCGGTCTCGCCCTTCCAGGAGAACTCGGCTCTCCACGTGCCGGGCGACGCCGGCTGACGGATCCAGTCGAGCTGGACCCTCGCACCGAGGACACCCGCGACCGCCCATTCGACGTGTGGGCACAGCGCGCGCGGTGCGGAGTGTACGTACAGGACTCCACGTGTCGTCACCGGGACCTCCAGTGTGGGACGAGGTTCGCCTTTCCCAGCGGCCTCAGTAAACAGCATCGGGAGTAAACTCCGTAAACCCCCGAAAAGGGGACAGCATGTGACGTGATGTAATTTACCGGAGCCGATTGGCAAAGGTGCCTCTGGTTCGACGGGGGAAAAGCTACCGTGCCGCACTGCCCTTGGGGTGACGTACGGTCGGTCAGGGGGCCGGCGGACACGAAGCTTTCACTCGCCAGGACGCCGACCGGGCGGGAAAAGAGGGGCCAGGGGATGCGCCGAATGATGCGCGGCACACGACGATTCCGGACCGGCCTCACCGCAGCGGGGGCCGTCGCGCTGCTGTGCGTCGGCTCCCTGACGGGGTGTGAGGTCGCGAAGCCCGAAGCCTCCGCCTCCCCCAGGCCGACCCCGACCCCCACCCCCGTCTGGGACCGCACCCCCGCCTCCGTCGCCGCCGTGGGCGACTCCATCACCCGCGCCTTCGACGCCTGTACGGTCCTGGCGGACTGCCCCGAGGCGTCCTGGGCGACCGGCACTGACACCCTGGTCAACAGCCTGGCCCTGCGGCTCCTCGGTCCCGAGCGCGTCGCCGAGCGCAGCTGGAACCTGGCGAAGACGGGCGCGCGGATGGCGGAGCTGCCCGAGCAGATGGCCCGGGCGGGCGCCCGGAAGCCGGAGTTGGTGACGGTGATGATGGGCTCCAACGACGCCTGCCGGGCCCGGGCCGAACTGATGACGCCGGTCGCGGAGTTCCGCGCGGACTTCGAGGCGTCCCTCGCGAGCCTGCGCAGGGCCGCGCCGAAGGCGCAGGTGTACGTGTCGAGCGTGCCGGATCTGAAGCGGCTCTGGTCGTCCGGCAAGGACAGCGCCCTGAGCCGGCAGATCTGGAAGCTGGGGATCTGCGGCTCGATGCTGGCCGACGCGGAGGACCTGAGCGCTCCGGCCGAGAAGCGCCGGACGGCCGTACGGGACCGGGTGGTCGCGTACAACACGGTCCTGGAGGAGGTCTGCGCGAAGGACCGGCGCTGCCGGTACGACGGCGGCGCGGTGTTCGGCTTCCCCTTCGACGGCGAGCAGCTGAGCCGCTGGGACTGGTTCCACCCCAGCAAGAACGGGCAGGCGCGGCTCGCGGAGCTGGCGCATCGGCAGGTGACGGCGCCGGAGGGGCCCGCGTAGGGTTTCGGATCATGAGGATCACGGGTGAGCCCTTCGGTTCGGTCGACGGTACGGACGTCACGCGCTGGACCCTCCAGCGGGACGCCGTACGGGTGCGGGTGCTGACGTACGGCGGCATCGTCCAGTCGGTCGTCGTACCGGACCGGGACGGCGTGCCGGACGAGGTGGTGCTCGGCTTCCCGGATCTGACGGGCTATCTGAAGCATCCCGAGCCGTACTTCGGCGCCCTGGTGGGGCGGTACGCCAACCGGATCGCGGGCGGCTCCTTCACCCTGGACGGCACGACGTACCGCCTCGCCCGCAACGGTGGGCCGAACTCCCTGCACGGCGGGGAGCGCGGCTTCGACAAGCGGGTGTGGGACGCGGAGGAGGTCGACGGCGGGGTACGGCTCTCCCGGGTCAGCCCGGACGGCGAGGAGGGCTTCCCCGGCCGGCTCGCGGTCTGGGTGACGTACACGCTCGACGCCGACGGGGCGCTGCGGATCGGGTATCGGGCAGTGACCGACGCGCCGACGGTGGTGGCGCTGACGAACCACACGTACTGGAAGCCGGGCGGCGGGGCGCACGAGCTGCGGGTCGCCGCAGGGCGGTACACGCCGACGGACCCGACGGGCATCCCGACCGGGGAGTTCGCCGAGGTGACGGGCACGGAGCTGGACTTCCGCGCCGGCGGGCCGCTGTCGGTCCCGCTGGACCACAACTTCGTCCTCGACGGGTACGGTTCGCCGGCGGCCGAGCTGTACGCGCCCGACACCGGGCGGACGGTGACCGTGGAGACCACCGAACCGGGGCTGCAGGTGTACGGGAACCCGGACCTCGGCGGGGTCGCCCTGGAGACGCAGGCCTTCCCGGATTCGCCGAACCGGCCGGAGTTCCCGTCGACCGTGCTGCGGCCGGGTGAGGTGTACGCCTCGGAGACCGTGTTCCGCTTCGGCACGCGCTGAGGAAGGTGGGGAAGCCCCGGGGCGGTTGTCAGGTTCCGCCCCGGGGCCGGTCAGGGGAGCGCGGGACCTCAGATGTCCAGCGTCGCGGTGAGGCGCGTGTCGGCGAGCGAGTGCGCGGCGCGGACCTCGTACGTACCCGAGATGTGCGCCCAGTCGTTCCGCTCCTCGTCCCAGATCTCGAAGGCGCGGGCGGGCAGCGGGATCTCGGTCTCGACGCTCTCGCCGGGGCCGGCCTCGACGCTCGCGAAGGCGGCCAGCCAGCGGGCCGGGCGCTCGACAGCGTCCGCCGTGGGCGCCAGGTAGATCTGGACGACCTCGCGGCCGGTGCGGGTGCCGGTGTTGGTGATCCGGACCTTCGCCGCGGTCGGGGTGACTTCGAGGGAGTCGTAGGCCCACGTGGTGTAGCCGAGGCCGTGACCGAAGGCGTACGCGGGGGTGGCGCCGGCCTTGTCCCAGGCGCGGTAGCCGACGAACACGCCCTCGGTGTAGTCGAGTTGACCGTCGGTGGGGGTGACCTCGGTGACCGGAACGTCGGCTAGGGCGACGGGCCAGGTGGTGGGGAGCCGGCCGCCGGGCTCCTCGGCGCCGGTGAGGACGTCGGCGAGCGCGGCGCCGCCCTCCTGGCCGGGGAACCAGCTGAGCAGGATCGCGGCGACCTCCTCGCGCCAGGGCATCTCGACCGGGGAGCCGGCGTTGACGACGACGAGGGTGTTCGGGTTGGCGGCGGCCACGGCCCGGACCAGCTCGTCCTGGCGGCCCGGCAGGGCGAGGTCCTTGCGGTCGAAGCCCTCGGACTCGACGCGCTCGGTGGTGGCGACGACCACGACGGCGGTGTCGGCGGCGCGGGCGGCCTCGACGGCTTCGGCGATCAGTTCGTCGGGGTCCCGCTGCGGCCCGAGGTGGACGAAGGAGAACATCACTGCGGGCAGCGGGGCCGCGAACTCCTTGTCCAGCGGGTGGAGCAGGGAGACCTCGACGCTCTCGCCCGCGGTGAGGGCGACCTTGGCGCGCTCGACGGGTGAGCCGAAGAACGCCTCGAAGGGGTCGCTCTCGGGGCCCATCGCCTGGAGCCCGTCGAAGACGGTCTTCCCCGCGATGCTGAGGGTGAAGGCGCCGAGGCCGCGGGTCCCGAAGGAGTGCTCGCCGGACTCGCGCGGGGTGAAGGTGCCGGTGACCTCGATGGAGGCGAGGGCCTCGTGGGTGACGCCGGCCGGGAGGTCGTCGCCGATCCACTGGACCTGGCCGTTGGGCAGGGAGCCCTCGCCGAGGACGGTGCCGTCGGCGTCGCGGCAGACGGCCCGGAGGGTGAAGCCCTGGTCGGCGGGGGTGAGTTCGTCGCTCGGGTCCGCGCCGATGGTGAAGGTGAGGGCGCCGTCGGCGAGCGCGGCGGTGAGGCCGTCGAGCGGGGAGACCGTGTGGTCGGGGAAGACCTGGGCGGAGCCGCCGCCGAGGACCCGGGCGTCGCGGGCGGCGGCGCCGGAGAGGGCGACCGTGCCGTTCTTGAGGGGCAGCGCGCCGTTCTCGTTGCGGACGAGGACGACTCCGCGCCGGGCGACCTCGCGGGCGAGCGCGTCGCCGTCGATCGTGGCCGGGGGCTCGGTGACGACCGCCGGGGCGCCTTCGAGGGCGCCGACGCGGGCGGCGAGCCGCAGCACGTTCCGTACGGCCGCGTCGACCAGCGACTCCTCGACCTCGCCGGCCCGGACCGCGGCGGCGAGCGCCTCGCCGTAGACGGTCTGGGGGCCGGGCATGGCGACGTCGAGGCCGCCTTCGATGTCGCCCTTGGTGGAGCGGGCGGCCATCCAGTCGGAGACGTTGGCGCCGTCGAAGCCCCACTCGCCGCGCAGGACCTCGTTGACGAGCTCGTGGTGCTCGCTCATGGTCACGCCGTTGACCTGGTTGTAGGCGGTCATGATGCCCCAGGGGTGGGCGTTCTTGACGATGGCCTCGAAGGGCGCGAGGTAGAGCTCCCGCAGCGGGCGCGGGGCGATGACGCTGTCGACGGTGAAGCGGTCGGTCTCGGCGTCGTTGCCGACGTAGTGCTTGACCGTGGTGCCGACGCCGCCGTCCTGGACGCCCTGGACGTAGCCGGTGCCGATGACGCCGGTGAGGTACGGGTCCTCGCTGTAGGCCTCGAAGTGGCGGCCGCCGAGCGGGGAGCGGTGCAGGTTGACGGTGGGGGCGAGGAGGACGTGGACGCCCTTGCGGCGGGCCTCCTGGGCGAGCAGGCGGCCGGTGCGGCGGGCGAGGGCCGGGTCCCAGGAGGCGGCGAGGGCCGTCGGGGAGGGCAGGGCGACGGACGGGTCGTCGGCGGTCCAGCGGACGCCCCGGACGCCGATCGGGCCGTCGGACATCACGATCGACCGCAGGCCGATCTCCGGCACGGCGGGCAGGGACCACATGTCCTGGCCGCCGAGCAGCCGGGTCTTGGTGTCCAGGTCGAGCTTGCCGAGCGCCGTCTCGACGGCCTGCTCACGAACGGTCTCCGCGCTGTGCTCCGCCATGGCCATGTCTCCTCGCTGAAGGTCGTGTGCGGCCCATGGTGGACCCGATACCTGTAGATCGGTAGGTTACGTTACTGTTTCGTAATCATGTCATGCCGTACGGTCCTGGGAACGAGGGATCTTCGAGGGACCTTCGGCGGACGGACGGCAGGGAAAGGGGGCCACGGCGATGGTGCGGGCCAGGAGCGAGGAGCGGCGCTCGGACATCGTGCGCGCGGCCCTGGAGGTGATCGCCGAGCGCGGCTACCGGGGCGCGTCGCTCGGCGCGGTCGCGGAGCGGGTCGGCCTGACGCAGCAGGGGCTGCTGCACTACTTCCCCACGAAGGAGGCCCTGCTCGTCGCGGTGCTCGCGGAGCGCGACAAGTGGGACACGAGCGGCGCGGGTTCGCGCGAGGGCTGGCGGCTCGACCTGATCGACTCGCTCGTCGAGTACAACGCGATGCGGCCGGGGATCGTGCAGACCTTCTCGGCGCTGCTCGGCGAGAGCGTGACCGAGGACCACCCGGCACGCCGGTTCTTCACCGAGCGCTACACCCAGGTCCGTACGGAGATGGCGACCGTGCTGCGCCTGGAGTTCGGCGAGCGCCTGCCGAGCGGCCTTACACCCGAGCGGGCGGCGCCGATCCTGACGGCCGTGATGGACGGGCTTCAATACCAGTGGCTGCTGGACCCGTCGGCGGTGGACATGCCGGCGGCGTTCCGGGACTTCCTGCGGCTGCTGAACGGCGGAGAAGACGCGAAGGGTACGGAGGGCGTGGAGGACGCGGGCGGCAAGTGAGGGCACCGTAGCGGGAGTTGCGGGTGAGCCGGGATACTGCGCGGGCCGGTTTCCGACGCGACGGAGGTCCCGCCCGTGCTGTCCCGCTTACGTCCCGCAGCGCTCGGTCTCGCGCTGATCACCGCCACCCTGACGCTCGGCGCACCGCCCGCCACGGCCGCGGGTTCCGTGACCGCGGCGACCGTGGAGGAGGCCCGGCTCGACCGGGCCGTGCCCCAGGAGATCCTGCGGCGCGGCGGATTCGCCTCCGTGGCACCGGAGTTCGCCCGGGCGCTGGCCGGGGCGGAGTCGTACGGGGAGGCCGAACGGGCGGTCGTACGGCACGGGGAACGGCTCTGGCGCGACGCCGTCGACCGGGCGCAGGGACGCCGGGTGCGCGGGGACCTGAGCAAGGACGACGACCGCCCGCTGTACTGGGCGCGGCTTGCGATGACCCGCGAACTGCGGGGCTGGCAGCCGGGGTTCGTGCTCGGGGAGGAGCGCAGGGCCCGGCTGATGGACC
Source organism: Streptomyces sp. NPDC058579 (assembly GCF_042718575.1). Lineage (NCBI taxonomy): Bacteria > Bacillati > Actinomycetota > Actinomycetes > Kitasatosporales > Streptomycetaceae > Streptomyces > Streptomyces sp. NPDC058579. Next base: position 70,153 of record NZ_JBHXPI010000022.1, read on the forward strand.
GCCTTGAGCGCTCGTCGCGCGGCCAGGACTCGATCCGGTTTCAGGGCGGCGGGCCTCGCGGCACGTGCGTGAAGCGGATCCTGCTGACCGGCTTCGACCCGTTCACGCTCGACCGGGACGTCCGCATCAGCAACCCCTCGGGGGCCACCGCGCTGGCCCTGGACGGGTCGCTGATCCGGACCGCCGACGGTGACCTCGCCCGGATCGAGACAGCCGTCTTCCCCGTGCGCTGGCAGGACTTCGCCGACGGCACCGTCGAGCGGACGCTGCGCGGGCACCTGCCGGAGGTGGACCTCTTCACCACCGTCAGCCAGGGCCGGATCGGCCGCTTCGACATCGAGCGGTTCAACGGGGCCTGGCGGGGCGGCTTCCCCGACAACGAGAACCTCTCCCGGACGGAGACCGTCCCGGTGGCCGACCCGGCCACGCAGCCCCAGTGGACGGCGACGACCCTGCCGTACACCTCGATCGTGGCGGCGGACACCGGGCGGTTCCCGGTACGGGACAACACGGCGGTGACCGAGATCCCGGCGGGCGCGACCGGGCCCGTGGACCGCGCGGACGGACCGACGGCGGGCTCCACGGCCCGCGCGGGCGGCGGCGGGAACTACCTCTCCAACGAGATCGCCTACCGCGCGACCCTGCTGCGCGACCGACTCGGCCTCCCGGAGCTGCCCGGCGGCCATGTCCACACCCCGGTCCTGCAGTTCGGCGCCGGCAACACGGACCCGACGACGGGCACGATCACGGACCCGGAGTTCGTCACCAACCGGCTCGCCATCATCGCCCAGGTCCGGGCGATCGTCGCGGTGGCCGCGAGCTCCTAGGGGCTGTCCGGCGGATCAGGGTCGCGACCCCGGCCATGATCCGCCGGGCAGCCCCTGGCGCCCGGCGGCGGATGGGCGGGATGATGGCGGTCATGATCGTCGCAGCAGCGCAGTTCGCCCCGGTCGCCGGGGATGTCGAGGCCAACGTCCTTACCGTGGCCGGCCTGATCCGCGGGGCCGCCGCCGAGGGGGCCCGCGTGGTCGTGCTTCCCGAGCTGGCCCTCACCGGCTACGAGCCGGCCCTCATCGGCGCCACCCCTGCCCTCCACCTCGCCGAGGACGACCCACGCCTCGATCCGGTACGGGAGGCCTGCCGCGCGGCGGGCGTGGCGGCGGTCGTCAACGGGCCGGTGCGCACAGCGGGCGGCCTGCCCGGCATCACGTCCCTGGTGTTCGGCCCGGACGGCGAGCTGCTCACCCGCTACGACAAGGCACATCTGCACGGCATCGAGAACGAGGTCTTCGCCCCGGGCACGGCCGACGGCCGCTTCACCCTCGACGGGGTCCGGTTCGCGCTCGCCACCTGCTACGACAACCGCTTCCCCGACATCGCGGAGCGGGCCGCCGCCGACGGCTGCACGGTCTATCTGGCGAGCTCCGCGCTGGACGCCGAGAACGACTCGTTCGAGAAGGTGTATCCGGTACGGGCCCGGGACTTCGGGCTGTTCGTGGTCCTCGCCAACCTCGTCGGCACGTGCGAGGCGGGCCCCTGCGTCGGTCTCAGCGGCGGCTGGGGCCCCGACGGCGAGCGCGTCGCCGACGCGGGTCCCGAGCGCGCGGGCTTCGCCCTCGCGGAAGTGGGCTGAGGCCCGGCGTCAGGCGTACGGGTGCGGCTGCGGGGTGCCCGTCCGGGCGGGCGGCGCGGGGGTCTTGTCCCCGCCCTCGCCCGTCCCGGCCGTCTCGCCGTTCAGCTCGCGGGCCATCAGGGTCGCGCCCGCGACGGCGCCCGGCATCAGGAAGACGGCGACCAACGGGACCAGGAACGAGAGGACCAGCGGGACGCCGAAGCCCAGGGTGAGCGTCCGGCGGCCACGGAGCATCCGGAGGCGGTCCTTCAGCTCGACGCCCCGGCGCTGGAGGGCGACGGAGGTCAGTTCGTGGGCGAGGAAGAAGCCCGAGACGCAGAAGCCGATCACCGGGACGACGGTCTGGCCGACGACCGGGATGAAGCCGCAGGCGAAGAGCAGGATGCCGTACAGGGCGACCCGGGCGAGCACGCGCAGGCTGTCGCGCGCGGAGATCCACAGCTCGCGCCAGAGCGGCAGGCCCGACTCGGGGACGTCGCCGCCCTCGGTGCGGTCGACCTGCTCGGAGAGCGATTCGTAGAACGGCTGGCCGACCAGCAGGGTCACGGCGGTGAAGGTGATGACCGCGAGGAAGAGCCCGAAGACGAAGACCAGGCCGGTGAGGAAGCCCCGGAAGAGCCCCTGCCAGGGGGAGGTCCAGTCGTCGGCGAACGGTGTCGCCCAGCTGGTCAGGTCGTCGGCTCCGTAGCCGAGACCGATGAGCGCGCCCACGTAGAGCACGAGGGTCACGAGCCCCGGGAGCAGCCCGAAGCCGAACCACCGGCCGTGCTGGGCCACCCACTTCTGCCCCTGTACCAGATATCCGAACCCGGCCCCGAAATCGCGCATGTCGATCACCCTATCGGGCGCCCCGGGCGGGCCGGTACGAAGAGGGCCGCACCCCGGTCGGTCGAGGTGCGGCCCACTTCAGACTACGCGTAACTCAGACGGCCAGCTCGACCGTGATGTTCCCGCGGGTCGCCTTGGAGTACGGGCAGACCTGGTGGGCCTTCTCGATCAGGCTCTTCGCGGTCTCGGCGTCCACGTTCGGGATGGTCGCCGAGATCTTGACGATGATGCCGAAGCCGTCGTCGTTCTTGCCGATGCCGACCTCGGCGGTGACCGACGAGCCCGCGATGTCGGCGTTCTCGTTGCGCGCCACGACGCCCAGCGCGCCCTGGAAGCAGGCGCTGTAACCGGCGGCGAAGAGCTGCTCGGGGTTGGTGCCCGCGCCCGAGCCGCCCATGGCCTTCGGCGGGTTCACGACGACGTCGAGCTGGCCGTCGTCCGTCGCGACCCGGCCGTCACGCCCGTTCTCGGCGGTGGCGACGGCGGTGTACAGGACGTCGGACTGCTGGATGGACATCTGATGCTTCCTTCTGCTGGTTCGCCGCGACTCGCGCCCACGATCGCGACGGCTGAGGGAAGACTAACGGGTCGCGGAAACGATCATCTTTCCGGTGTTCTCCCCGCGGAGCAGGCCGAGGAAGGCCTCCACGCCGTTCTCGATGCCCTCGACGACGGTCTCGTCGTACTTCAGCTCGCCGGAGCGCAGCCAGCCGCCGACCTCCTGGACGAACTGCGGCTGCAGGCCGTAGTGGTCGCCGACGAGGACGCCCTGGAGGCGCAGCCGCTTGCCGATGATCATGGCCATGTTGCGCGGGCCCGCGACCGGCTCGGTCTCGTTGTACTGCGCGATCATGCCGCAGATGGTGGCGCGGCCGTGCACGTTGAGCGAGGAGATCGCGGCTTCGAGGTGGTCCCCGCCGACGTTGTCGAAGTAGACGTCGATGCCGTCCGGAGCGGCCTCGCGGAGCTGGTCCTTGACCGGGCCGTTCTTGTAGTTGAACGCGGCGTCGAAGCCGTACTCCTCGACGAGCAGCTTGACCTTCTCGTCGGAGCCGGCCGAGCCGATGACCCGGGAGGCGCCCTTGAGCTTCGCCATCTGGCCGACCTGGCTGCCGACGGCGCCGGCCGCGCCGGAGACGAAGACCACGTCGCCCTCCTTGAAGGAGGCGACCTCGAAGAGGCCGGCGTAGGCCGTCAGGCCCGTCATGCCGAGCACGCCGAGGTAGTAGGAGAGGGGGGCGAGGGAGGCGTCGACCTTGACGGCGTGCTGCGCGTCCACGTCGGCGTACTCGCGCCAGCCGAGGCGGTGCAGGACGTGGTCGCCGACGGCGAAGCCCTCCGCGTTCGACGCGACGACCTCGCCGACGGCGCCGCCGTCCATGGGGTGGTCCAGCTTGAAGGGCGGGGTGTACGACTTCACGTCGTTCATCCGGCCCCGCATGTACGGGTCGACCGAGAAGTGCAGGTTCTTGACCAGGATCCGGCCCTCGGCGGGCGCGGTGACGGGGGTCTCACGGAGCGCGAAGTCCGCGGGGGTCGGCCAGCCGTGCGGACGGGCGACGAGGTGCCACTCACGGCTGGACGCGGGAAGTACGGACATCGGCTCTGCCTCCTGGAACGGAAAATTACTTCACTACCTGAAACAACCATGCGCTTGGATATTTCATGTTGTCAAGTATCTGGGTACGATGGTGCCCATGGCCACCCCACGCACAGACCCCCTGACCGTCGAAGTCGTCGACCTGATCGGCACGGTCGTGGCGCGGTACCACGAGGAGTACGAGCAGGCGGCCTCGGAGCACGCGCTCACCGGCGCGCAGGCCCGGGTCCTCGGGCTGCTGTCGCTCGAGCCGGTGGCCATGCGGAAGATCGCCGAGAAGCTGAAGTGCGAGCCGTCGAACGTGACGGGGATCGTCGACCGCCTCGAAGCGCGCGGCCTGGCGGAGCGCCGCCCCGACCCGGCCGACCGCCGCGTCAAGCTGGCCGCGCCCACGCCGGAGGGCCTGGAAACCGCCCGCCGGCTGCGGGACTCGCTCGACTTCGCGCGCGAGCCGCTCGGGCAGCTCACGGAGGTCGAGCGCACGCTGCTGCGGGACCTGCTGAAGCGGATGCTGGGCGAGGACGTGGCGTAACAGGACGTGGCCTCCCACGACGGCCGCTACCAGCAGATGAAGAGCCAGCAGGTGGGGCTCGGCGCGGGCGCCGGAGTGGTCGGCGGCGGCGAACCGGGCGGCGTCGCTGTCGGGCTGCCGCTGCCCGGAGCCGTCGGCGTGGTGCCGGGCTGCGACGCGGACGGTGAACCCGTCGGCGGAGCGCTCGACGGGTCTCCCTGACCGCCGTCCGAGCCCTGCCCGCTCCCGCCCACGCTCCCCGAGCCGTTCCCGCCGCCCGAGCCGTTCCCGCCACCCGAACCGGATCCGCCGCCGGAGCCCCCGCCGGGTATGCCCGTGTGCCCCTGGGCGGGCGTGCGCGTGCCCACCGGGGAGGCCGAGGTCGACACCCGGACCGGACCACGGGTCGCAGTCGGCCGTACGGACTCCGAATGCACCGGTGGCAGCGAGGTCTCGACGACCTCCTCCTCCTGGACCGCGGTGGCGGCGCCGCCCTCCTCCGGAGGGTCCAGGGCCGCCTTCGTCAGGCTCAGCGCGCCGGCCGCCAGGAGCAGCCCGAGGGAGCCCACCAGAACGTTTCGCCCCTTGCGGCTGCGGGCCCGGCGCCCCTTGCGCGAGGCCGCCCGTCCCGACGCGGCAGGCCCCGCCGGGGCACGCCTGGAGGCGCGCCTGCCTCCCGAGGCGGGGCGCGGAGGCTCGACGACGTCCAGTTCGTAGACGTGCTCGGTCTCGGCCGCGTACTCGGTCGCGCGGGGGGTCTCGTACCGCAGCTCCTCCACCGGCGTACCGCACCCCGCACAGGCGAGGGCGCCGTTGAGATGCCGTCGGCACTGATGGCAGTAGTCCATGGCTGCCGCAGAGTATGTGTCGGCGGGTCCCCACAGGTAGGCGGGAAAGTGAGGATCCTGTGAGGAAACCCCAGGTCGACGGCGTGTCGTCGCGATTCTCCCGCTTCGGGCAGGATGGTCGCATGACCTCGTCCGAGCCTTTCGGGCCCACCGAGTTCCAGCTCGTCCTGCTCCGCCGGATGGCCGACCACCAGCCGGAACTCGTCGAGGAAGCCGTCCGCGCGCTCGGCGCGACCCGGACCGCGATGCGCGAGGCCAACCGGCGCTGGCAGGCCTGGGCGCACGCCCGCCGGGGCCCTGGCGAGCTCGCCCGCTACCGGTCGGCGCTCGGGGAGCCCGTGGCACGCCGCCGGGTGGAGCGGTACGACTCCGAGCTCCTCCAGTGGGAGCTGCCGCTCTGGCCCGAGCTGCGCTGGGAGGTCCTGGTGGGCCCGCTCGGCCGCCGGACCGCGCCGGACGTCTGGGGCAGCGGCCTGGTCCGCGCGCCCGGGGCCCCCGCCCCCGAGCTGCGCACCGAGGCGGATCTACGGCCCTGGGGCTGCACCCTCGCCGAGGTCGGCAACGCCTTCCCGCCGGCCCGGGCGCGCGACGGCAGCGCGCCGACCAGGCTGCGCCTGGACTTCACCCTCCCGGGCGGCGGCACGGGTGCGGCCGAGTTCACCTGGGGGCTGTTCCAGCGTCTGCTCTGAACCGGACGTCACCCACCTCCCACCCCCAGGCGGCGCATCCCAGCGCGCGCCGCGCCGGAGCCGGTCGCACGATGCGAACAGGACGCCGAAACGCACCACGCCTCGCCCCGCGCCAGCACCGCACTCCGGAGGATCCGCCGTGACCGTCAGCCTTGAGCAGCTGCGCCGTTGCCATGTCGCCGTCGACCTGGGCGCCGCCCGGACCCGGGTCTTCGTCAAGGGCGCCGGGCTCGTCGTCGACGAGCCCAGTGTCGCCGCCGTGAACACCCGTACCGGCGCGCTGATCGCCGTGGGCGCGCTTGCGGAGAAGATGACCGGCCGCACCCCCGACTACATCCGCGTCGTCCGGCCCGTCTCCGGCGGCACCGTCGTCGACATCGAGATGGCCCAGCGGATGCTCCGTCACCTGCTCGGCGAGAAGCTCCGCCGCCAGCTGCGCCGCAAGCCCCGGCTGCGCGCCGCCGCCTGCACCCCGCACGACAGCGACCCGCTCGCGCAGCGCGCGGCCGTGGAGACCCTCGTCGGGCTCGGCGCCCGCCGGGTCGAGCTGGTCGACACCCTGATCGCGGCGGCCGTGGGCTGCGGACTCCCCGTCGAGCAGCCCACCGCCACCATGATCATGGTCTGCGGGGCGGCCACCACCCAGGTCGCCGTGCTGTCCCTCGGGTCGATCGTGACCGCCGAGCGGATCCCGGTGGGCGGTGACGCGATCGACCACGCGGTCATCCAGCACCTGCGCCACCAGCACGAGCTGATGCTGCCCAGCCAGTCCGTCCGGCCGCTTCAAGTCGCTCTCAGCGGCAACGGCCTGACCCTCCAGGGCCCGAGCTACACCGAGATCCACGGCCGGGACGTCGCCACCGGCCTCGCCCGCTCGGTGACCGTCGACACCGCCGCCGTGCGCCAGGCGATCCACACCCCGCTGACCGCCGTCCTCGACGGCATCGGCAAGATCCTGCGCGACTGCCCGCCGGACCTGGTGGCCGACCTCGCCGAGCGCGGCATCATGATGGTCGGCGGCAGCGCCCTGCTCCCCGGGCTCGACCAGATGCTGCGCGAGGCGACCGGGATGCCGGTGACCATCGCCGAACGGCCCGACGTGTGCGCGATCCTGGGGCTCGGCTCGATGCTGGAGGGCAAGATCCAGCCGATGATCCTCGACCCGCTGGCCGAGGCGGAATGATCGTCCCGATCGCCCGTTTCGCCTGACAATGCTCCCATGGCACTGACGGACCAGCACGACGAACCGGACGACGAACCGGACTCGGCACCGCGCCTGCCGATGCTGCTCCAGGCGGTCCTGAGCGTCGGCACCGACCTCGAACTGCGGGCCACCCTCCAGCACATCGTGGAGTCCGCGGCCGAACTGATCGGGGCGCGCTACGGGGCGCTCGGGGTCGTGGACCCCGAGCGCGGCCGGCTCACCGAGCTGTTCACCGCCGGCATGACGGACGCCGAGCGGGAGCGGATCCCCCGCCTCCCCGACGGACACAGCGGGCTCCTCGGGGTCCTCATCGAGGACCCGCAGCCGCTGCGCCTCGACGACCTGACCGCCGATCCGCGCTCCGGCGGCGTGCCCGAGGGCCACCCCGTCATGCACTCGTTCCTCGGGGTCCCGATCCGGGTCCACACCGAGGTGTTCGGCAACCTCTACCTCACCGAGAAGCGGGGCGGACCGTTCACCGAGCGGGACCTGTCGATGCTGCGGGTCCTCGCCTCGCAGGCCGGGATCGCGATCGGCAACGCCCGGCTCTACGAGACCGTCCGGCAGCGCGAGCGCTGGATCGAGGGCGCGGCGGCGGTGACGACGGCGCTGCTCTCCGGGGAGCCCGCGGCGAACGCGCTGATGACCGTCGCCGAGCGGGCGCGGCTGCTCGCGGACGCCTCGGCCGGGGTCGTCCTGCAGCCCACCGAGGAGGGCGGGATGGAGATCGTGGCGGCCTCGACCGTGGACGACCCGGGCGACCTGGTGGGGACGACGATCGCGCCGGGATCGCCGGTCCTGGAGCAACTGCTCGGCGGGGAACCGGTGTTCGTCGAGAACTCGGCGACCGACCCGCGGATGACGACACACGTACGGTCGCGGTTCGGGCCCTCGATGATGCTGCCGCTGCAGAGCGGCGGCCGGCTCATCGGCACGCTCGCGCTGCCCCGGCGGATCGGCGGACGCCCGTACACGGCGGTGGAGCGGCTGCTCGCCTCGCAGTTCGCCTCCCAGGCGGCGCTCGCGCTCGTCCTCGCGGACGCGCAGCACAACCGGAAGCAACTGGCGGTGTACGAGGACCGCGACCGGATCGCCCGCGACCTGCACGACCTCGTCGTCCAGCGGCTCTTCGCGACGGAGATGATGCTGGAGTCGACGCGCCGCCGCGCGGCCGGCGAGAAAGCGGGCGACCCCGACCCCGACTCCGACCCCGACTCCCCCGAGGACACCGCGCTGCTCGGGCGGGCGGTGGACGAGCTGGACTCCACCATCCAGGAGGTACGGACGGCCATCTTCGCCCTCCAGCAGCCGCCCGCCGACGCGCCGACGACCTTCCGGGGCCGGGTCCTGCGCGAGACGGGCGGCGCCGGGGTGCTCCTCGGCTTCCAGCCCTCCGTGCACTTCACCGGCGCCGTCGACACGCTCGTCGACCCGGCCGACGCCGACCCGCTGCTCGCCGCCCTGCGCAAGGCCCTCGCGGCCGCGCACCGCCGGCCGGGCGTCTCGGCCATCCTGGTGGAGGTGGCGGCGACGCCGGACGGCCCGCGCCTGACGGTGACGGACGACGGCCGCCCGCCGACCACGGCGCACTGGCCGTAGCCGCCGCGAAGCCGCGCCCCCGTACGGCCCAATCCGGCGCGCCCGGGCCCGCCGGCCGCACTTGACTGATCGCGTGGACACCCTCGCGAAGCCCTCCGGCACCGCCTACCGGAACCTGGTCATGGCCACGATCGGGTTCGCGCTCACCTTCTGGGCGTGGGACCTGATCGCGCCGCTGGCCAGTTGGTACGGGGACCGGCTGGACCTCAGCTCCTTCCAGCAGTCGCTGCTCGTCGCCGTCCCCGTCCTGGTCGGCTCGCTGGGGCGGATCCCGGCCGGTGCGCTCACCGACCGCTACGGCGCCAAGGTGATGTTCCCGCTGGTGTCGGCGCTGACGATCGTGCCCGTCCTCCTCCTGATCCCGGCGAAGAACTCCTACGGCGCGATGCTCGCCGTCGGCTTCCTCCTCGGCCTGGGCGGCACGACCTTCGCGATCGGCATCCCCCTGGTCAACTCCTGGTTCCCGCCCGCCAAGCGGGGCCTGGCGCTCGGCGTCTTCGGCATGGGCATGGGCGGTGTGGCGCTCTCCGGCTACTTCACCCCGCGCATCGCCAAGCACGGCGAGAACCTGCCGTTCGTCGTGGTCGCCGTCGCCCTCGCCGCGTACGCCGTCCTCGCCCTGCTCCTCATCAAGGACCGCCCCGACCGGCCGGTGCCCACCGCCTCCCTCGCGACCCGGCTCGGCAAGGCGGGGCGGCTGCGGGTGACGTGGGAGCTGTCGGCGCTGTACGCGATCGGCTTCGGCGGCATCGTCGCCTTCGGGGTGTACCTGCCGACGTACCTGAAGACCTGGTACGAACTCGACCCGACCGACGCCGGTACGAAGGCCGCCGGATTCGCCCTGGTCACCGTCGTCTTCCGGCCCATCGGCGGCTGGCTCTCGGACCGGGTCCACCCCGCCGTCGTCACGGCCGGCGCGCTCGGCTTCGTCGCCCTGTTCGCGATCGTCCAGGCCTTCGACCCGCCGCTGAACCCGGGCGGCACGATCGCCCTGCTCTGCATGGCCGCCGGGCTCGGCACGGCGAGCGGCTCGGTCTTCGCGCTGGTCTCGCAGGTCACCCCGCAGCCGCAGGTCGGCAGCGTCACCGGCATCGTCGGGGCGATGGGCGGACTCGGCGGCTTCGTGCCGCCGCTGGTGATGGGCGCGATCTACAGCGCCAAGGACTCGTACTCGATCGGTTTCATGCTCCTCTCCGACCTCGCGCTCGCGGGCTGTGTGTACGCGTACGGGCGGATGCGGACGATCAGGCCGACCGCGGAGGGCGGCGGGGCTCCGGAGGTGAGCAAGGTCGCAGCACCTCGCCCCTGAGACGCGGGCAGAATGCCTCTCGGCATCCCGCTACGCGAGGAGGACGACCCGTGACCGCGCTGTTCCCGGCCCTTCAGGCCCGTTCGGACCGGCCCGCACTGCGCTTCGGCGCCGAGACGCTCACGTACGAGGAACTGGGCCGGGCGGCAGGTGCCTTGGCGGCGCGGATCGAGGGCGCGGGGCGGGTCGCCGTCTGGGCGACGCCGACCGCCCCGACGGCGGTCGCCGTGGTGGCCGCGCTGCTGGCCGGCGTACCGGCGATCCCGCTCAACCCGCGTACGGGCGAACGGGAGTTGGCGCACATCCTCGGCGACAGCACCCCGGGCGTCGTCCTCGCGGGCGCGGGCGACGTGCTCCCGGCGGGGCTCGCGGAGCTGCCCCGGATCGACGTGGACGTGCGCGGGGAGGGGCCCGCGGTCGGGGAACCCGGCACGCCCGAGGACCTCGAGTCCCCCGCCCTGATCGTCTACACCTCCGGCACCACGGGGCCGCCGAAGGGCGTCGTCCTCTCCCACCGGGCGATCGCCGCCTCGCTGGACGCGCTCGAGGAGGCCTGGGCGTGGACGGCGGACGACGTGCTCGTGCACGCGCTGCCGCTCTTCCACGTGCACGGACTGATCCTGGGGATCCTCGGGCCGCTGCGGCGCGGCGGCTCCGTGCGCCACCTCGGCGCGTTCTCCGTCGAGGGCGTGGCCCGGGAGCTGGGCGCGGGCGGCGGCACGATGCTGTTCGGCGTACCGACGATGTACCACCGGCTCGCGGACGCCCTCGACGGCGATCCGGCGCTGGTCCGGGCGCTGTCGGAGGCGCGGCTGCTGGTCTCGGGCTCGGCGGCGCTGCCGGTCCACGACCACGAGCGGATCTCGGCGGCGACGGGCCGGACGGTGGTCGAGCGGTACGGCATGACCGAGACCCTGATGAACACCGCCGTCCCCGTGGGCACCCCGCCGCGCCCCGGGTCCGTAGGGCTGCCGCTGCGGGGCGTGGGGCTGCGGCTCGTGGAGGAGGACGGGTCGGAGCTCCCGGCGTACGACGGGGAGAGCGTCGGCGAGATCCAGGTGAAGGGCCCGAACCTGTTCAGCGCGTATCTGAACCGGCCGGACGCGACCGCCGCCGCCTTCGACGGGGAGTGGTTCCGGACCGGGGACATGGCGGTCCGTGAACCCGACGGGTACGTACGGATCGTGGGCCGCAAGGCGACGGACCTGATCAAGAGCGGTGGGTACAAGATCGGCGCGGGCGAGATCGAGAACGCCCTCCTGGACCACCCGGCGGTGCGGGAGGCCGCCGTGACCGGGGAGCCGGACGCCGATCTCGGGGAGCGGATCGTGGCCTGGGTGGTGGCCGAGGACGCGGAGAAGCCGCCGACGGCCGAGGAGTTGGCGGACCATGTCGCCGGTCTCCTCGCTCCGCACAAGCGCCCGCGCACGGTGCACTTCCTCGGCGCGCTGCCCCGCAACGACATGGGCAAGCTCCTGAAGAAGGCGCTGCCGGACGCCCTCGCGGAGTCCGGCCGTGGCTGAGCGGCGCACGGCCCGCGAGGTCGTCGCGCTGGTGACGGACGACTTCGCGGCGCTGCCCGCTCCGGCTCCGGCCGCCGCGGACGGGCCCGCGCGCCCGGACGGGCCGATCGGCTGGGCCGGGTACGACGCGGCACGCGCGCGTGCGGCGTCGAGGACCGGTGAGGAGGAGTCCGTCCTGTACGGCAGGGCGACGGTCGGCGGGCGTCAGGTGGTCCTGGTCGCCTTCGAGTTCGGCTTCCTCGGCGGCTCGCTCGGGCGGGCGGCCGGTGACCGGCTCGTCGCCGCGTACGACACCGCCGTCGCCGACCGGGTCCCGCTGGTGTCGCTCGTGGCGACGGGCGGCAGCCGGATGCAGGAGGGCATGATCGCCCTGACCCAGCTCCAGCGGGTGGCCGAGGCGACGGTACGGCTGCGGGGCGCGGGCGTCCCCCACGTCACCGTCCTGCGCGACCCGTCGACCGGCGGCGGCTGGGCGACGGTCGGCGCGGGCGCGGACGTCGTCCTGGCCCTCCGCTCGGCCCAGGTGGCTTTCGCGGGCTCCCGGGTCCGGCCACCGGACGCCGACCCGGCCGCGTACACGGCGGAGGGGCAGTACGCGCACGGGCACGTGGACGCGCTCGTCGACCCGGCCGCCCTGCGGGCGACGCTCGACAGGTGGCTGCGGCTCCTGACGGGCGCCGGCGAGGAGCCGCCCGTGGCCGCTCCCCCGCCCCGCGCCCTCACCGAGACCACCCCACCCGGCACCGGGTGGGAGGCCGTCGTCCGGGCCCGGGCCGCCGGGCGGCCGCGCGCCGGGGCCTATCTGGACGCCTACTTCAGCCTGCGGGAGGCCGTCCGGGGCGACCGGGCCGGTGGCGTGGACGACGGTGTGGAGTGCGGGTTCGGCCTGCACGAGGGCCGGACGGTCGCGTACGCGGCGCAGGTCGGGACCGCGACCCGCCCGGCCGGATTCCGCACCGCCGCCCGGCTGATCCGGCTCGCGGACCGGCTCGGGATCCCGGTGCTCACCCTGATCGACACCCCGGGCGCCGCCAACGACGCGGCGGCGGAGCGGGCCGGGGCGGGCCCGGCGATCGCGGAGGCGTTCACCGCGGTCGCCGAGGCGCGGGTCCCGGTGACCTCGCTCCTGGTCGGCGAGGGCGGTTCGGGCGGGGCCCTGGCGCTGGCCGCGCACGGCAACACCTGGACCACGCCCGACGGTTACTTCTCCGTCATCGCGCCCGAACTCGCCTCGGCCATCCTCAAACGCTCCCCCGACCAGGCCCCGCTCACCGCCGACCAGCTCCGGCTGCGGCCTCAGGACCTGGTGGAGCTGGGCGTGGTGCGCGGGATCGTGGGGCGGTAGGGACAGCCCGAAGCCCCCTCTGTGAAGCGGGCGGCAACGCCGAATGACGAGTGCCCGGCACGGCGGGAAGCCGTGCCGGGCACCATGTCCCGCATTCCGGACGGTGGGTCACTTCGTGGCTACTGCATGGCTACTTCACGCCGAGCGCCCGGATGATCTCCTGCCGCACCGCGCCGCCCCGGTCGTCGGAGGCGCCCGCGCGGAGCGAGACGTACTCGGCGCCGCGCGGCACCCGCAGCTCGCCCGTCCAGGACGTGCCGTGCCAGGACTTCTTGAGCGTGACCTTCTGCCAGGTCTTGCCGTCGTCGTACGAGACGTCCAGCGCGCCGCCGCCGATGCGGCCGGTGCCGGTCGCGCCCACGACGTACTCCGCCGAGATCCCGACGTCCACCCGGCCGCCGCCCCTGACATCGCCGTTGAGGTCGGTGTCGACGTCGAAGCCGAGGTTGATCAGCGGGAGGAAGGTCTCGCGGTCGGTGGGGGTCTCCTTGGAGCGGAAGGTCCACTCGGCGTGGCCCTTGGTCGAGAGCCGCCAGCGCGCCGGGTCGAGGGTGGTGTCGGTGACGACCTTGTAGGTCGCCTCCTCCGCCGGGGAGTCCCAGGCGTAGGCGCCGGAGCTCATTTTGCGGTCGACCCGGGTCCCGTTCACGTACACCTCGGTGAACTGGGTCATCGAGTCGTCGTTCCACACGTTGCCGAAGCCGGTGTGGTCGGGGCCCGAGTCGCCCCAGCCGGGGGTGTTGAACTTGAGGTCGTTGCCGACGCGCTGCTGGCCCCAGCCGAGCCCGGTGCCGAGCCAGGGGTGCCAGACCGGCTTGAACCACTCGCGGTGGGTGGTGCTGTCGCCGCGGTAGGCGAAGATCCCGCCGCGCTGTTCGAGCGAGTCCGCCAGGTCGACCGACTCGTGCCAGCCCTGACCGCGCGTGGTGGAGACGTACTCGGTGCGCTCGGCCGGGAAGGCGATGTACTCCTTGAAGCCGAAGCCGATCGGGAACGTGTCGGTGATCGAGTAGCGGAACTCGCCGCCGAGCTCCTTGCGGCCCGTGGGCATGTGGAACGTGGAGCGCACGGTGGCGAGTTCGTCCTCGTCGGGCCGGAAGACCAGGTCGGACGGGATCGCGCCGGGGTGCCCCTCGGAGAGGTCGTAGACGTACGGGGTGAAGCGCGTGCCGGTCAGGTCGACCGTCTTCTTGCGCGCCGCGGTCTCCGCGAGCCGGGCTCCGTCGGCCGCGTTGACGGTCGCGACGGCCAGCGGCCGGGTCTCGAACTCGGCCGTGCCGAACCAGGTGTTGAGGCGGCCGGGGGCGTTGTCCGTGACGAAGAGGAGGGCGACGCCCGCGTCCTGGGCGATCTGGGCGATCTCGACGGGCGTGAGCGCTCCGGCGCGGACCAGGACGGCCTTGCCCTTCACGTCCTTGCCGGCGTACTCGGCGGCCGTGCCGGTGCCGACGTCGACGAGCCCGAGGCGCTTGGCGCCCTCCAGCATGGTCGTGCCGGGCTGGACGGTGGCGCCGGAGAGCCGGTCGCCGTTCGCGCTCGCCTCCAGGAGCGGCTTGCCCAGGCGCCAGACGGTCCGGTACTCGAAGGTGCCGGTGGCGGGCTTGCGGGTGGGCGCGGCGAAGATCGAGTCGTACTTCACCGGGAGCTGGACGGCGCCGCCGTACGAGGCCCCGTTCGCGTCCCGGTCGAACTCCATCAGGAGCTGCCGGGTCTCGGTCCGCTTCTCGACCTCGGCGCGGATCTCCTTGAGCTGCCGTCCGTCGAGGGTGATCTCGCGGTCGCGGTCGAGGACGATCTCGGGGTCGGTGAGGAAGCCGAGGCCGAGCGAGTCCTTGCCCTTGGAGCCGCGGACGTCGAGGAACGACGAGACGGTGTACGTGCCCGGCTTCAGGCGCAGTTCGAGGGTGCCGGACTCGCCGACGGCCGCCGGGAACGGGTCGTAGCCCGGGGCGAGCCGCTTGACGCCCAGGTTGGCCGCGGTCGGGGCGCCGTCACGGTCCTTGACGTGGACGGTGAGGTTGTAGCGCTCCTCCTCCTTCACCAGGCCGAGCGCGGTGTGCGCGACGGGGACGCCGGCGGCGGAGGCGACGACCCGGCCGGAGGCGTTGCCGACCGGGGCCTTGGCGCCGTCACCGGTGACCGTGGTCTGCGCGGTGCCGTGCGCGGGAACGGTGAGCGTGGAGTCGGCGAGGGTCGCGACACCGGCGGGCATCCCCTCGACGGCGAGGTTCAACTCGACGGCCGCGTCGGAGTGGTTGGTGTACGTGACCGTCTTCGTGACCGGCGTGTTCGCCTCGTACGGCCAGGAGAAGAAGCCCAGGTCGGCGGAGCCGGTGGCGGTGACGTTCGCGGTGATGGCGGCGGCCACGTCGACCCGGCCCGCGCCGAGCGCGTACGAGGAGTCGGTGAGCGTCTTCGAC
The DNA here is from genome assembly GCF_042718575.1 of Streptomyces sp. NPDC058579. Taxonomy (NCBI): domain Bacteria; kingdom Bacillati; phylum Actinomycetota; class Actinomycetes; order Kitasatosporales; family Streptomycetaceae; genus Streptomyces; species Streptomyces sp. NPDC058579. The sequence continues at coordinate 85,662 of NZ_JBHXPI010000022.1, forward strand.
GAGGACATCAGCGCGTTCTTGAGCTGCGCGCCGGTCCAGTCGGGGTGCTGCTCGGCGAGGAGCGCGGCGACACCGGCGACGTGCGGGGTCGCCATCGACGTACCGCTCATCGAGGTGTACAGGCCGGTTCCGGTGACCAGTTGGGAGCGGGCGGCGAGGATGGAGACGCCGGGCGCGGACAGGTCCGGCTTGAGGGCCTGGTCGCCGAAGCGGGGACCCTCGCTGGTGAAGTACGCGGGCCGGTCGGCGGAGTCGACGGCGCCGATGGTCAGGGCCGAGTCGGCGGCGCCGGGCGAACCGATCGAGCCGGGGGCGCCGTTGTTGCCCGCGGCGATGACGAAGAGGGCGCCGGTCTCGGCGGTGAGGGTGTTGACGGCCTGGGCCATCGGGTCGGTGCCGTCGCTGGGCTCGCGCGAACCGAGGCTCATCGAGACGATCTTGGCGTCGATGTCCTTGGCGGCCCACTCCATGCCCGCGATGATCTCGGACTCGCTGCCGAAGCCCTCGTCGCTGAGGACCTTGCCGACGGCGAGGCTCGCGCCGGGCGCGACACCCTTCTCCGCGTTGCCCTCGGAACCGGCGCCGCTGCCGCCGACGGTGGAGGCGACGTGCGTGCCGTGGCCGTTGCGGTCGGCGACCTCCTCGCCCGCGATGAACGACTTGGACTCGCTCACCCGGTCCTTGAGGTCGGGGTGGCCGAGGTCGGCGCCGGTGTCGAGGACGGCGACCTTCACACCCTTGCCGGTGAGCCCGGCCTCCCAGGCCTTCGGGGTGCCGATCTGCGCGTTGGACTCGGCCATCGCGGCCTCGACCCGGCCGTCCAGCCACACCTTGCCGCCCGCCGAGCGGGTCGCGGGCGACGTGAAGGAGCGCCAGAACGCGGCCGGGTCGGTCGCCTCCACCGCCGCGCCGCCGATGCTGGGCAGCGCGCGGACGGTCTCGGTGCCGCGGGGCGCGGCGGCGCGGGCGCCCTTGCCGTGGGTGACGATCAGCGGCAGGTCGTCGGTGATGCCCTGCTCGATGAGGCCGCTGACGTCGAAGAGCCGCTCGTCCAGGGCGCCCGAGGCCAGGTAGGGGCGGGCCTCGTCGGGGACGACGGTGACGCGGCCGTCGGCCATCTCGCTGCGTACGGCTCCGGTGGCGCCGGCCGCGCGGTCGACGGTGACGGTCTTCTTGCCGCCGCCGAGTTCGGTGACGGTGACCCGGTCGCCGGTGACGAGCGTGACGGTGGCGCTCTGCGCGGCGGCGTTCTTGAACGTGTCGGGCACGGCGGGGGCGGCGGCTCCTCCGGCGGCGGCGGTCTGCCCCGCGGTGAGCAGCACCAGGGAGATGCCGGCGGCGAGCAGCCCGGCCCTTCCTCCTGCGGAAGGTCTGATCATCGACGCACTCCTCGACACCCGGGGGAAGGGGTGGCTCCGGGTGCCGCGAGGAGTCTGTTCCGGTGGACGGCCGTTGAACACGGCGTGGACTGGCGGCTATGTGCCGTGGCGGCCAACCGCCACTTCAGGCAGTCGGGTCGAGGGCCCGTTCAGGCAGTCGGCTCTAGGGCGTCGTAACGGCGGAAACCGCGCCCGTACAGGGCAAGCACCCCGATCGCGAGCACACAGGCGATACCGCCCCCGGTGATGGCGACGGCCGGGGAGGTCAGATCGGCGACGGAACCGGCGAGGAAGTCGCCGAGCCTGGGCCCGCCCGCGACGACCACGATGAAGACGCCCTGGAGCCTGCCGCGCATCTCGTCGGGGGCCGCGACCTGCATCATCGTGTTGCGGAAGATCATGGAGACGGTGTCGGAGTACCCGGCCAGCGCGAGCAGGAGCAGCCCGAGCCAGAGCTCGCGGGTGAGCCCGAAGACGGCGATGGCGGTGCCCCAGCAGGCGACGGCGAGAAGGATCGCCTGCCCGTGGTGGCGGATGCGCCCCTGCCAGCCGCTGAGGACCCCGCCGAGGAGCGCCCCGGCGGCGGGCGCGGCGGCGAGAAGGCCGGTGGTGGTGGCGTCGCCGTCGTACCAGAGGACGGCGACGACGGGGAACAGGGCGCGGGGGTGGGCCAGGATCATGGCGCAGAAGTCGGAGAAGAACGTCATGCGCAGATTGGGCCGGGTGGCGAGGAAGCGCAGCCCGTCGAGGACGGAGGCCCGCTTGGTGCCGGTCCGCTCGGGGAGCATGGACGGCAGCCGCCACATCGCGTAGAGCGCGGCGGAGAAGGCGATGGCGTCGATCAGGTACGCGATCTGGAAGCCGCCGACGCCGACGAGGAGGCCGCCGAGGCTCGGCCCGACGAGCGTGCCGAAGGTCATCGTCATCGAGTTGAGCGCGTTGGCGGCGCGCAGCTGCTCGGCGGGGAGCAGGCGCGGGATCATCGCGGTCCTGGCGGGCGAGTTGAGCGCCGCGCAGACCGACTGCAGGGCCACGATCGCGTACAGGAACCAGACGTGGTGGAAGCCCGCGAAGGCGGCCGTGGCGAGGGCGACGGAGAGCACGGCGGAGCCGGTGGCGCTGGCGAGGCCGAGCTTGCGGCGGTCGACGGTGTCGGCGATCGCGCCGCCGTAAAGCCCGAAGACGACCAGCGGCACGAGCGAGAACAGGCCGACGAGCCCGACGGAGAACGGCGAGCGGGTGATCTCGTACACCTGGAGCGAGACCGCGAGCGCGGTCATGCCCTGGCCGACCCAGGAGACGGTGTTGCCGAACCAGAGACGGCGGTAGTGCGCGGAGGTACGGAGCGGGGTGAGGTCGGCGAAGACCCGGCGGCGCTCGGGCCGTTCGGCCTCCTGGGGCTCCTGCGCCTTGTCGGTGGCGCTCACGCGACGTCGTACCGGAGCTCGGGGCGGGCCCAGTGGATCCGCCCGGCGGGCTCGACGGTGCCGGTGCGGCGGGCTCCGGTACGGAGGTAGAACTCCTCGGCGGGCGGATGGGAGACGACCCGTATGGACTCGAGTCCGGCGGCCCGCGCCTGCTCCCGCATGTGGTCCATGAGCAGCCGCCCGACGCCCTGCCCCTGCGCGGCGTCGGCGACGAAGGCGAGATCGAGCTCGGCCTCGTCCAGGAGGAGGGCGTAGAACCCGAGGACCTTGTCGTGCGCGTCGACGGCGACGAAGACCGGGTGGTGCTCGATGTAGGTCCCTCCGACGGTGTAGCCGTCGACCATGTAGGCGTAGTCGCCGCGGTAGGCGGCGGACTTCCGCACGAGCTGGGTGAGACGACGCGCGTCGGCGGCGGTGGCCCGCCGGATGGAGAGGGACATGGGGCGAGTATAGGGGCGGGGGTGGGATCAGGCCCTTACAGTCGTAGAACGGGGCCTTGGCGTTGGTGGTGCGCGGCAGCTCGTTCTGCGTGTACGGGCGCACCTTGCCGACCGCGGCGGTGAGGTCCTCGGGGAAGTAGATCTGCCCGGTGTGCACGGTGACGCCGTCGGCGTACGCCTGGTTCGGGAAGACGCCCTTGGTGTGCACCTTGACGTGGATGTGCACGGTCCGCCCGGTGTACCAGCCCGGGAAGACGGTCCGGAACCGCACCCAGCCGTCGCGGTCGGTCAGCTGGAACCCGCGCAGGAACGTCGTCCTGCTGTCCGGCGGCAGCTTCGGGATCGGGCCCTCGAAGGAACCCGGGGAGCGGGCCGGGATGGGCTGGTTCACGCCGATGACGTGCACGTTCGTGAACGGCGGCTGCCCGTTTGGCCGCCGGGCGTCCGCCGTACGCGGGACGCCGGGAGCCCCGCCCACCCCGTTGTGGGCAATCGTTCCGCACCCGTTGTGGGCAATCGATCCGCAGGGCCGTGGGCACAAGGGCGTTCCCCGCCAGTTGTGGGCAATCGTTCCGCAGGGCGGTGGGGGTCCCCCCCAGGGCGAAGCCCTAGGGGGAGGGTGGGCACAACCCACGACGAGCGGTGCGTTTACAGGGCCGGCTCCCCCAAGAGCCCGCGCGCCGCGCGCACGGCTGCCTCCGGGGCGAGGGTGGCGCCCCGGGCGCGGGCCACCTCGAAGGCCTCGTCGCCGACCGCCCCCCGGGCCGCCGCGCTCACCCGGTCCACGTCCCCTCGCTCAGCCGCAGGCAACGGCGCCCCGGTGGACGCCCGCAGCGCGCCCGCAGCGCCGAGGAGGAGGCCCGCCCCCTCGCCCCGCCCGGCCAGGGCCACCGCGCCCGCGAGGCCCTCCAACGCCAGGGCCACCGCCCGAGGATCCCCGGTCGTGACGGCCGTCGCGTACCCCTCCTCGTGGAGCGCGAGCGCCCCCGCGCCGTCGCCCCGCAGCTCCGCGACGAAGCCAAGTTCCGCGAGGATCAGCGCGTTGGCGCCGTCGAGCCCGACCAGCCGGTGCCAGTCGAGGACCTCGCGCAGGTGCTCCTCGGCCTCCGCGTGCAGGCCCTCCCGGCGCGCGCCGAGCCCGAGGCCGAGGACCGCGTTGATCTCGCCCGCCCGGAAGCCGACCTCGATCGCCTTCTCCCGCGCCTCCCGGTGGTACGTGCGGGCCTGCGCCAGGTCCCCCGTGAGCAGCGCGGTCCGGCCGAGCCCCGACAGCAGGTCGGGCACCTCGGTCGTGATCCCGAAGCTCCGGGCGGTCTCGAGGCCGGCCCGCTTGAGCCGCACCGCCTGCTCGTACGCGCCGCGCACCTCGGCGACCGTGGCGAGCGGGTAGACGGACCAGAGCCCCCCGCACGCGTCGCCGAGCCGCCCGAACAGTTCGGCCGCCGAGGCCGCGTCCGTCTCCGCGCCGGCCAGGTCGCCCCTGAGGAGTCGCTGCACGGACCGGTCCGCCTGCGCGGCGGCCTCGCCCCAGCGGTCGCCCTCGGCCCGGAAGCCGTCGAGGGCCTCCCCGGTGAGCGCCTCGCCCGCGCCCTGGTCGCCGGTCCCGCACAGCGCGTGGGCCAGGAACCAGCGCGGCCAGGGGGCGTGGCCGCCGGGGCCCGTCACGGCGTCGTACCGCGCGAGTGCGGCCTCGATCCGCCGCCTGCGGTCCGTACCGTTGCCGCCCATGACCGTGAGGCCGGTCCGCCAGACCTCGACCCGGGCGCGGAGCAGCGCGTCGCCCCCGGCCGTCCCCAGCGCGGCCGTCGCCGAGCGGATCGCCTCGCCGAGCCGCCCGCGCAGGCCCCAGTACCAGGCCAGCGCGTCCACGAGGCCGAGCGCCTCCCGCGCCGCGCCGCACTCGACCGCCCGGTCCAGGGCGGCGCGCAGGTTGGCGCTCTCGGCATCGAGGCGGGCAAGCCACTCCCGCTGTCCGTGCCCGCGCAGTTCGGGTTCGGCGGTGCGGGCGAGGCGCGTGTAGTGGGCGAGGTGCCGTTCCCGTACGGCGTCGGTCTCACCGGCCTCCGCCATCCGCTCCAGGCAGTACGCGGCCACGGATTCGAGCAGCCGGTAACGCGGGCCGTCCTTGCCGTCGACGGCGACGACGAGGGAGCGGTCGACGAGCCGCGCGAGCAGGTCGAGTACGTCCTCGACCTCGATCTCCTCGCCCCCGCAGACCTCCTCGGCCGCGTCCAGGGTGCAGCCCTCGGCGTGGACGGCGAGCCGCCGCAGGACGGTCCGTTCGGGTTCGGGCAGCAGCTCCCAGCTCCAGTCGATGACAGCGCGCAGGGTCTGCTGGCGGGCGGGCGCGCCCCGCTGTCCGGCGTTGAGCAGCCGGAACCGGTCGTCGAGCCGTTCGAGCAGCCGGTGGATCCCGAGGGCGCGGACCCGGGTGGCCGCGAGTTCGAGGGCGAGCGGGATGCCGTCGAGGCGGCGGCAGACGGCCTCCACGGCGGCGCGGCCGTCGGCGTCGAGGACGAGGCCGGGCGCGGCGGCCAGTGCGCGGGCGGTGAACAGTTCGACGGCGCTGTCGGGGGTGAGCGGCGGTACCGCCCACAGGGTCTCGCCCGCGAGGGCCAGGGGTTCCTGGCTGGTCGTCAGGACGACGAGCCCGGGCGCCGTTCGCAGGAGGAGTTCGGTCAGCTCGGCGGCCTCGTCGATCACCTGCTCGCAGTTGTCGAGGACGAGCAGGAGCCGCTTGCCGCGCAGGACGCCCGCGAGGCGCTGGGCGCCGCCGCCGGGGCCTTCGGGCTTGGGCCCCCAGCCGTCGTCGCGCAGCTCAAGGGCCGCGGCCACGACTTCGGCCAATTCACCTCGGGTACCGGCGAGTTCGACGAGCCACGCGCCGTCGGGGAAGCGCCCGCGCGCCTGCCGCGCCGCCGCCACCGCGAGCCGCGTCTTCCCGACGCCGCCGGGCCCTGTGAGCGTGACGAGCCGCCGCGCCCCGAGCAGCCCGTCGACTTCGCCGACGGCCTCCTCCCGCCCCACGAGTCCGATGAGCGGCACGGGCAGATTCCCGCGCCCTTCGGACGGCGCCACCTCGGCCACGACACCCGCGCCGTCCCCGGCCGCGGATCCGGGCCGGGGCGCGGGTACGGGCCCGGCGCCAGGCCCGGGCGCGGGCCAGGGCGTGGGTACGGACGCGGTGCCAGCTCCGGGCGCCCGCTCCGCCACGGCCCCTGACGCCGGCGCCTCCAGCGCCGGGTCCTGCTGGAGCATCGCCCGTTGGAGGGCGGCCAGTTCGGGGCTCGGGTCCAGGCCCAGGTCCTCGGCGAGGCGGGTGCGGAGGGACTCGTAGCCCGCCAGGGCCTCGCTCTGGCGGCCCGAGCGGTAGAGGGCGCGCAGATGGGCGGCGCGCAACCGTTCCCGTAGCGGATGCAGCTCGACGAGTCCGGCCAACTCTCCCACCAGCAGCGCGTGTTCCCCGGTCTCCAGACGGGCCTCGGCGGCCTCCTCGCGTACGACGAGCCGCTCCTCCTCCAGCCGGGTCACGGCGGCCCGGGCGAAGGGTTCGTCGGCGAAGTCCGCGAACGCGGGCCCGCGCCACAGCTCCAGCGCCTCGGCGAAGAGCGCGGCCCGGCGCGCGGGCCGGGCCTCGGCACGCGCGCGTGCGGCCAGCGCACTGAACCGGTCCGCGTCCAACGTGCCATCGGGCAGGACCAGTTGGTAGCCGGGTGCGCGGGAGACGACGAGCTCGCGACCGCCGGGCTCGGCCTCCTCCAGGACGCGGCGGAGCTGGGAGACCTTGGCCTGGAGGGCGCGCACCGGGTTGCCGGGCGGCTCCTCGCCCCACAGGTCGTCCACGAGCCGGTGCGTGGCCACGGGCCGCCCCGGGTCGACGAGCAACGAGGCCAACAGCGCCCGCACCTTCAGCTCCGGAACCCGGACGACCCGCCCGTCCTCGGTCCGCACGGCCGTCTCCCCCAGCACCCCGAATCGCATGCCAACACCGTAACCGCCCGCCTGACCTGGGCCGTAACGCCGTCCGAACCGCATCCGAACCAGACCCGAACCGCACCCGAGCGGAACCCGAACCGCCGCCCCGCAGAGTCGTCCCCGTCACCAGCCGACACCCCCTCCCGAGGAGCACCCCATGTCCACCACCTCCACCACCTCCCGCACCTCCCTCGCCGGCAAGACCGCCCTCGTCACCGGCGGCAGCCGGGGCATCGGGCGGGCGATCGCGCTAAGGCTCGGCGCCGACGGGGCCCGCCTCGGGGTCCACTACGCGAGCAACGAGGCCGCCGCGAAGGAGACCGTCGCCGCGATCGAGCGGGCCGGCGGCTCCGCCTTCGCCCTGCGTACCGAACTCGGTGTCCCCGGTGATGCCGAGGCCCTCTGGGCGGCCTTCGACGCGCACGCCGACGGCGTCGACATCCTGGTCAACAACGCCGGGATCGCCGGGCCCGGCACCATCGACGAGGTCGAGGAGGCCGACTACGACCGGGTGTTCGCGGTCAACGCCAAGGCGCCCTTCTTCATCGTCAAGCACGGCCTCGGCCGGCTCCGCGACGGCGGCCGGATCATCAACATCTCCTCAGGCGTCACCAAGGTCGCCTTCCCCGGCATGACCTCGTACGCCGCCTCCAAGGGCGCCGTCGAGGTGCTGACCCTGACCCTCGCCCAGACCCTCGGCTCCCGTGGCATCACCGTCAACGCGGTCTCCCCCGGCACGATCGAGACCGACATCCACCCCTGGATGGCCGACCCCGCTGCCAAGGCGCACGCCGCCGGGTTCTCGGTCTTCGACCGGGTCGGGCAGCCGGGTGACGTGGCCGACGTCGTCGGCTTCCTCGCCTCCGACGACGCCCGCTGGGTGACCGGCCAGAACATCGACGCGAGCGGCGGCTCCGGCCTCGGCCTCTGATCCCCTCGCCCCACACCCCACACCCCACCAAGGAGCCGTCATGTCCCGCGCCCGCCACACCCTCCTCGTTCACGCCCACCCCCGCCCCGACTCGCTCACCGCCCAGTTCGCCGCGCTCGTCCATGGCCGCCTGACGGGCGCGGGCGGCACCGTCGACGTACTCGACCTGTACGCCGAGGAGTTCGACCCGGTCCTGCGCCCGGCCGACGAACCGGACTGGGAGGACCGGGAGAAGACGTACACCCCCGAGGTCCACGCCCACATGGACCGCGTCCTGGCCGCCGACGACCTCATCGTCGTCTTCCCGGTCTGGTGGATGGCGCCGCCCGCCGTCCTGAAGGGCTGGATCGACCGGGTGTGGAACTACGGCTTCGCCTACGGCCGCAGCAAGCCGCGCCTGGCGGAGAAGCGGATGGTGTGGCTGGCGCTGATGGGCAACCCGCTGGAGGAGATCGAGAAGCTGGGCCTGGACACCGTCCTGGACACCCAACTGCGCGTCGCGGTCTCCGAGTACTGCGGGATCAGGGACGCCTCGGTCCGGATCGTGTACGGCACCGAACTGTCCGGCATACCAAAGGAGTTGCGCCCGGAGCGGGTGCGGGAGCTGCTCGCGGAGGCCGGCGCGGCGCTGGACGGAGGGTCGGCGCGATGAGCACGAGCACCGAGACCAGCGTCGAAGTGACCGCCAAGGCCGGTGCCCGTCAGTGGCTCGGGCTCGCCGTCCTCCTTCTCCCCGTCACCCTGATGACGGCCGACCTCGGCGTGCTGTGGCTCGCCACCCCGTACCTGGCGGCCGATCTGCGGCCCAGCAGCGCCCAGTTGCTGTGGATCACCGACATCTACGGCTTCCTCACCGCCGCCACGCTCGTCATCATGGGCACGCTCGGCGACCGGCTCGGCAGACGGCGGCTGCTGATGGCGGGTTCGGCCGGCTTCCTGCTCGCCTCGCTGCTCGCCGCGTACGCCCCGAACGCCGGGACGCTGATCGTGGCCCGCGCCCTGCTCGGCGTGGCGGGGGCTGCCGTGCTGCCCTCGACGCTCGCGCTCATCAGCCACATGTTCGCGGACGCCCGGCAGCGCGCCACGGCGATCGCGATGTGGGTGACCGCGCTCTCCGTCGGCCTGGCGATCGGCCCGATCGTCGGGGGTGTGCTGCTCGCGTCCTGGTGGTGGGGGTCGGTGTTCCTGATCGGGCTCCCGGTCATGCTGATCGCCCTGGTCACGGCGCCCGTCCTGCTCCCCGAGTACCGCGATCCGCGCCCCGGCCGGCTCGACCTGGCGAGCGTCGCGCTCTTCCTGCTCGCGGTGCTGCCGCTGGTGTACGGGGTGAAGGCGCTGGCCGCGCACGGCCCGACGGCCGAGGCGGGCGCGGCCTTCGCCGCCGGCGCCGGCTTCACGCTCGCCTTCGTCCGGCGGCAGAACCGGCTCGCCACCCCGCTGCTCGACCTCCGGCTCTTCCGCAGCCGTGCGTTCACCGGGGCGCTGCTCACGCTGCTGCTCGGGATGACCGCGCTCAACGGGGTGGAGTACCTGGTTCCGCAGTACCTCCAGGCGGTCGCCGGGCTCTCGCCGCTGGCGGCCGGGCTGTGGCTGCTGCCGGGCGCGGCGGGGCTGATCGCCGGTTCGCAGCTGACCCCGCCGCTCGCCCGCCGCTTCCGGCCGGCGTACGTGCTGGTCGGCGGGGTGCTTGTCTCGCTGACCGGGTACGCGGCCGTGGCCCTGGGCACCGGGGTGACGGTGGCCGCCCTGGGGCTCGCGGTGATCATGTTCGGGGCGGCCCCGATCAGCGTCCTCGGGACCGCCCTGGCGGTCGGCGCGGCCCCGCCGGAGAAGGCGGGCGCGGCGGCGGCGACCGGCCAGACGGCGTACGACCTGGGCCTGGCCCTGGGGATCGCGGTGACCGGCAGCGTGGCGGTCGCGGTCTACCGCTCGGGCATCCCGTCGGACGCCCCGGCCGCGGCGCGGGAGTCGCTGGGCGCGGCGGGGGCGCTCGGCGACGAGGCGCTCCTGGCGACGGCCAGGGAGTCGTTCACGACGGCCCTCCAGTCGGCGTCGGCGCTGAGCGCGGGGTTCGCCCTGCTGACGGCGGTCCTTGTACTGGCCCTGCTGCGGGGTGTCCCGCGGATCGCCTCGGGCGACTAGTCCGACTCGGGTCCGTCCGTGCGGCGTAGCCCCGGTTCCCCGCGTGCCGACACGGGGAACCGGGGCCTCCGGGGTCAGGCCGTCGCGTCCTGGAGACCGTCGATGAGGAACGTCGTCAGGTGCACCTGGTACCAGGTGACGTTGGTGGTGCCGTCCTCGAAGGTCTGGGTCAGGACGACCTTCTCGTGCCCGTTGCTCTCGCCGGCGGTCGCCCAGTCGGCCGACTTCGGGATTTCCTGGCTGCGGAAGACCGGATCCTTCTGGTTCGCGGAGCCCCACTCCGTGAGTGCTTCGTCGAGCTCGGGGGTGAGGAACTCCTTCCGGATGGTGAGGGCGTCCTTGCCCTCGCTGTGCACTGCATTGGTCGCGTCAACGTACTGCCCCCAGAAGTCGGCGACCTGCAGCTCCGCGCGGGTCGACCGGGCGGCGCTGATGGACTGCGCCTCCTGCGCCTGCGCGGGCAGGGTGATGAGGCCGGAGCCGGCGAGCAGAGCCGCTGTGCAGGCTCCGATGACCAGGCTGCGCAGGTTCGTGCGGTAGGACACGGGAACTCCCTTGGGGAGGTGGGGACAGGAACGGACGCGGCCCACCCAAGCGGCTCCGCCCGCCCGCGACTGCCGACCGTCCGGGTGACCCCGTCGCAGGTGGCCCGACCCGGAGACGGCTCGGCCCCGCCCCGCGTGGAGGCGAAAGGTTTGCTCGCCTCCGGTCCCCGACCCCGCCGAATTCCGGGACTCCACCCGCTCGGCCGGTGGTACCCGCAGACGCGCCCCCGCTGCCGCCGCCCGCGCGCCTCGGCTCAGTCCAGCCGGACCGTGCCGAGGCGGGCCACGGCGGCCGGGTCGCGGTGGTCGAAGAAGAGCGAGCGGTCGGTGTCGAGGCCGGCGATGGCCGCCATCTGGTCGTCGGCGAGCTCGAAGTCGAAGACGGCGAAGTTCTCCGCCATGCGCTCGGCGCGGACCGACTTGGGGATCGTGACGACCCCGCGCTGGATCAGCCAGCGGAGGACCACCTGGGCCACGGACTTGCCGTGCTCGGCGCCGATCCGGCTGAGCAGCGGCTGGCTGAACAGGTCGTTCCGGCCCTCGGCGAACCCGCCCCACGACTCGATCTGCACCCCGTGCTCGCGCATGAGCGCCTGGTCGGCGGCGCGCTGGAAGAAGGGGTGGGTCTCGATCTGGTTGACGGCGGGGGCGATCTCGTTGTTGAGGAGGAGGTCGAGGAGCCGGTCGGGGTAGAAGTTGGCCACGCCGATCGCCCGGGCCCGGCCCTCGCGGTTCGCCTGCTCCATGGCCCGCCACTGGCCGTACACGTCACCGTAGGGCTGGTGCATCAGGTAGAGGTCGACCTCGTCCAGGCCGAGCCTGGACAGGGAGGCCTCGAAGGCGCGCTCGGCGTTCTCCCGCGCGGGCGCGTCCTGGACCCAGAGCTTGGTGGTGACGAACAGCTCCTCGCGCGGGATGCCGCTGGCGCGGATGGCGCGGCCGACGGCTTCCTCGTTGCCGTAGGCGGCGGCCGTGTCGAGCAGCCGGTAGCCGACGGCGAGGGCGTCGGTGACGGCGCGCTCGGTCTGCTCGGGCGGGATCTGGTAGACGCCGAAGCCGAGGATCGGCATCCGGACGCCGTTGTTCAGGGTGACGTACTCCATCGGGCTTCCGTTCGGTGGCACGGGCGGTGGTCCGGGCGATGGTCCGGACGGTGGCCGTCCGGGCGGTCGGGCTCCCCAGCCACGCTCCCGTACACCGACGGCCCCCGCACCCCGGAGACTCCCGCCGTCCCCGTCTACCCCAGCCCGCCCAGGGCCTCCGGGTCGGCGGCGTCGAGGCGGGCGGCGAGGGCGTTGAGCTGGGTGCGCAGGGCGCTGATCTCCGCCAGGTCGAGGCCGGTCGCGGCGGCGATCCGCTTCGGTACGCCGAGGGCCTTCTCCCGCAGCGCGGTCCCGGCCTCGGTGGGGCGCGCGGTCACCGAGCGCTCGTCCTCCGGGCTGCGCCTGCGCTCGACGTAACCGGCCGCCTCCAGCCGCTTGAGCAGCGGCGACAGCGTCCCGGAGTCGAGGCGCAGGTGCTCGCCGATGCGCTTGACCGGCAGCTCGTCGTGCTCCCAGAGCACGAGCATGACCAGGTACTGGGGGTAGGTGAGCCCGAGCTCCTTGAGCGCGGCGCGGTAGACGCCGTTGAAGGCGCGGGTCGCGGCGTGCAGCGAGAAGCAGATCTGGTGGTCGAGCCTCAGGAAGTCCGCGTGGCCCGTGTCCGTGCCGGGGGTGGTGTCGAGCGTCGCCATGGCTCCAGGGTACGGGACCGCACATCGCGAGCCATTGAGTTGTGCACAACTGAATTGCACGCTACGGTTTACCCCAGACGCCGACCGAGACCCCGGAACGGAAAACGAGGACCCCCATGAACGCGATCTACACCGCCGTCGCCACCGCCAACGGCCGCGAAGGCCGTGCCGTCAGCTCCGACGGCCACATCGACCTCCCCCTCGCCCACCCCCAGGCGCTCGGCGGCAACGGTCAGGGCACCAACCCCGAGCAGCTCTTCGCCGCCGGGTACGCGGCCTGCTTCGCCAGCGCGATGGCCCTCGTGGCCCGCCAGGAGAAGATCGACATCGCGGACGCCTCGATCACCGCCGAGGTCTCGATCGGCAAGGACGAGTCGGACGGCGGCTTCGGCCTCGCGGTCGTCATGCGCGCCGAGTTCCCCGACCACCTGCAGGGCGAGCCGGGCCACGCGCTCCTGGAGAAGACCCACGCGTTCTGCCCGTACTCCAAGGCCACCCGCGGCAACATCCAGGTCGAGCTCGTCGTCGAGTAGTCACGACCGCTCCCCGTACGGCCGAGGGCCCGTACGCGTCCCCCGACGCGTACGGGCCCTCGGCCTGTTCCTGTGCCCCTGTGCCCCTGTGCCCTCAGCCGAAGCGGCCCTCCACGTAGTCCGCCGTGCGCGGGTCGCGGGGGCTGCCGAACATGGCCTCCGTCGGCCCGTGCTCGACGATCATGCCGGGGGTGGACTGCTCGGCCAGGAAGAAGGCGCACTGGTCGGAGACGCGGGCCGCCTGCTGCATGTTGTGCGTGACGATGACGATCGTGACCTCGTCCGCGAGGTCGCGGATGGTCTCCTCGACGCGGCGCGTCGAGGTCGGGTCGAGCGCCGAGCACGGCTCGTCCATCAGCAGGATGCGCGGCCGGACCGCCAGCGAGCGGGCGATGCACAGCCGCTGCTGCTGGCCGCCGGAGAGCGCGCCGCCGGGCTGCCGCAGCCGGTCGCGGACCTCCTTCCACAGGCCGGCCTTGGTCAGGCACTCCTCGACCAGGTCGTCCCGGTCGGCCGCCGCGACCCGGGTGCCGGTCAGCTTCAGACCGGCGGTGACGTTGTCGTACACCGACATCGCGGGGAACGGGTTCGGCTTCTGGAAGACCATGCCGATCCGGTGCCGGGCCTCGGTGAGCCGGCGGCCGCGCCCGTAGATGTCGTCGCCGTCCAGGAGCACCTCGCCGGCGAGTTCGGCGCCGGGGATCAGCTCGTGCATCCGGTTCAGGATGCGCAGGAACGTCGACTTGCCGCAGCCCGAGGGGCCGATGAGCGCGGTGACCCGGCCCGCGGGCATGGTCAGGGAGACGCGGTTGAGGACCTTGTGGGTACCGAACCAGGCGGAGATGGAACGTGCGTCCAGGTGGGAGGCCACGACTGTCCTTACAGGAGGTTGGGAAGGAGGAGCGCCGCCTCGTCGCCCGCCGCGAGGGCGAGCGCGACCAGGACGGGGAAGCCGACCAGCCAGACGTGCGCGCGCGGCACGCGGGAGCGCGCCCAGACCAGGGCGGCGGCGGCGAGCAGCAGGGCCTGCGACCAGAGGATGAGCGGGAGCCACGACGAGGGCTGCCCGGCGAGCGGGAGTTCGTCGGCGGGGACCCGGCCGAAGCGGAAGGCGGGGGCCACGCCCGGCTGGGGCGCCGAGATCAGGTCGGCGTCGACCTGGACGACCCCGGTCGGCCGGTACGCGTCGCCGGTGGCGGTCATCAGTGTGAGCCGGCCGGTCCCGGGCTGCAGGGCGGGCGGCTGCGGGTCGCCCTCGCGCCGGACGCCGCTGACCCGGTAGGTGTGGTCGCCCTGACCGGTGGTGACCTTGAAGGTCTCGCCCGGCTGGAGCCCGGCGAGGTGCCGGAACGGACCCCCGTACCCCGCCTTGCGGCCCATGAGGATGCTGTTGCCGGCCTGGCCGGGCAGCACGGTGTCGCGCCGGTGGCCGGGGCCGGAGGCCAGCACCTCCGACGAGGTGCCCTCGCGGACGACCTCCTTCAGGCCGAGCTGGGGGATCGTCAGGAGCGCCATGGGCGTGCCCGGTTCGGTGGTCGCGCCGATGGGCGTGGTGGCGTTGGCGAGCGAGCCGCGGACCTCGGCGTAGCCGACGCGGCGGTCCCGCTCGTGCCGGAGGTGGCCGAGCGGGCCGACCTCGGCGACGAAGCCGAGGAGCAGCGCGCCGAGGATGGCCAGGGCGCCGCCGACGGCCCACAGCGGGCTGGTGCGGGGGGCGTGCCCGGCCCGGGCCGGGGAAGCGCTCGGCTTCTCCGGCCCGGCGGGGGCGGGACGCACGTCCACCACGGTGGAGGTGGCTGTCATGGCGTGTGCTCCGTACGTCGGTTGTCTCGTCGGTCGTTACGTCAGTTGCTGCCGAAGGTGATCAGTCCGCGCCTGCGGGCCCACCGGACGGCGAGGGCGCCGGTGACCACGAGGAGGGCGCTGAGCAGACCGAGTACGACGGGGTCGGTGCCGGTGTCGGCGAGGCCGCCACCGCCGTCGCCGCCGCCCGAGCCGCCGTTCGCGGACGAACCGCCGGAGGACGCGGGCTCGGTGGTCGTCGGCGCCGCCGTGCTCGGCGGGATGCTCGTGGAGACGCCGACCGTGTCACCGCCGGTCTCCGTCTCGGTCGGCGAGGGCGAGCCGGTGTCGGTCGGGGTGGGCGTCCCCGTGGTCGACGGAGTGCCGGACGGGGTCCCGGAGGGCGTGCCCGACGGCGTACCGGACGGGGTGCCCGTGGGGTTCGTGCCGCCCGGGTCGGTGTCCTGGTAGACCGTGTTGGAGGTGAACCAGAGGGACCCCGTGAACTCGCCGAAGGTCTCCGACCCGAACGCCTTGCGGCACACGATCGTCAGGTCGTACCGCCCCTCCAGGGTGGTGAACCCGGCCTCGTTGGCGTAGTCCCGCATCGTCATGGTCAGCGGCACGATGAAGCCCGCGCCGTTGGGGTCCTTGGGGTAGGTGGTGAGCGGCGAGTTGCCGACCACGTTCTTGCCCTCGGCCGGGAAGCCCTTGCCGGCCACCTTCACCAGGACGTTGGTGGCGGGCGCCGGGCAGGCGGCCGAGGTGGTCAGGTCGATGCTGGTGTCGTCGGTGCCCGTGGCCGGGTTGACCTTCGCCGTGCCCAGCGGGGCGGCCGAGGCCGTCGGCACCGTGAGGACGCCGACACCGGCGAGGACCACCGCCGCGGCGGCGGCCGCACCGGCCGCGGTACGCCGGGTGAGGAGGCGGGTGAACTGCACGATGAGCTCCTTGTCGGGGGTGTCGGGGGTCTCGGAGGTGCTCTTCCGGGCGCGTACCGCATCTGCCACGTCCACGCGCCGGTCCGTACGCCGACGGCGGCGCCGCCACAGGAAGCCCGCGACGAGGAGCAGCAGCAGGGCGAGCAGCGTCCAGGGCACCGCCCAGACCGAGACCGTGCGGGTCAGCGAGGGCAGCCGGGGGTCGACGCCCTCTCGGGTCGCGACGGGCTGTACGGAGACGACGGCCGAGGCGTGCACGAGCGGCGCCACGCCTTCGGCCTCCGCGGTGACCGTCAGGGCGTTGCCGGGAAGCAGCTCGCCGAGGTCGCGGACGCCCTTGGCGGTGACCGAGGAGCCGAAGACGCCGTTGACGCGGACGGCCTGGCGGGCGCCGAGCCGGACGTTGCCGCTGTTGCGGACGGTGTACGTCACCGTGGCCGAGCCCGTACCGAAGGGGTTGAGGGTGCCGTGGTACTCGGCGCGGACGTTCTCCACGGTGAGCTCGGGCTTGATGGCACCGGCCACCCGGAGGTAGACGCGGGCGCCGACGCGCTGGTCGAGCCGCACCTGGTTGCCCTTGGCGTCCTTGCCGGTGCCGGAGAGCGAGGCGACGATGCCTCCGGTGTGGTCGCCGGGGGTGACCTTGGCCGGCACGGTGAGGGTGAAGGGGACGATGACGTGGCTCTTGGGCTTCACCGTCACCTTGTTCGTCGCCAGCTTGATCCAACTGCCGGTGTCCGTCGGCTTCTTGTCGGCGGCGAGCAGGTCGAAGCCGCCGTCGACGGTGTTGACGGCGTCGCTCGCGTAGACGGCGAGGGTCAGCGGCTCGGAGCCGTAGTTCCAGAGCGCGATCTGGTCGCGGACGGCGGCGCCACCGGTGACCCCGTACGAGAAGTGGGGCCGCTGGTCGGGCTTCTTGGGCCCGGCGGGCTGGACGCCGAAGACGGCCTTCTTCTCCTTGGGGCCTTCGGCGGCGGCGGCCGGACCGGCCGGCAGCAGTGCGAGGACGAGGAACAGCAACAGGCCGAGGGCGCCGGCCGGCCGGAGGTGGCGGTGAGCGGTCATGACGGGTTCTCCAGAGGTCAGGGGCGGGGCGGAACCCCGGGCGCGCGGCGGGTGGTTCGGGTTGTGCGGCCGTGCGCGGCGCGGCTCCGCCCCGGAACTCACGCCTGGATCAGATGGCGGTGAGGGTGAGCGTGGCGGTGTACGTGCCGGCCGTCGTGGACGTCGGGACGTTCAGGGCCAGGTCGGCGCCGATGTGCGCGGTGCCGAGGCCGGTGCCGTTGGCGAGGGTGCGGGCGGCCTTCAGGCCGGCCGTGCCCGTGTCGCCGGGGGCCGCGCCGGACGCGGCCGGGACGGTGGAGCCGGCGGTGACGGTCTGCGCGGGCGCCTTGTCGACGACCTTCGGGGACCAGCCGAGGTTCTGGCCGTTGATGGTGTGCGTGGCGCCGTCGGAGAAGTCGGCGACCTGGCCGCTGACGGTCCAACCGGGGTTGCCGGCGCGGGTGTCGGTCAGCGTCACCGGGCTGAGGGCACCGGCGGTGGTGAGCAGGTCACCGTCGTTGTTCAGGACCGGCGAGGGCAGGGTGACCTGCGGGTTGTCGACGCTGATGACGAGCGCGCCGGCGTTGACGGTGGTGGTGATGGTCTCCGAGGCGGTCACGCCGGCGAACGCGCCGATCGTGTACGGGATCGCGGCGGAGTCCGAGCCGGTGTACCGGGCCGGGTCGGCCGGGACGAAGACGGCGGTGAAGGAGTGCGGTCCGGCCGGCAGGCTGGAGGTGGTCAGGACGGCGGTGCCGCCCACGACCGGGACCGTGCCGAGCGGGGTGGTGGTGCCACCGACGGTGTCGGTGAACCTGATCGAGCCCGCCGCGCCGGCCGGGGAGACCGTGCCGGTGAGGGTGACCGGGCTGTACTGCGGGGTGCTCGCCGCCGGGGAGACCGCGAGGGCCGTGGTGGTCTGCGTGGCCGCGGCCGGCGTCACCACGTAGGAGACGGCCGTCGAGGTGGAGCCGTTGTACGAGGCGTTGGACGGCGTGAACACGGCCGTCAGCGCGTGCGTACCGGCGGTGAGGTTGCTCGTGGTCAGCGCCGCGACGCCGCCGGTCACGGTGACCGGGGTGCCGAGGTCGGCGGAGCCGTCCTTGAACTGCACGGTGCCGGGGGCGCCGGACGGGGTGACCGTGGCGGTCAGCGTGACGGCGGTGCCGACCTGCGCCGGTCCTGCCGGGGTGACCGCGAGCGAGGTGCTGGTGTCCGTCTTCACGGCCGGGTCGTTGGCCTGGTACGTCGTGTTGGACGTGAACCAGATGGCGCCGGTGAAGTCACCGAGGCTGGTGCCGTTGAACGCGGTCCGGCAGATGACGGTGAAGTCGTACTTGCCCTGGAGGGTGGTGAAGCCCGCCTGGGAGGCGTAGTCGCGCATGGTGGACGTCAGCGGGATGACCATGCCGCCGTTGCCCGCCGTGGGGTAGGTGGTGATCGGCGAGTTGCCGACCACGTTCAGGCCGCCGGCCGGGAAGCCCGAACCGTCCACCTTCACCAGGACGTTGGTGGCGCCCGCCGGGCAGGCGCCCGAGGTGGTGAACGCGATGCCGCTGGTGTCCGCGCCGGTGGCGGGGGCGATGTCGAGGGTGCCGATCGGGGCGGCGTACGCCGCGCCCGCGGTCGCCAGGCCCGCCGCGAAGGCGGTGGTGACGGCGGCGACACCGAGGGCCAGGGCCCGGGAGATTCTGTTCTTCAGCACGTCAGGCTCCTGATCAGGGGGTCTGCTTGGTGGTGTCGCCACAGTTCGGGTTGGTCGCGAAGCCGTACGTGTTGATCACGGCGGGCTGCTTGCAGATGCCGGAGTTCGGGCCGACGAAGACGTCGCTCCACGGCGAGGTGCCGACCTTGCTGGTCGGGATGACGTTGTAGACGTCGCGCTTCACGCCGAAACCGCTGTTCAGGACCGTCGGCGACAGGCCGTCGACGGTGCCGAGGATGGCCCGGCCGCGCAGGTCCGCGATGGTCTGCGAGGACTGCGACTGGTATTGCGCGATGGAGAACGGCACGATCGACTTGTCGTCGAGGACGCGGCCGTCGTGCTCCTGGACCGGGGCGGTGCCCTTCTTGTCCTTGATGCAGGGGTAGACGCCCGCGACCACGTCGGCCTCGGTGATGCCCATCTGCGACTGCCAGAAGGAGCGCGTGCCGGAACCGGCCTGCGGCAGGTAGACCGTCATGTCGAAGTTCGGCCCGGCGCCCACGTAGGCGGGGTCGCAGTGGTAGATGGCCTTGAGGTCCGTCAGCGTCAGCTTGCGCGGGATCGACGAGCCGGGCGTGATGGCGTAGGAGACGCCGTCGATCGCGAACGGCACGTACGTCAGACCCGGGTTGGCCGCGCCCAGGCTCAGCGAGGAGGAGCGGGCGAAGTCGAGGCAGCCGTTGACGGCCTGGAGCGAGGTCAGGAGCGCGGAACGACCGGCACCGGAGCCGTTGGGGCGCGGGATGGTGCAGTTCGGGTTCGTCGCCGGGTTCTTGGTGGTGATGTTCGCGGAGCCCGTGGCGTCGTACGAACCGATGACCTTCTGGCCGTTCACCGTGACCACGTCGGCCAGGCCGTTCATGACGTCCTGGGTGGTGTCGGAGCCGACACCGGAGAGCACGCGGTGCTGCGGGGGGCCGGCCGGGTCGGCGGAGGCGAGGCCACTGCCGACGGTGACCGCCGCGAGCGCCGCCGCGGCGAGCGCGAGGCCGGTCTTCTTCTTGTTCACTGGGGGTTCTCCTCAGCTAGGCTGCGCTCCGGGTGGTGCCCGGGGCGCGTGTGCAGGACTTCCGTTGGCGCGGACGAATCAGACGCTTTCGGGCATCACCTCCTCAATTGAGTGCGTGCGGCCGCCATCAGACGCGGCAGGTACCTCGGCAGCAGCGGGCCCGCGAGGGCCGCGAGGGCGCCGACGATCAGACAGATGAGCAGCGCGTTCCGGACGAAGCCGACGGCCCAGCCGGGGGTCGGCTCGCCGAGCGCGGCGGGCGTTCCCGGGGCGGGCTTCCCGGTGGCCGGCGGCGCGGCGGCCTGGCTGGGGCCCGTGCTCGGGCTCGTGGTGGACTGCGTACCGCCCGCGGCCGCGCCGCCGGACCCCGTACCGTCCCCGCCGCCCGAACCGCCGCTCGTACCGGTGGAGCCGCCCGCACCGGTGTCGCCTGACGTGCCGCCGTCGCCCGCGCCCGGCGGGGGCGTGGTCGTGGTCGTGGTCGTCGTCGAAGGGTTTTTACCCGCCTGCGTCGTGACCTGGTGGGCGGCCTTGCGGGTCTGCGCGCGCAGGGCCTCGGGCAGCGGCGCGTAGCCGTGCGGGAGGGTGCCGGAGGCGACGCCCGGTTTCTGGCCCGCGCCGGCCGCGTAGGTCAGCAGGGTGCCGTAGTCGCGGCCCTCGGCGGCCGTCAGGTCGGCGGGCACGGTGGCGGCGTAGGTGACGACGGTGAGCGGGTAGGCGGCCGGGTTCCTGGAGCCCGGGTCCGGCAGGGTCACCCCGTCGAGGCTGGTCTTGCGGGCGCCCACGGCGGCGGTCAGGGACGCGGTGTCGGGGGCGGTGAACCGGCCCGCCGCGTTGAGGAGTTCGGCGCGCAGCAGGCCGTAGCGCTCGGCGGTCGCGGTGTCGGTCACCGCGAGCACGGCGCGCTGACCGGCCGGCTGCGGCGGGTCCTTCTTGTACGCGGGCGGGGTGGCGGTGGGGTCCCAGGAGGTACGGGCCAGGGTGTCGCCGCGCCCGGCCGCGCGCGCGGCGGAGTGCATGTCGGTGGCGTACGGCTTCTTGTCCTGGATGCAGAGCGGGAAGTCGGGCCGGTCGTCGAAGGGCTGGCAGTACGGGTCGCTCTTGGGGAAGGTGTCGAGCGGCGTCGCCAGGTTCTTGTAGTGCGGGTTGACCGTCGTTCCGGCGTTCCCCGGGTTCCCGTGGGTGCCCTGGTTGTCGGGGGTCCCCTTCAGGAACTCGGCGGCGGCCGGGTCCTGGACCACCCACGCCCACAGCTGCCGGGTGGTGTCGGCGAGCGGCTGCGGGACGAGGGCGTCGCCGAGCTTGCCGCCGAAGTCCAGGTCGGCGTACTCCGGGTTGAGGCGGATGAACTCCGGGTCGCGGCCGAGGTTCTCGGGGTTCTTCGCGACGCTCTCGGCGAAGCGGGAGACGCCGTCGCGGTAGGACTCGGTGAGCAGCTTGGCGACCAGGCGCGGGGTCAGCCGGAGGCTCGCCATCCGCGTGCCGTTGCGCTGCTTGACCGCGTCGGGGGCGCGGAAGGACGCCTGGCTCTCGATGAAGTAGCCGATGGTGATGCCGGAGACCGCGACCGGGGCGTAGACAGGGGCGCGGTGGACCTCGCGCGGGGTGGTGATCTCGGCGGCGCGGCCGACGAAGACCAGTCCTGGCTTGCCCGAGAGCAGCTTGACGCGCGCGGTCTCGTCGGGGACCTGGGCGTAGCCGTAGATGGCCTTGGCGCCGGTCCGGCAGAGTGCGGGCTGCCAGCGGGTGACGGCCTCCGCGGCCATCTCGCTGCCGAGCGTGCCGCGTTCCTCGGCGCCGATCGGGCAGTGGCTGCCGATCGGCTCGAAGCCGAGCGGGACGGTGATGCGGTGCTTCCAGTTCGCCGGGGAGAGCGGCGAGGACTGCAGCTGGCCGCTGGACTGGGCGGTGTACGCCGTGCCGTCGACCTCGCTCGTGCCGCGCGGCACGATCACCAGCCAGCAGCCCCGGCCGGTGACCGACCCTTGCGTCTCGGTCGCGTCGCCGCAGCCGAGGCCGGGGGCCTCGACGCCGGTCTGCGCCTCGAAGTAGACCTCGCCCTCGCCGCGCGGGTTGGTGCGGGCGTACGGGATCTCGTTGGTGCTGTTGACGTCGAAGAACTCGTTCCAGTTGCCGGGGCTGACCTCGTCGCCTGTGACCGAGCGGAACGGCGCGTAGGAGATGCCGCTGGGGCTCGGCGGGGGCAGCGGCTGGTTCTCGGAGTCCTTCAGGTTCGCGCCGTAGTTCAGCTGCCGGCTGTTGGTGTAGGCGCCTGCGGCCTGGTTGCCCGCGCCCGCGCCGAGCGCGGAGGAGCCGCCGAACTGGCACTGGTCGGTGCCGGGTCCGCGCTCGTCGCCCCAGCACTGCATGATCTGGAGGTAGTTGGCGGCGTACGCGGTGTCGGAGACGGTGGGCGCGCCACCGGTCCAGGTGACCTTGACGACCTGGTTGACGAGGTTGCGGGTCTGGCTGACGGTGATCTTCAGGTCGGCGAACTCGCCCTTGCCGGACACGGTCGTCCGCGAGTCGTCGCCGGTGGCGGCGTACGCGGGCGGCGCGGCCGGGTCGAGGCCGGTGCCGACGGTGGCGACGACGGGGACCAGGGCGAGGCAGAGGGTGCCCAGGAGGTGCCGCAGCCGGGACCGGGAGCCGGTACGTACAGAAGTACGCGTACGGGTACGGATCATCGGGACCCCTCCCCCGCGCGGCGGGCGGCCAGGCGCCGGTGCAGCAGCGGCGGGCCCACGGTGATGCCGAAGAAGAGCACGGCCCCCAGGACCATCAGCGCGGTCTGGAGCCCGCCGCCCAGGCCTGCGGCCGTGGTCACCGGCACGCCGTACAGGTCGCCGCCCCCGCCGGAGCCGCCCGCGTCGCCGGCCGCGATCGGCTGGCCGGTGTCGGGGTCGAGCGCGCCGCCCGTGGCCGCGCCCGTACCGCCGCCGGTGGCGGCTCCGCCCGCGGCCGCCGTACCGGCCGTCGTGCCGCCGGTCGCACCGCCGGTGGCTCCCCCGGTCGCGCCTCCTCCGGAGGCCGTCCCGCCGGAACCGCCGCCGGTCGTACCGCCGTTGGCGCCGCCGGAACCGCCCGAGCCGCCGCCCGAGGAACCCCCGGTCTTGGTGGGGGTCTTGTTGCCGCCGGTGCCGGTGTCGCACTGCGTGGCGCCCTTGAGGTCACAGGCGGGCGGGTACGGCGCGGACTTGGCGAGGGTGTTGGTGCCGTCGCTGGAGAACGTCGGGTTCTTGCACTTCTTGATGTCGATGGTCTCGGCGGCGACGCCGGGGATGCGGCGGACCTGCGTCAGGCCCGCCTGGACCAGGTTGATGGGCAGCGGCGAGTAGCCGAGCCGGTCCACCGACTGCTGTCCCTGGCAGAGGAAGTAGTACGCGAACGCGCCGAGGGACTTGCCCTTCTGCGGGTTGAAGTTCGACTCCAGGGCGGTCGGGACGATCATGTAGCTGTAGCTGGAGAGCGGGTACGTGCGCGGGTCGGTGCTGTTGTAGACCCCGTCGAGGCGCTGGGTGAGGTCGGCGTTGATGCCCGCCTTGGTGAGCGAGACCGCCACGTTCTGGGCGGTGGGCTCGGTGTAGTAGCCCTTCTCGTTGAGGATCTTGGCCACCGGGAAGCCGGTGGTCGAGACCGCGTACGAGTACTCGACGTAGGTGATCGTGCCCTGGTTGCCGTCCTGGGCGACGTACCCGGAGACGCCGTTGGAGCCGGACTGGCCGACGAAGCCCTTGCCGCCGATGACGGGGTAGTTGGAGGTGGGGCCGCAGGGGGTGCGGCGGCCCGCCTTGCCGCAGTACGCGTCCCACAGGCCGGGGTGCTTCTTGCTCAGCCAGGTGGTCAGCTGGGCCGTCGTGCCCGAGCCGTCGGAGCGGACCACGGGGACGATCCGGCGGGCCGGCAGGGCGGCGGCGAGGCCCGGGTTGTCGGCCTTGATCGCCGGGTCGTTCCACATCGTGACGGTGCCGGTGAAGATCTTGGCGACGTTCTCGCCGGAGAGCCGGAGGTTGGTCACCCGGCGGTTGCCGATCTTCAGGTTGTACATGAAGGCCGTGCCGCCCGCGACGATCGGCATGTAGCTGAACTTCCGCGAGGGCGGCGGGTCGGCGACGCCCGAGTCGTTGATGCCGTACGGGATCTCGGAGACGGCGAAGTCGACGGTGCCGTTGCGGAACTGGTTGCGCCCGTCGGAGGAGCCGGTGCCGTTGTAGTTGACCGTCATGCCGTACTGCTTGACGTTGGCCCGCCACTGGTCGAGGGCGTTCTGGCTCCAGGTGGAGCCCGCGCCGGAGACCGGTACGTAGCTCTCGGCGGCGGCGGGCGGCGCGCCGGGCACCACGAGCGCGAGGGCGGTGACGAGCACGGCCAGGCTGCGTCGCAGCACGCGCGCGGGGAATGCCGGTGGACGTCCGGACATCGAGGGTCTCCTGATCGGGGGTGGCGGGTCGAACGAGTGGGCGGCGAGCGGTCAGCCGGCCGGTGGTGGCGGGGACTGCGGGGGCGGTGGGGACTGCGGGGGCGGTGGGGACTGCCGGGGCGGTGGGGACTGCCGGGGCAGCGCGACGGCGGCGGGCGCCGGCGGGCGGGAGCCCATGCGTGCCACGTCCTTCTGCGAGGCGGCGACCCGGCGGCGCTGCTGGCGGCGGCTGAGCTGGCCGGGGCCGCGGCCGCCGATGACGCGGGCGGCCAGGAAGAGCAGCAGGACCAGAGCCATCAGGAGCGCCGCGCAGCCGAAGCCTCGGATGATCATGGTCTTCTCGGGCGAGGCGACCAGGGTGAACGTGGCCAGCGGCAGCGAGGTCTGCGGCCCGTCGAAGGGGTTGAGGTTGAGGCCTGTAGCTGCGCCCGAGGTGAGCAGGACCGGGGAGGTCTCGCCGATGCCGCGCGCCGTGCCGAGGATGACGGCGGTGGTCAGGCCCGAGCGGGCGGTGGGCAGGACCACCGTCCACACGGTGCGCCACTGCCCGGCGCCCAGCGCGTACGAGGCCTCCCGAAGCGAACCGGGCACGAGCCGGATGACCACGTCGGCGGCCCGGATGATGATCGGCAGCATCATCACCGAGAGCGCGAGCGAGGCGGCGAACCCGGACTTGTCCAGGCCGAGGGCGAGGATCGCGGTGGCGTAGATGAACAGACCGGCCACGATCGACGGCAGGGCCGTCATCGCCTCCACGATGGTGCGGACGAACCGGGCGTACCGGCCGGGCACTTCGTTGAGGAAGACCGCGCAGGCGAGCCCCAGCGGCACGGTGATCAGCAGCGAGATGCCGATCTGCTGGAGCGTGCCGACGATGGCGTGCACCATGCCGCCGTCGGTGATCGGTTGGAGCGGTCCGGTGCCGGACATGTCCTCGGTGAAGAAGTTGAGGTGGCCGAGCGCCTCGTACCCGCGCCACAGCGCGTAGCCGACGATGAAGAGCAGCGCCGCGAGCAGCAGCCCCGCGAGGGCGTGCACCAGGGTCTGCGCGAGCCGGGCGCGGACGGTCGCGCCGTTCTCGTCGAGGGAGACGAGGACGGCGTACAGCGCCATGAAGGCGAGGTAGGTGACGACGGTGAAGCCGAGCGGGGCGTTCCAGGGCAGCACCCGGTCGAAGACCACGGCGGTCAGCGCGACGGCGGCGGCGCCCGAGCCGATCAGGGCGAAGACGTCCCGGGCGTGCAGGGCGGAGGTGACCCGGCGGGTCTCGGCGGGCGCGCCGGGGCCGTGCGGGACGACGTCGGGCGTGACCGTGCCGGTCGCCTCGGGTTCGGCGGTGGGCGCGGGAGTGGTCAGGGTCATGCGTCGGCTCCCGTTCCGGACCGGCTGCGCGCGACCACGGAGGACGCGATGAAGTTGACGACGAGGGTCATCAGGAAGAGCGAGAGGCCGGCCGCCATGAGCGCGGACATCCCGAGCGGGCTGGCCGCTCCGTAGCGCAGGGCGATCAGCGCGGAGACGGAGTTGGCGCCGTTCTCCAGGATGTGCGGCTGGAAGAAGAAGACCGGCGAGATGATCATGACGACGGCGATGGTCTCGCCGAGCGCCCGGCCGAGCCCGAGCATGGTCCCGCCGATGATGCCGCCCTTGCCGAAGGGGAGGACGACGGTACGGATGACCCCCCACTGGCTCGCGCCGAGCGCGAAGGCGCCCTCGCGCTCGCCGGGCGGGGCCTGCGCGAACGCCTCGCGCATCACCGAGCAGGCGATCGGGGTGACCATCAGGGCGACGACGATCCCGGCGATGAAGGTGGAGGAGGTGTAGACGGTGGCGGGCGCGAGCGGGTCGCGCGGGTCGGCGCCGTCCACGGCGAAGATCGGGATCCAGCCGAAGTACGTGGAGATCCACCGGGCGAGCCCGGTGATGTGGGGCTGGAGGAAGAAGAACCCCCACAGGCCGTAGACCACGCTGGGCACGGCGGCCATCAGGTCGACGAGGCTGACCAGGGTCCGGCGCAGCCGGCGGGGCGCGTACTCGGTGATGTAGAGCGCGGTGCCGAGCGCGAGCGGCAGGGCGAAGGTGATCGCGGTGGTGCCGATGAGCACGGTGCCGGGCAGGACGGCCGCGATGCCGAAGCGGTGGGAGTCGGGCTCCCAGGCCGAGGTGGTCACGAACGACCAGCCGGCGTCGCCGAGGGCCTCGGCGGCGCGGACGCTCAGGAAGACGCCCACCAGGGTCATGGTGACCAGGACGAGGGCTCCGGCGCCGCGCGCGCCGCCGCGGAAGACCCGGTCGGCGGGGTCGCCGGCCTTGGACCGGGGGCGCGGGGCGTCCGTGTCCGGGGCGACGGCGGGGGTGACGGTGGTGCTCACGAGGCGGTCCCCCGGACGGCGTCGGGCAGCCGCAGCCCGCGCAGTCGTCGTGTGTAGGTGACGCCGGCCGCGAGCTGGCCCTCGGCGGCGGCGGTGAGGAAGAGCTGAAGGCTGTGGCGGCACTCGCGCTGGCGCCTGAAGGTACGGGCGGCGACGGCGACGCACCGCTCGTCCAGCGCGAGTTGCCAGCTCCAGAGGCCGGTGGTGGCGGCCATGGAGACGAGGGGGACCGCGCGGTCGAGCCCGTCGCGCAGCCGCCGGACGGCCGCGCAGCAGGCGGTGTGCCCGCCGTGGAGGTCGGGTCCGCGCCCGAGTTCGTGGTTGTTGGCCCCGACGAGCCGCCAGCTCACGGCCTCCGCGCCGACATCGCCGGGCGTCCACTCGTGCGGTGCCTGACGTCTTTCGACGTCCACCCATGAGACAAACAGAAACCGTGGCCGAGACACCGCACCCGCCCCCTTCGCCCTGACCCCACGCGTGGCCGACAATCGACTACGCGTTCATAGCTGCGCGCATGACAATCACGGCGCTGGGCGCTGGTGGCTACACGGACCGGTGAAGCAGAGACGGAGAAAACATGAACGAGGGGTAGAAGTCCTCGGGAGGTGTCGGCCGGTACCGGAGCCACTCGGTCCGCTCTTGTACGACGCTGGGGGAGTTGCGGCATTCGACGGCGCGCACGGAACCCGACCCGCCAGGGGGCGACTTCAGGCCACCGGGCCGATTAGCGGCGGCGCGGGGCACGTGCCCCTTTTTCCGGCACGAGAGGGTGCCGCGCGTCAAGGGGCGTGATCCGCCCGGGCTTCGGCGGGAAGATCGCCCGGTCCGGCCGCATGGGGTGGTTTGTCGGGAAGTTCGGCCCACTCCGGACGGCAACGTTAAAGTCTGATTTCCGGCCGAAAAAATGCGGTGGGCGCGGCGCCATCCAGCGGGATCGTATAGCCATGAACCAAATCACCGGCACCTCGTGGCCGATCTCCGCACCTCCACTAGGCGAACCCACCCCGGTGGACGCCCCGACAGGCCGCCACGGGCGAATGTGACGCGTCTCACGGAATCCTCCCCGCCGCTCGATATTCCGGCCCGGTGGCCGTGATCCGCCAGGCACGATGGACTCCCTTGTATTCAGCGGCCAATCGGAGCCTCTACCTCCGCCGTGGGCGTTGGTTGCCGTGCTGGGGAGACCGGGTTTTACTGGGCAGAGCTCGCCAGCGGAAGATCCGTACGACACGTCTGGCGCACCCCTTCTCCGATACAGCTGAATACGAAGCGGAGTCGAAAGAATGCCTCCAAGAACAGCGTCGGTCGTTCTGGACGAGCTCACTCCCCCGCCCCATCCCCACCTCATATGCGAGCGTGAGGAACAGTTATCGGACATGCGGCGCCTCCTCGGGGAAGCCATGGGAGGAAACAGCAGGATCGCCGTCGTGAGCGGGGCGGCCGGGCACGGCAAGACCGAACTCCTCGCCGCCCTCGCCGAAGACGCCCGGCTCGCGGGCGCGGTGCACCTCTCCGCGACCGCCTCCCGCATGGAGCGGTACGTGCCCTTCGGCGTCCTCGCCCAGCTGTTCCGTGGCGTGGAACTGCCGCCCGCCGCGGCCGGTCACGTGGCCCATCTGCTCGACCGGGCCCTGGGGGCCGACGCCGCCAACACGCAGGACTCCGTCGCCATCCCGCCGCGCCTCTTCCACCAGATGGGCACGGCCCTGCACGACCTCGTCAAGTACGTGGAGAGGCCGCTGCTCATCAGCGTCGACGACGTCGAGTACGCGGACACCCCGTCCCTGCTGTGCCTGTCCTCCCTCACCCGCCGGCTGCGCGCGACGCCGCTCCTCCTCGTCCTCAACGAACTCCCCTCCCCCCGCCGTTCCAGCACCCTGCTACGCGCGGAGCTTCCGCCGGAGCCGGTCTGCCACCGCGTGCGGCTTCCTCCCCTCTCCCTCGGCGGGGTGCGCGAGCTGCTCGCGTCGCGCCTCGGGACGGGCGCGGCCCAGGCCCTCGACACGGAGTGCCTCGCCGCCACCGGCGGCAACCCGTTCCTCGTCCGCGGCCTGGTCGAGGACACCATCGCGGCGGCGACGGAGTGGCCCGCCGCCCCGGTGCTTTCCGCCGGCTCCCTCTTCGAACAGGCCGTCCTCGGCTGCCTCTACCGCTGCGCCACCTCGGTACGGACGATCGCGCGGATCATGGCCGTCCTGCACGACCCGCGGTACGTCCCGCTCCTCGTCCAGCTCCCGGGCACCCACCCGCAGTCCCTGAACCTGGCGCTCAGCACGCTGGAGGAGACGGGTCTGCTGACGGACGGCGCCTGGCGCCACCCCGACGCGCGCACCGCCGTGCTGCACGACATGACCCCCGAGGCGCGCGCCGAGCTGCACACCCGGATCGGGACGCTGCTCTTCAAGAACGGCGCTCCGGTGACCGCGGTCGCCCACCACCTGGTCGCCGCGAGCCAGATCGACAACGACTGCGCCGCGGCCGTGCTGCTCGAGGCCGCGCAGGAGGGCCTGTCGACGGGCGACACCACGCTCGCGACCGACTGCCTCTCCGTCGCCTACCGGTACGACCGCAGCAAGGAACACTTCACGGCCACGACGGCGATGCTCTTCCGCACCGAGTGGCGCTCCGATCCACGGACCGCCGCCCGTCGGCTGCCGTCCCTCCTAGAGGCGGCCCGCTGCGGCCTGTTGACAGGGCGTCATGTGTCGGCGCCCGTGGACGCGCTGCTCTGGTTCGGCAGCCCGAACACGGCTCTTGAGCTCCTGGAGCAGATGGAGCGGCACGCCCTGCTTCGTCAGGACGCGGAGGCGTCGGCCACCCTGCGCAGGTGCAGGACCACCCTCGCCCTGCTGTATCCGGCCACACCGGAGGAGGGCGACAGCGCGGCGGCGGCCGGCCGGTCGCACGTCCCGCCGGCCGCGACCCGGGGCCAGACGCTGGTCGAGCTGGAGCGGGTGCTGCGGGACGGCCCCGGGCCGCTCTCCGCCCTCTGCGCGGAACAGGCCCTGGTCAGCCACCAGTTGGACGACGACACGCTGATCCCCCTCGTCCTGGCGGTCAGCACGCTGATCTTCAACGGGTCCTACGACGCGGCCGAGCAGTGGATCGACTCGCTCGCCGCGGCGGCCCGGAGCCAGTCGGCTCCTGTCTGGCGGGCGCTCTTCGAGAGTCTGCGGGCGAAGCTGGCCCTGCACCGGGGCGACCCGGCCGAGGCCGCGCGGCTGGCCGAGCGGGCGCTCGCCGACACGCCGGCCGCGAGCTGGGGCGTCCACATCGGGCTGCCCCTGACGGTCACCCTGGAGGCGTACACCGTCCTGGGCTCGCCCGAACGGGCGCTTGCCCAGCTCCAGGTGGTGGTGCCCGAGGGCATCTTCCAGACCCTGCTCGGGGTCTGTTACCTCCGTGCCCGCGGCAACGCGCTGCTCGCGAGCGGCCAGTCGCAGGCGGCTCTGGAAGACTTCGCCGCCGTGGGCGAACTGGCCACCCGCTGGCAGATGGACGTCCCGGCCCTGCTGCCCTGGCGCACCGACGCGGCGCGGGCCCATCTGGCCCGCGGCGAGATCGCGCGCGCCCGGGAACTGGCCACCGAGCAGTCGGTCCTGGTGGGCCCCGGGCACCACGAGGCGCGTTCCCTGACCCTGCGGACGCTCGCGGCGACCTCGCCGCCGCAGGAGCGGATGAAGCTCCTGGGGCAGGCCCTGGAGGCCGCGCAGAAGTGCGGCAACCCGCTGGAACTCGCGTACACCTTCAGCGCGCTGAGCCGGTGCCACCTCGACACCGGGCAGTACAGCAAGGGCCGGATGGCGCTGCGCCGGGCCCGCCAGCTCGCCGAGCAGTCCGGCGTACCGCTACCGGCCCGGACACCGCCGGAAGCGGCACGAAGACCTCAGGAGCTCGCCGCCGCGGGAACGAGCGGCGAGACGCTGGTCGGGGTGTTGAGCGACGCGGAGATGCGGGTGGTCGCCCTAGCCGTCCGCGGCCACAGCAACCGCCAGATCGCGGCCAAGCTCTTCGTCACCGTCAGCACCGTCGAGCAGCACCTCACCCGGGTCTACCGGAAGCTCGGGATCAAGCGGCGCAGCGACCTCGTCCTCGCCGTCAACGGCGAGGGCACACCGGGGATCACCACCCGCCGCGCCTCCTGAGCCGCGGCACTCGGCCCCTCGGCGCGCGGCACGCGAATCGCGGCCCGCCCGGGGGGCTTCCGCGTCGGGCCCCGGGCCACCCGGGGCCTCCCCGTCGGCCCCCGGGCCGCCCGGCCCGCCCCGCACGAAACCCCGTGGCCCCTCGCCGTTGCTGCGAGGGCCCACGGGGCTCTGTGGATTAGGGACCCGCGGCCGGGACGGGGGAATGCCGCGGCGGT
>NZ_JBHXPI010000023.1:0-16469 GCF_042718575.1 Streptomyces sp. NPDC058579
GCCCTCGCGTACGCACGCGAGGGCCCGGTGCCGTTTCGTGCGCGCGTCTCGATTCGCGGGCGCAAGGGGGAATTTGGTGTTCCTGACGCTTTGTCGACATGGGAACTGGCCTTGGGGCGGCGGTAGTTCCACGTTTACGTCACAGTTGCATCCCCGCATGGCGGGCAACTGGTGATCTTTCGGGCATCGCACGCGCAACGACCTTGACGCGTATGCGGAAACTCGGAAGGGTGGCACGTTGCATGCGTATCTCTGGGGCGCGTGTACACGGGGGTGGGGCCAGTGAGTGTGGCGCCCCCGGTGTCCGGAGCCCCGAGCGCAGCTCTACAGACGAGATTGAGCTACTGGGGGTAGCAGCCAGATGACCAAGAAGACGCGGGTCCGCGTTGCGCGGATAGCTGCCGGTGCGGTAATCGCGGCCGGCGCGTCGCTCACTGTCGCGGGCGCCGCTCAGGCCGTCGGTGGCATCGAGGCCGACGTCACCGTGACCAACCAGGGCGTTGACGCCGGGGTCAACATCACCGCAGGCGACGACGGCGGCAACACCTCCGTCGGCACCATCGAGGGTACGTCCGAGGGCACCTCGGAAGGTACTTCTGAGGGCACCTCGGAAGGTACTTCTGAGGGCACCTCGGAGGGCACTTCTGAGGGTACGTCCGAGGGCACCTCGGAGGGCACGTCGACGGGTACTTCCACCGGTACCTCGACCGGCACGTCCACGGGTACGTCGACCGGTACTTCGACGGGCACGTCCACGGGTACTTCGACGGGTACGTCGACCGGTACGTCCACCGGTACCTCGACGGGTACGTCGACCGGTACCTCGACGGGTACGTCCACCGGTACCTCGACCGGTACGTCGGCGGGTACGTCCACGGGTACTTCGACGGGTACGTCGGCGGGCACGTCCACGGGTACTTCGACGGGTACGTCGACCGGTACGTCGGCGGGCACGTCCACGGGTACTTCGACGGGTACGTCGACCGGTACCTCGGCGGGCACGTCCACCGGTACCTCGACCGGTACGTCCACCGGTACCTCGACCGGCACCAGCCAGGGTCAGGGCGACGACGGTGGTCAGAACGAGGGTCAGGGCAACAACGGCGGTAACGGCGACAACGGTGGTTCCTCCACCAACGGTGGCACCGGCACCTGCACCGTCGACCTCGACGGGGCCGAGTGCGTGAGCAACAACCCCGACACCGACAACGCCGGCTCGCAGCCCGTCGAGCAGGGCAAGGCCAAGGAGGAGCTGGCTGAGACCGGCGCCGCCGAGACCTCGTTCCTGATCATCGGCGCCGCGACCATGATCGCCGGTGGCATCGGCTTCCGGATGCTGCCGCGTCTGGTCGGCGGTGGCCGCGCCGCCGTCTGAAAGACGAGCGGTCGCGCACAAGCGCATGAGCGTCTAGGCGTGTAAGCGCCACGAGCGCGTACGAGAGGGCCGGGGGTACGCCCCCGGCCCTCTCTCACGTTCTGGCTCGCGTGCGGGGTCTACGCCGCCTGCAGTGCCGCCAGCAGGGCCAGCGTCGCCAGCAGGGCGATCACCAGGGCCAGTACCATCGCCGGAGTCAGGCCCGTCGACGGGTCCAGCCGCTCTCGGTTCGCGCGGCAGACGGGGCAGCGACCCTCCGCGACGGGGGCCGCGCAGTTGGCGCACACCAGTCGGTCATACGTCATGCGCTCTCCTCCTCCCGCACAGCGGTCCACACGGGTTTCACAACAACGACAACGCCCGGTGGCACCCGAGCGTTCCCCCTACCACTGTGCCAGCTCCGACGCGTTTCGGCGCGCCCCGTCGGATTACACCCGGATCGCATCGCTTCCGCCCTGAAGGGCGAAAAGGATAAAGCACGCAAGCCGGGACCGCGACTGCGCGGGCCATCCCCGGTCGCGTAAGGTCGCGCACACCTACTCCCGGCCGACCGTGGTGCATCCGTGATCCGATTCGACAACGTCTCCAAGTCCTATCCGAAGCAGAACCGCCCCGCGCTCCGGGATGTATCCCTGGAGATCGAGAAGGGGGAGTTCGTCTTCCTCGTCGGTTCCTCCGGCTCCGGAAAGTCGACTTTTCTCCGGCTGATCCTGCGCGAGGAGCGCTGCAGCCACGGCCAGGTGCACGTCCTCGGCAAGGACCTCGCCCGGCTCTCCAATTGGAAGGTGCCCCAGATGCGGCGCCAGCTCGGGACCGTCTTCCAGGACTTCCGGCTGCTGCCCAACAAGACCGTCGCCGAGAACGTCGCCTTCGCCCAGGAGGTCATCGGCAAGCCGCGCGGCGAGATCCGCAAGGCCGTGCCCCAGGTCCTCGACCTCGTCGGCCTCGGCGGCAAGGAGGACCGGATGCCCGGCGAGCTCTCCGGTGGTGAGCAGCAGCGCGTCGCCATCGCCCGGGCCTTCGTGAACCGGCCCATGCTGCTGATCGCGGACGAGCCCACCGGCAACCTCGACCCGCAGACCTCCGTCGGCATCATGAAGCTGCTCGACCGCATCAACAGGACAGGGACCACCGTCGTCATGGCGACCCACGACCAGAACATCGTCGACCAGATGCGCAAGCGCGTCATCGAGCTCGAAAAGGGCCGCCTCGTCCGCGACCAGGCGCGCGGCGTCTACGGATACCAGCACTGAGCAGGTAGGGGATAGATCACCATGCGCGCTCAGTTCGTGCTCTCCGAGATCGGCGTCGGCCTTCGCCGCAATCTCACGATGACCTTCGCCGTCATCGTCTCCGTGGCCCTCTCGCTCGCCCTCTTCGGCGGTGCGCTGCTCATGCGCGAGCAGGTCAGCACGATGAAGGACTACTGGTACGACAAGGTCAACGTCTCCATCTTCCTCTGCAACAAGAACGACGCGGCCGCCTCCACCAAGTGCGCCAAGGGCGCGGTGACCGCGCAGCAGAAGGAGCAGATCCAGGCCGATCTGAAGAAGATGGACATCGTCGAGTCCGTCCACCACGAGACGACCGACGAGGCCTACAAGCACTACAAGGAGCAGTACAGCGACACCGCCATCGCCTCGGTCATCACGCCCGACCAGATGCAGGAGTCGTTCCGGGTCAAGCTGGACGACCCGGAGAAGTACAAGGTCGTCGCCACCGCCTTCGCCGGCCGGGACGGCGTGGAGTCCGTGCAGGACCAGCGCAACATCCTGCAGAACCTCTTCGACCTGATGAACGGCATGAACATCGCCGCCCTCGGCATCATGGGGCTGATGCTGGTCATCGCACTGATGCTGATCGTCAACACGGTGCGCGTCTCCGCCTTCAGCCGACGGCGCGAGACCGGCATCATGCGGCTGGTCGGCGCCTCCAGCTTCTACATCCAGATGCCGTTCATCATGGAGGCCGCCTTCGCCGGACTCCTTGGCGGCGCCGTCGCCTGCGTCATGCTCCTGGTCGGCCGGTACTTCCTCATCGACCACGGCATCGCCCTCGCCGACAAGATGCAGCTCGTCAACTTCATCGGCTGGGACGCCGTCCTGGCCAAGCTGCCGCTCGTCATCGCGATCGGCCTGCTGATGCCGGCCCTTGCGGCCTTCGTGGCGCTGCGCAAGTACCTGAAGGTGTGACAAGGACCCCTCAGACACCCTTGGCGCCGTACGGTCAACCACCGTACGGCGCCATTGCTTTGTCCTAGAGTGAGCGCCATGCCTACCGGCCCCGACCCCAGTCCGCGGCCCCGCGGAGTCCTGCGCGGGGCCGCCCTGACGCTGGTCTTCGCCGGGGTCCTCGCGACGGCCGCGGCCACCGGAGCCCTGCCGCGGCAGGAGCCCACCGCCCTGAAGCGCGCCCCGCAGGCGGCGCCCGCCAGGGACCGGGACACCGTCGATCCCGCCGACCTCTCCCGCGCCGCCGCCGAGGCGATGGCCGACGGGAAGTCCGGCAAGCAGGCCGCCCAGGAGTTCGTCAGCCGCAGCGGCGACCGCTGGGGCGCGGTGTACGGCAAGGCGGAGTTCGAGGAGTTCGAGCAGGCCCTCGACGGCTCGTACACCGGTGTCGGGCTCTCCGCGCGCAAGGCGGGCGCGGACCGGATCGAGATCTCCCGCGTCCAGGCCGGCGGACCCGCCGCCAAGGCCGGGCTGCGCGCCGGCGACCGGCTCGTCACCGTCGACGGGCGTTCCCTGGCCGGGCTCTCCGTCTCCGAGGTCGTCGCCCTGCTGCGCGGCGACGGCGCAGGCCGGGCCGGTTCCACCGTCGCCCTCGGCGTCGAGCGCGGCCGCGCCGCCTGGACCGAGACCCTGACCCGGGCCCGGCTCGCCAACGACGACGTCACCGTGCGGCGCCTCGACGACGGCGCGGTGCTGATCAAGGTGGCCGCCTTCACCAAGGGCGTGGGCGAGCGGGTACGGGAGGCGGTACGGGCCGCCCCGGCCGGCGCCGGGGTCCTCCTGGACCTGCGGGGCAACGCCGGCGGCCTGGTCGCCGAGGCCACCGTGGCCGCCTCCGCCTTCCTCGACGGCGGTCTGGTCGCCACGTACGACATCGACGGCGAGCAGCGCGCGCTGTACGCGCAGAGCGGCGGCGACACCGCCCGGCCCGTCGTGGCGCTGGTCGACGGCGGCACGATGAGCGCCGCCGAGCTGCTCACCGGCGCCCTCAAGGACCGCGGCCGGGCCGTCACCGTCGGCTCGCGCACCTTCGGCAAGGGCGCGGTGCAGATGCCGAGCACGCTGCCCGACGGCTCCGTCGCCGAGCTGACCGTCGGCCACTACCGCACTCCGGCGGGTCACGGCGTCGACGGCCTCGGCATCACCCCGGACCTGGTGGTCGGCGACAGCAAGGGCGAGCGGGCCGAGGAGCGGGCGAGAACAGTATTGAGTGGCCTCGGAGGGGGCTCGTAGTGCGAAAATGGCCGCACTATGGCAAAGGGACTCGTGAACGTGCAGGGCAAGCCTGCCAAGAAGAAGGACCCTGAGAAGGCTCCTGAGCGCAAGATCATCGCGCAGAACAAGAAGGCGCGCCACGACTACCACATCATCGACACCTACGAGTGCGGTGTGGTGCTCATGGGCACCGAGGTGAAGTCGCTCCGGATGGGCCGGGCGTCGCTGGTCGACGGCTTCGTCCAGATCGACCGCGGCGAGGCGTGGCTGCACAACATCCACGTACCGGAGTACTCCCAGGGCAGCTGGACCAACCACTCGGCGAAGCGGAAGCGCAAGCTGCTGCTGCACCGCGCCGAGATCGACAAGCTGGAGTCGAAGTCCCAGGAGACGGGCCACACGATCGTGCCCCTCGCCCTGTACTTCCTCAACGGCCGGGTCAAGGTCGAGATCGCGCTCGCGAAGGGCAAGAAGGAGTACGACAAGCGGCAGACGCTGCGAGAGAAGCAGGACACCCGCGAGACGAGCCGGGCGATCGCGGCGGCCAAGCGGCGCCAGCGGGCGGCCAAGCTCGCGTCGTAGGGCTCCGTTAAGTCGCTGGCAACCGTACGCGTTCGTCACGTACGATGGGTCACGCACCTCACAGCGGGTGCGCGCATTGAAAAATCAACATGGGGATGATCGGTTTCGACAGCGGATGTCGAAGCAGGGGAAGCGTGTCGAGGAAGCGGCAATGATCTCGTAAACCATATGTCGCAACCTATAATCGCCAACACCAAGCGCGATTCCTTCGCCCTCGCTGCCTAAGTAGCGACTTGCGAAGTGTCAGCCCGGGGGTGATCCCGACCCGGATCCTGGCATCATTCAGGGATCTAAACTTCTAGGCCCGGTCACGGGGCCTGGAAGGAAATCAAACAGTGACTGAGCCCGTCGGAGACTTGTCCGCGTGATCTCCGGGGCCGAGAAAATCGAAGCGGACTGCACACGGAGAAGCCCTGATTCCGCACCGTTGGACGCGGGTTCGATTCCCGCCATCTCCACTCATCCCATGTGGGCACGGGCCCGGCAGTCGTCACGACGACCGCCGGGCCTTTGTCATGCCCGGAGGCTCACAGCGGTTGTGCGGGTCCGGTGAGAGCTAGGTTCCGTACCCGTCACTTCACGCCACCGGCCCCGAAACGCGGGTTGCCTAGCGTCAGCGCACAGAGGTCCAGAGCATCTGGACGCTCGGGACCCGACACCGTGGAGGTACGTGATGGGCGGCCGGTGGATCGAACGCTGGGAGCCGGAGGACGAGACCTTCTGGCGGGAAAAGGGAGAACGGATCGCCCGGCGCAATCTGGTCTTCTCCGTGCTCTCCGAGCACATCGGGTTCTCCATCTGGAGCCTGTGGTCCGTGATGGTCCTCTTCATGGGGCCGCAGTACGGGATCGACCCGGCGGGCAAGTTCTTCCTGATCGCGACCGCGACCTTCGTCGGGGCGCTGATCCGCGTCCCGTACACCTTCGCCGTCGCCCGCTTCGGCGGCCGGAACTGGACGATCGTCAGCGCGCTGCTGCTCCTCCTGCCGACGGGCGTCGCCTACGCGGTGATGGAGCCGGGCACCTCGTACGGCACGTTCCTGCTGGTCGCCGCGCTCACCGGGGTCGGCGGCGGCAACTTCGCCTCCTCCATGACCAACATCAACGCCTTCTTCCCGCTCCGCAAGAAGGGCTGGGCGCTCGGGCTCAACGCGGGCGGCGGGAACATCGGCGTCCCCGTCGTCCAGCTCGTCGGCCTGCTCGTCATCGGCACCGCCGGCGCGCTGCACCCGCGGATCGTCCTCGGCGTCTACATCCCGCTGATCGTCGTCGCCGCCCTGTGCGCGGCGCTCTTCATGGACAACCTCGCCCCGGTGAAGAACGACACCGGCGCAGCGAAGGAGGCCGTACGGGCCGGCCACACCTGGATCATGGCCTTCCTCTACATCGGCACCTTCGGCTCCTTCATCGGCTACAGCTTCGCCTTCGGGCTCGTCCTGCAGACCCAGTTCGGGCGCACCCCGCTCCAGGCCGCCTCGCTCACCTTCATCGGCCCGCTCCTCGGCTCGCTGATCCGGCCCGTCGGCGGCTCCCTCGCCGACCGGCACGGCGGCGCCCGCATCACGCTGTGGACGTTCGCCGCGATGGCCGCGTCGACCGGGGTCGTGGTCTACGCCTCGGTCGTCGAGTCCCTCACCGTCTTCCTCGTCGGCTTCATCGGGCTCTTCGTCCTCAGCGGCCTCGGCAACGGCTCCACGTACAAGATGATCCCCGCGATCTTCCTCGCGCAGGGGCACCGCCGGGGTCTGTCGGGCGAGGCGGCGGAGGCGTACGGCCGCAGGCTCTCCGGGGCCGCCATGGGGCTGATCGGGGCGGTGGGCGCGCTCGGCGGGCTCGGCATCAACCTGGCCTTCCGGCAGTCCTTCCAGACCTCGGGCACCGGCACCGCCGCGTTCGTCGCCTTCCTGCTCTTCTACGCGGCCTGCATGGTCGTGACCTGGGCGGTATACCTTCGCCGGCCGGCGGTCGTACCGGACACGGCCGAGGGCGTCGAGGGTGGCGACGGTGCCAGGGAGAAGGCCCGGCAGCCCGGTTACGCCGAGGTGTGAGCCTCCAGTGGGCCGTAACGGGCAGGAAATCCAGGTGAACCGCGTCC
Organism: Streptomyces sp. NPDC058579; assembly: GCF_042718575.1. Classification (NCBI taxonomy): domain Bacteria; kingdom Bacillati; phylum Actinomycetota; class Actinomycetes; order Kitasatosporales; family Streptomycetaceae; genus Streptomyces; species Streptomyces sp. NPDC058579. Next base: position 7,498 of record NZ_JBHXPI010000023.1, read on the forward strand.
GTCACGGTTCGCCGTCAGGCTCGGCTCTCATGGACGAGCAAGAGCAGGGGCCCCTCGCGGGGTTCACCGTGGGAGTCACCGCGGCACGGCGCGCGGACGAACTCGGCGCGCTGCTGCGCCGCCGGGGCGCGGCCGTGACGCACGGCCCGGCGCTGCGGATCGTGCCGCTCGCGGACGACACGGAACTGCTCGCCGCGACCAAGGAACTCATCGACCACGCCCCGGACGTCGTCGTCGCCACGACGGCGATCGGCTTCCGGGGCTGGGTCGAGGCGGCCGACGGCTGGGGGCACGGCGAGGAACTCCTCGACTGTCTACGGGGCGTGGAGCTGCTCGCCCGCGGCCCGAAGGTGAAGGGCGCGGTACGGGCCGCGGGGCTCACCGAGTCGTGGTCGCCGTCGTCGGAGTCCATGGCCGAGGTCCTCGACCGGCTGCTCGCCGAGGGGGTGGTGGGGCGGCGGATCGCGCTCCAGCTGCACGGGGAGCCGTTGCCGGGGTTCGTGGAGGCGCTGACGGCGGGCGGCGCGGAGGTCGTCGTCGTCCCCGTCTACCGATGGATGCCGCCCGAGGACATCGGCCCGCTCGACCGGCTCCTGGACGGGGTCCTGGCGGGCGCGCTCGACGCGGTGACCTTCACCAGCGCGCCGGCCGCGGCCTCGCTGCTGTCCCGGGCGGAGCACCGGGGCGCGCTGCCCGAACTCGTCGAAGCGTTGCGGCACGCGGCCCTCGCCGTGTGCGTGGGGCCGGTGACCGCGCTGCCGCTCCAGGCGCACGGCATCGGGACCCTCCAGCCCGAGCGCTACCGGCTCGGCCCGCTGGTCCAGCTGCTCTGCCAGGAACTGCCGGCCCGGGCGCGCAGCCTGCCGGTGGCCGGTCACCGGATCGAGATCCGCGGCCACGGGGTCCTCGTCGACGGCCTGCTGCGCCCGGTCCCGCCGGCCGGGATGGCCCTGCTCGCGGCGCTGGCCCGGCGCCCCGGCTGGGTGGTCTCGCGCCCCGACCTGCTCCGCGCCCTGCCCGGCGCGGGCCGGGACGAGCACGCGGTGGAGACGGCGATGGCCCGGCTCAGGACGGCCCTCGGCACCCCGAAGCTGATCCAGACGGTCGTCAAGCGCGGCTACCGGCTCGCCGTGGACCCGGTGGCGGACACGAAGTACGACGGGTAGGGCCTCTCGACGAGAGGCCCTAGGGGCGCGGCGCCCCTCACCGTCCCCGTACCGACAGCGCTCGCAGCAGGCAGGCGAATCCCGCCGTCGTCAGGACCGCCCGGACGAGGTTCCAGGCCACCCACGGGGACTCGAAGTCCGCACGGGCCCGTACCGGGTCGGTGGCCGCCGCGAGGGCGTCGTTGAGCGGGACGTTCACCGCCGAGGTGACGACGAACACGGCCGTGTAGAGGACCAGCGCCGCGAGCACCCAGACCTTCGCCGCGGTTCCCCGCAGCTGCCATGCCGCCACCGCCGTCAGGATCAGCGCCCCGAAGAACGGTGTGAAGAAGACCGGGTTCTGGATCACGTCGTTGACGCTCCGCATCACCTCGACGAAGACCCGGTCGTCCGCGCGCCCCAGTGCCGGCATCACCGAGCACACGTACGCGAACCACACCCCCGCGACCAGTCCCGTCGCCACCGTCGCCGCCGTCAGAACCGCTCCGGCGACCTTCCCGCCCCTGTTGTTCGTCATGGCCCCCAGTCAAGTCGCCCCGGGCGAAAGGATCCATGGGCGCGCGTCCAGGTTCCATACGCGGGCGTCTACGTCCGGCACCTGGCGGGATCACCACCTCTTCCAGCGGATCCTGCACGACGAGTCCCCGCCACAGGGGTAGCCGGACCCGTCCCGGCTCGGCACTCTGGTCGGGACGACTGCTTCCGATCGTGAGGTGGTGACAGGGGCATGACCGTACGGTTCGACTCCGGCCGGATCAGCCTGGACCTGGCCGCCCAACCGCTCCGTGATCCCCGGGCGCTCGACCACTTCCTGCGGACCGCCGGACTCGTCCCCGCAGCCACCCCGCTCCGCGGGATCGACGTCGTCTGGGTCGTGCGCTTCCGCGAACTGCGCGACTGCGTCGGTGAGCTGGCGCACGCCCAGCTCGACGGCCGGCGCGCCGCCGACCGGGCCCTGGAGCGGCTCAACGTCCTCGCCGCCGCCTCCGCGCCGCCCGCGCCCCGCGCCGTACGCACCGAAACCGGCGGGCTCGTACGGGCCTTGGATGCCGAACCCGACTGCCGAGCCCTGCTCGCCGCCGTCGCCCGGGACGCCGTCGACCTGCTCACCGACCCCACCGCCCGCGCCCTGCTTCGCCGTTGCGAGAGCGACGACTGCCGCCGCTGCTACCTCGACACCTCGCGCGGTCGCCGCCGCCGCTGGTGCTCCAGCGAGGCCTGCGGCAACCGTGAGCGCGTTGCCCGGCATCGGGCAGCGCGGCGGGCCGACACGCCCGCGTGACGGGTGCTCGGAGCGGTGGTGGGGAGCCCCGGAAAAAAGTTCGCGCGCCGTTGAGTCGAACCCGCACCCCCCTCCGTACCCCTGCTCGACAAGAAGGACTCGACCGGGGAGGTTCAGGTGCGCAAGGATGCGGCCGTGGCCGATGAACGTCCGCATCGGGCCCGGCATCGCAGCGAGACGTCGCGGGTCAGCCCCGACGTCCCCGACGAGGAGTTGATGCGTGCTCTTTATCGCGAACATGCCGGTCCCCTGCTCGCCTACGTACTCCGTCTCGTCGCCGGCGACCGCCAGCGTGCCGAGGACGTCGTGCAGGAGACGCTCATCCGTGCCTGGAAGAACGCCGGCGCGCTCAACCGGGCGACCGGCTCCGTCCGACCTTGGCTGGTGACGGTTGCCCGGCGCATCGTCATCGACGGGCACCGAAGCCGGCAGGCCCGGCCGCAGGAGGTCGATCCGTCACCGCTCGAGGTCCTGCCCGCGGAGGACGAGATCGACAAGGCTCTGTGGCTGATGACGCTCTCTGACGCACTCGAGGATCTGACCCCCGCCCACCGGGAAGTACTGGTCGAGACCTACTTCAAGGGGCGTACGGTCAACGAGGCGGCCGAGACTCTCGGCATACCCGCAGGGACCGTGCGTTCCCGGGTTTTCTACGCACTTCGTTCGATGAAGCTCGCGCTGGAGGAGAGGGGGGTATCGGCATGAGCAACGACATGACACCGCCGCACGACGCGGCGGGCGCGTACGTGCTGGGCATCCTGGACGACGTCGACGCCGCCGCCTTCGAGGCGCACCTGGTGGACTGCGATGTGTGCGCCGCGCACATGGAGGAGTTCGCCGGGATGGAGCCGATGCTCGCCATGCTGGCGGACTCGGGGGCCGCTCAGGGCGCTCCCCGCCCGCCGGGGCCCGACCCGTACGCCGAGGACGTCTTCGACGCCTTCGCGCCCCGGCCGCCGGCGCCCGCCGTCGTGCCCGGCCCGCCGCTGCCCCGCCCGCGCCGCGGTCCCGTCGAGCCGATCGCCGTCGCTCCCGCGCCCGAGCTGCTCGACCGGCTCATCGACGAGGTCGGTGCCAAGCGCGCCCGTTCGCGCCGCCGCTCCTTCTACCTCGTCGCGGCCGCCGCGATCCTGGTCGTCGGCGGTCCCGCCGTCGCCGTCGTCGCCACCTCCGGCGGCGGGACGGACCACGTGGCGATCGAACCGCACCCGACCAGCCCCGCCGAGGACGCCTTCTTCAACCACATGGAGGAGAAGCTCCAGGCCACCGACCCGACGACCAAGGTCAGCGCCACCGTCGGCCTGGAGAAGAAGGGCTGGGGCACCCACACGGTCCTGGAGCTCAAGAACGTCAAGGGCCCCCTGAAGTGCCGGCTCGTCGCCGTCTCCAAGACCGGCGAGGAGGAGATCGTGACCTCCTGGGCCGTGCCGAAGTGGGGGTACGGCATACCCGGCGCCACCCAGGAGTCCGCCAAGAACCCGCTGTACGTGCACGGCGGAGCGGCCATGGACCGGGGCGACATCGACCACTTCGAGGTACGGACCTTCGACGGCGAACGCCTCGTGGAGGTCGAGGCCTGACATTTTGCCCCCCTGTGGCGTACGCTCGACGGCTGCCCAGTGCACGTCAGAAGGGGGCCTCAGTGGCCGCGCAGGAAGCCGTGGAGGCGATGGCCGCCATGGACGCCACCGATACGGTCCGCGACCGTGAGATCGGTGTCGAGCAGGAACATCTGGACAAGGTCTACCGCCGCCTCGAGGAGAAGATCCACGAGGCGGAGTTCCTGATGAACGACGCCGCCAAACGCGGCCAGGTCGGCACCCCCGGCGCGCTCGCGGAGCGGGACGCCCAGGTGTTCCGGGCCGGTGTGCACCTCAACCGGCTCAACAACGAGTTCGAGGACTTCCTCTTCGGCCGGATCGACCTGCTGTACGGCAAGGACGGCAAGAAGGGCCCCGACGGCGCGTACACGTCCGTGGAGCCCGCCGAGGACGCCGTACGGCCCGACAACACGGCCGAGATCGGCGAGACCCTCCACATCGGCCGGATCGGCGTCCTGGACTCCGACTACGCCCCGCTCGTCATCGACTGGCGGGCGCCGGCCGCCGCGCCGTTCTACCGCTCCACGCCGGTCGACCCCGGCCGCGTGGTGCGGCGCCGGGTCATCCGCTCCAAGGGCCGCAAGGTCCTCGGCGTCGAGGACGACCTGATGCGCCCGGAGCTGACCGCGACCCTCGACGGGCGCGCGCTGCCGGTGATCGGCGACGGCGCCCTGATGGCCGCGCTCGGCCAGGCCCGCAGCCACACCATGCGCGACATCGTCTCCTCCATCCAGGCCGAGCAGGACCTGGTCATCCGCGCGCCCGCCGCCTCCGTCACGTACGTCGAGGGCGGCCCCGGCACCGGCAAGACGGCGGTCGCCCTGCACCGCGCGGCCTACCTGCTCTACCAGGACCGGCGCCGGTACGCGGGCGGCATCCTGATCGTCTCCCCGACGCCGCTGCTCGTCTCGTACACCGAGGGCGTGCTGCCCTCGCTCGGCGAGGAGGGGCAGGTCGCGATCCGCGCGCTCGGCTCGCTCGTGGACGGCGCGGAGGCCACCACGTACGACGAACCGGCAGTCGCCCGCGTCAAGGGCTCCTCCCGCATGCTCGCCGTGCTCCGCAAGGCCGCCCGCGGGGCCCTGGAGAGCCCGGCCCCCGTGCCGCAGGCCCAGCTCGCCCTGGACGACGAGGAGGCGGCCGCTCCCGTCGGCACGCCCACCCGCCTCCGGGTCGTCGCCTTCGGGCGCCGCCTGGAGCTGGAGGCCGACGACCTCCAGCGCGTCCGGCACAACGTCCTCGGCGGCTCCGCGCCCGTCAACCTGCTGCGCCCGCGCGCCCGCAAGCTGCTGCTCGACGCCCTGTACGCCAAGTCCGGCGCGGCCGGGCGGCACAGCGACCCCGAGCTCGCCGCCGAGCTGCGCTCCTCCTTCGACGAGGACATCTCCACCGAGGACGCCTTCCTCGGCTTCCTCGACGCCTGGTGGCCCGAGCTGACCCCGCGCCAGGTCCTCGACGCCATGGGCGACGAGAAGCGCCTCGGCCGCTGGGCCCGGCGCGTCCTCAACCAGGGCGAGATCCGCAGGCTCGCCCGCTCGCTGCGCCGCGAGGGCCTCTCCGCGCACGACGTGGCGCTCCTGGACGAGCTGCACACCCTCCTCGGCTCCCCGGCGCGGCCCCGCAAGAGGCGGGAGTACGACCCGCTGGACCAGCTGACGGGCCTGGAGGAGCTGATGCCCGTACGGGAGGAGACGCAGCGCGAGCGGGCCGAGCGGCTCGCGGCGGAGCGCACCGAGTACGCGCACGTCATCGTCGACGAGGCCCAGGACCTGACGCCCATGCAGTGGCGGATGGTCGGCCGGCGCGGCCGCACCGCGACCTGGACGGTCGTCGGCGACCCCGCGCAGTCCTCCTGGTCCAGCCCGGACGAGGCCGCCGAGGCCCGCGACGAGGCGCTCGGCAGCCGCCCGCGCCGCCGCTTCGAGCTGACCGTGAACTACCGCAACCCCGCCGAGATCGCCGAACTGGCCGCCAAGGTGCTCGCCCTCGCCATGCCCGGCAAGGAGTCGCCGCGCGCGGTCCGATCGACGGGCGTGGAGCCCCGCTTCGTGGCGCTGCCCGGCAAGGACGATCTGGCCGAAACCGTACGGGCGGAGGCCCGCCGGCTGCTCGAACGGGTGGACGGGACGGTCGGCGTCGTGGTCGCCATGAACCGCCGCAGGCAGGCCGCCGGCTGGCTCGCCGAGCTCGGCGACCGGGTGGTGGCGCTGGGCTCCCTGGAGGCCAAGGGCCTGGAGTACGACGCCACGGTGGTGGTCTCGCCCGCGGAGATCGCGGACGAGTCCCCGGCCGGCCTGCGGGTCCTGTACGTGGCGCTGACCCGCGCCACCCAGCAGCTGACGGTGGTCTCGGGCGCCCGTGACGTACCGGACGAGGCGGGGGTCCCCGACCTGCTCCGGGACTGATTTCAGGTCAACCTGCGTCGCAGGAATCACTTACCAGAGTGGTTTGTTAGCCTGTCTATGGCACCGGCTCGATCCAAGCCCCCGGGCCCAACCTTCGTCCCTTAGAGGGACCACTTGCCGCGAGGCGAGCATGGCGGGTCGGTGCCATCTTGTACGTACATACAGAAGAGGTCCGCGTCACCCCCGGGTGATCGCGGACCTCTTCTGTTTCCCCGCAGGTTCTCGTATGGTGGAAACTACTTTCCGAAAACGAAATGACCGCATTACCTGCTACCGGCGGGTAGGTGCGACGATCGGAGGGCGCCGCCGGGCGATCAGCCGGGGCGGCGTAGCAACGAAGCTCAGGGAAAGCAGAGGAAGTCGGCCATGGCAACGGCGCCCAGCGTCTCGTACTCGATGACGGTCCGGCTGGAGGTTCCCGCCAGCGGAACCGCGGTCTCCCAGCTCACCACGGCGGTGGAGTCCCACGGCGGTTCCGTCACCGGCCTCGACGTGACCGCCTCCGGCCACGAGAAGCTCCGGATCGACGTCACCATCGCCGCGAGCTCCACCGCGCACGCCGACGAGATCGTCGCGCAGCTGCGCACCATCGAGGGCGTCACCCTCGGCAAGGTCTCCGACCGTACGTTCCTGATGCACCTCGGCGGCAAGATCGAGATGGCGTCCAAGCACCCCATCCGCAACCGTGACGACCTCTCCATGATCTACACCCCGGGCGTGGCCCGCGTGTGCATGGCGATCGCAGAGAACCCCGAGGACGCCCGCCGCCTCACCATCAAGCGCAACTCCGTCGCAGTCGTGACGGACGGCTCCGCCGTCCTCGGCCTCGGCAACATCGGCCCGATGGCCGCCCTGCCCGTGATGGAGGGCAAGGCGGCCCTCTTCAAGCGCTTCGCCGGCATCGACGCGTGGCCGATCTGCCTGGACACCCAGGACACCGACGCCATCGTCGAGATCGTCAAGGCGATCGCCCCCGGCTTCGCGGGCATCAACCTGGAGGACATCTCCGCGCCCCGCTGCTTCGAGATCGAGGCGCGGCTGCGCGAGGCCCTCGACATCCCGGTCTTCCACGACGACCAGCACGGCACCGCGATCGTCGTCCTCGCCTCTCTCACCAACGCTCTGCGCGTGGTGGGCAAGGGCATCGGCGACGTACGGGTCGTCATGTCCGGCGCGGGCGCGGCCGGTACGGCCATCCTGAAGCTGCTCATCGCCGCGGGCGTCAAGCACGCCGTCGTCGCCGACATCCACGGCGTCGTGCACGCGGGCCGCGAGGACCTGGTCGAGGCCGCCCCGGGCACCCCGCTGCGCTGGATCGCCGACAACACCAACCCCGAGGGCGTCACCGGCACCCTCAAGGAGGCCGTCGTCGGCGCGGACGTCTTCATCGGCGTCTCGGCCCCGAACGTGCTCGGCGCGGACGACGTCGCCGCGATGGCGGACGACGCGATCGTGTTCGCGCTCGCGAATCCGGACCCCGAGGTGGACCCGGCGATCGCCCGTCAGACGGCGGCCGTCGTGGCCACCGGCCGCTCGGACTTCCCCAACCAGATCAACAACGTGCTGGTCTTCCCGGGTGTCTTCCGCGGTCTCCTCGACGCCCAGTCCCGCACGGTCAACACGGAGATGATGCTGGCGGCCGCCGCGGCGCTCGCCGACGTCGTCACCGAGGGCGAACTGAACCCGAACTACATCATCCCGTCGGTCTTCAACGACAAGGTCGCGGGCGCGGTGGCGGGCGCCGTCCGCACCGCGGCGAAGGCGGCGGGCGCGGGCGCCGACAACGGGACGAACGGGCTCTGACGGGGCTCTGACGGGGCTTTGACCGGGCTCGTAGGGGCGGCGTGGGGCGTGACCCGCTCCACGTCCGCCCCCGTGCACGGCGCGTCGCGGGTCGCGGTGCCCCAAACCCGCCTTTAGGGTGGCCCTTCGGCTCCAAAGAGTTTCTGCGGAGTGGACGGAACGTCACCATGCCAGTGGCCGTGGCGCTTTTCGTGTGACCCCAGAGGGTGCCGGATTGGCGTTCCCGCCGCTGGTGGGGGCAGGATGCCTATTCGGGCGCGAGGGTCTGTCAGCAGACCCGGGTCCGGGGACTGTCCGAGGGCCCTGGCAGCATCGGCATCGATCTCACGCCTCACAGGCAAGAAGAACACGGGAGTACAAACATGAACCGCAGTGAGCTGGTGGCCGCCCTGGCCGACCGCGCCGAGGTGACCCGCAAGGACGCCGACGCCGTGCTGGCCGCTCTCGCCGAGACCGTCGGCGAGATCGTCGCCAAGGGCGACGAGAAGGTCACCATCCCCGGCTTCCTGACCTTCGAGCGCACCCACCGTGCCGCTCGCACCGCTCGTAACCCGCAGACCGGCGACCCGATCAACATCCCGGCCGGCTACAGCGTGAAGGTCTCCGCGGGCTCGAAGCTCAAGGAAGCCGCCAAGGGCAAGTAAGCCGCCAAGGGCCTGGAAGCGGGCCTGAAGCGACAGAAGGGCGGCCACCCCTCCAGGGGGCGGGGGCCCAG
>NZ_JBHXPI010000023.1:16479-79674 GCF_042718575.1 Streptomyces sp. NPDC058579
GGCCACCTCCCCCCCCAGGGCCCCGGCCCCGCCCCTCACGCCACCCCGCGCCGGCCCCCCCCCGGGGGGGTGGCCGCCCTTCTGTTTGCCGTCGTACGCGCGCTACACGAGCGCGCTGCCCGGGAGCTCGACCTTGGCGCCCAGCTCGACGAGCTTCTCCATGCTGTGTCTACCCGGGGGATAACCCCCGGACCCCCAGCAGGGAGCGGTCGGGCGCGAGGAGCCCGCTTCGTGCCGCATCACACGAGCGCGCTGCCCGGGAGCTCGACCTTCGCGCCCAGCTCGACGAGCTTCTCCATGAAGTTCTCGTAGCCGCGGTTGATCAGGTCGATGCCGTGGACCCGGGACGTGCCCTGGGCCGCCAGCGCCGCGATCAGGTACGAGAAGCCGCCGCGGAGGTCCGGGATGACCAGGTCGGCGCCCTGGAGCTTCGTCGGGCCCGACACGACCGCCGAGTGCAGGAAGTTGCGCTGGCCGAAGCGGCAGTCCGATCCGCCCAGGCACTCGCGGTACAGCTGGATGTGCGCGCCCATCTGGTTCAGCGCCGAGGTGAAGCCGAGCCGGGACTCGTACACCGTCTCGTGGACGATGGAGAGGCCGGCGGCCTGCGTCAGGGCCACCACCAGCGGCTGCTGCCAGTCGGTCTGGAAACCGGGGTGCACGTCCGTCTCCAGGGCGATCGCGTTGAGCGAGCCGCCCGGGTGCCAGAAGCGGATGCCCTCGTCGTCGATCTCGAAGGCGCCACCCACCCTGCGGTAGGTGTTGAGGAACGTCATCATCGAGCGCTGCTGCGCGCCGCGCACGTAGATGTTGCCCTCGGTCGCCAGCGCCGCCGACGCCCAGGACGCCGCCTCCAGGCGGTCCGGGAGCGCGCGGTGGTTGTAACCGTCGAGACGGTCCACACCGGTGATCCGGATCGTCCGGTCGGTGTCCACGGAGATGATCGCGCCCATCTTCTGCAGGACGCAGATCAGGTCCTCGATCTCGGGCTCCACGGCCGCGTTGGAGAGCTCGGTGACGCCCTCCGCCAGGACGGCGGTCAGCAGCACCTGCTCGGTCGAGCCGACCGACGGGTACGGCAGCCGGATCTTGGTGCCGCGCAGCCGCTGCGGGGCCTCCAGGTACTGACCGTCGTCCCGCTTCTCGATCGTCGCGCCGAACTGGCGCAGCACGTCGAAGTGGAAGTCGATCGGCCGGCCGCCGATGTCGCAGCCGCCCAGGCCCGGGATGAAGGCGTGGCCGAGGCGGTGCAGCAGCGGGCCGCAGAAGAGGATCGGGATGCGCGACGAACCGGCGTGGGCATCGATGTCAGCCACGTTGGCGGACTCGACGTGCGTCGGGTCGAGGACCAGCTCGCCCGGCTCCTCGCCGGGGCGGACCGTCACCCCGTGCAGCTGGAGGAGTCCGCGGACCACGCGGACGTCACGGATGTCGGGCACATTGCGCAGCCGGCTCGGCCCGCTGCCGAGCAGGGCGGCGACCATCGCCTTGGGCACGAGGTTCTTCGCGCCGCGGACGCGGATCTCGCCCTCCAGCGGGGTTCCGCCGTGGACAAGCAGTACATCGTCTGTGCCGGTCATGAATCTCGCGTTCCGGAGAGGTCGGGCAAGGGGCCAGGGAAAAGGGTAAGGCTCGTGTACCCCCGTCTTGGAAGCCCAAGGGGGCCTCACAGATGTAATGAATACGGCACAACACGTTCCGCGCACGCGATCTTGCGGAGCGTCACCGTCCGTTTGTGTCCGTACGAGGCCGTCGGCGACCCTCTGAACTGCGAGGCTCGCCGGTCTGTCCACAGTCCGCCCTTCGGCCCCCGCGAACCCGGAAGATGCGGGATCATGTGTCGCATGACCGAGGTGTCCTCGCTCACAGGACGGCTGCTCGTCGCCACTCCCGCCCTGGCCGACCCCAACTTCGACCGCGCGGTGGTGCTCCTCCTCGACCACGACGACGAGGGCTCCCTCGGCGTGGTCCTCAACAGACCGACACCCATAACGGTCGGCGACATCCTCGCCCCGTGGGCCGACCTCGCGGGCGAGCCGGGCGTGGTCTTCCAGGGCGGGCCCGTCTCTCTGGACGCGGCGCTCGGCGTGGCGGTGATCCCCGGCGACGAGGGCCCGCTGGGCTGGCGCCGGGTCTTCGGCGCGATCGGCCTGGTCGACCTGGAGACCCCGCCCGAACTCCTCGGCCCGGCCCTCGGCTCCCTGCGGATCTTCGCCGGCTACGCGGGCTGGGGCCCGGGCCAACTGGAGACGGAGCTGGGCGACGGCGCCTGGTACGTGGTCGAGTCCGAACCCGGCGACGTCTCCTCCCCCCGCCCCGAATCCCTCTGGCGCGAGGTCCTCCGCCGCCAGCGAAGCGACCTCGCGATCGTGGCGACGTACCCGGACGACCCTTCGCTCAACTGACCCGTCGGGTCTTCAGTACCCTTGGTTCCCATGAGCACTCTCGAGCCCGAGCGCGGGGCAGGAACGGGAACCCTCGTCGAGCCGACGCCGCAGGTGTCCCACGGTGACGGCGACCACGAGCGCTACGCCCACTACGTCCAGAAGGACAAGATCATGGCGAGCGCCCTCGACGGCACTCCCGTGGTGGCGCTGTGCGGGAAGGTCTGGGTTCCGGGGCGTGACCCCAAGAAGTACCCGGTCTGTCCCATGTGCAAGGAGATCTACGAATCCATGGGCGCCGGTGGTGGCGACAAGGACAAGGGCGGCAAGGACAAGAAGTAGTAGTAGGTAGGACGGTCCTCGGAGACGGTCCCAGGGGCGCCTGGGGACGCCCGGGACCTGTCTCGCCGTCGGGACGGCCCCCGGTGCGCGCACTTCGGTGCGTGTGCCGGGGGCCGTTCGCGTGTCCGGGCGTCGGAGGTCGCGCCGCGGCGGTGCGTTGCACGGGGTGCGTCGGCCGGTCACAGAGTGGTTGAGACCACTTGTCCGGGAGTTGGTCCGCCCCTAACCTCACGCGTGTTGTGCAGAACGAAACGCCCGTTGCGTATGGTGCAACACCCTCGGAGGGGACCCGCCATGAAGCTTCCTGCCCTCCCCCAAGCTCTCGGCTTCGCTCGAGCAGGGGGGACCCCCATCACCGCCACCGTCACCGCCCTCGTCCTCGCCGGACTCGCCGCCACCGCCTGCGCCCCGCAGACCTCCGACGGCAAGGCCGCGACCGACGAGAAGAGCGGCACCCTGCGCGTCTGGCTCTTCCAGGAGGTCGACAACGCGCCCAAGAAGAAGGTCGTCGACGACGCCGTCGCCGCCTTCGAGCAGCGGAACAAGGGCGCGAAGGTGGAGGTCGAGTACATCCCCGTCGAGACCCGCGCCCAGCGCGTCAAGGCCGCCTTCAACGACCCGAAGTCCGCGCCCGACCTCATCGAGTACGGCAACACCGACACCGCCGGCTACGTGAAGGACGGCGGACTCGCCGACATCAGCGCCGAGTTCGGCGCCTGGGACCAGGCCAAGGACACCGACGCCACCGCCAAGGCCTCCGTCACCGTCGACGGCAAGGTCTACGGCGCGCCCCTCTTCGTCGGCGTCCGCGCGCTCTACTACCGCACCGACGTCTTCAAGGACCTCGGCCTCTCCGCCCCCAAGACCCAGGCCGAGCTGATCGCGACCGCGAAGAAGGTCCACAAGGCCAAGCCCGAGCTGTACGGCATAGCCGTCGGCGGCGCCTACACCTACGGCGCCATGCCGTTCATCTGGGCCAACGGCGGCGAACTCGCCACCCGGAACGGCGCGTCGTACACCTCCGCCATCAACAGCGAGGCCGCCCGCACCGGCATCACCGCCTACACCTCCCTCTTCGGCGACGACAACTGCCCGGCCGCCAAGTGCGCCCAGATGGGCGGCAACGCCACCGTCACCGCCTTCGCCTCCGGCAAGGCCGCCATGGCCATCGGAGGCGACTTCAGCCACGCGGCCGTCGAGGCCGGCGCCGTCAAGGGCAAGTACGCCGTCGTCCCGCTGCCGGGCCTGACCCCCGGCTCGATCGCCCCGGCCTTCGCGGGCGGCAACAACATCGGCCTGATGAAGAGCAGTTCGCACCGCACCCTCGCCGTCGACCTGATGAAGTCCCTCACCGGCAAGGAGACGCAGGGCAAGCTCTTCGACGCGATGGGCTTCCTGCCGACCTACACCGACGTCCGGACGAAGGCCGCCGAGAAGCAGCCCTTCGTGAAGCCCTTCATCGACACCCTCGGCGCCGGTACGAAGTTCGTGCCCGCCTCGCCCGGCTGGGGCCAGATCGACGCCTCGCTGGTGCTGCCGACGATGTTCCAGGAGATCGTCAGCGGCCGTAAGGACGTGAAGGCGGCCTCCGACGACGCCGCGAAGAAGATGGACGCGGCGTTCGCGGCCGCGGGCTGACCGACATGACCCTGACCACCACGAAGACCGCCGGGGCGGGGGAGGGGACGGGCGCGGCCGCCGCCCGCCCGCCCCGCCGCCCCCGTCACCCCCGGGGCGGGTCCGGCTGGACGCCCTGGCTCTATCTGCTCCCCGCCCTCGTCGTCCTCGGCGGGCTCCTGCTCTACCCCATCTACCAGCTCGGGCTCATCTCCTTCCTGGAGTACACCCAGGCCCAGGTCAGCGGCGGCGAGCCCACCTCCTTCCGGGGCTTCGGCAACTACGCCACCCTCTTCGCCGACCCGCAGTTCTGGCAGGTCCTCCTCGCCACGGTCCTGTTCGCCGCCGCCTGCGTCGTCACCACCCTCGCGGTGGGCTGCGCGCTCGCGGTGCTCCTGACCCGCGTACGGGCCCTGCCCCGCCTCGCGCTCATGCTCGCCGCGCTCGGCGCCTGGGCCACCCCCGCCGTCACCGGCTCCACCGTCTGGGTCTTCCTCTTCGACCCCGACTTCGGCCCGGTCAACCGGCTGCTCGGGCTCGGCGACTTCTCCTGGACGTACGGGCGCTACAGCGCCTTCGCCCTGGTCCTCTTCGAGGTCGTCTGGTGCTCGTTCCCGTTCGTGATGGTCACCGTCTACGCGGGCATCAAGGCGATCCCGAGCGAGGTCCTGGAGGCCGCGGCGCTCGACGGCGCCTCGCAGTGGCGGATCTGGCGTTCGGTGACGGCGCCGATGCTCCGGCCGATCCTGGTCGTCGTCACGATCCAGTCGATCATCTGGGACTTCAAGGTCTTCACCCAGATCTACGTCATGACGAACGGCGGCGGCATCGCCGGCCAGAACCTCGTCCTCAACGTGTACGCGTACCAGAAGGCCTTCGCGTCCTCCCAGTACAGCCTGGGCTCGGCGATCGGCGTCGTCATGCTGCTGATCCTGCTCGCGGTGACGCTGGTGTACCTCCGTCTGCTGCGCCGTCAGGGAGAAGAACTGTGAGCACCCTTCGCATAGGGCGGCCCAGGCGGCCCGGGCGGCTCGCCGCCGAGGCCACCGCCCTCCTCGTCGCCGCCGTGGTCGCCTTCCCGCTGTACTGGATGGTCCTCTCGGCCTTCAAGCCCGCCGGCGAGATCCAGTCGACCGAGCCGCGGCCGTGGACCCTCTCCCCGTCCCTCGACTCCTTCCGGCGCGTCTTCGAACAGCAGGACTTCGGCCGGTACTTCCTCAACTCGCTGACGGTCGCCTGCGCGGTGGTCCTCGCCTCCGCGCTCATCGCCTTCCTCGCGGCGACCGCGGTCACCCGGTTCCGGTTCCGCTTCCGGACCACGCTGCTGATCATGTTCCTCGTCGCCCAGATGGTGCCGATCGAGGCGCTGACCATCCCGCTCTTCTTCCTGATGCGGGACTTCGGTCAGCTCAACACCCTGGGCTCGCTGATCCTGCCGCACATCGCCTTCTCGCTGCCGTTCGCGATCTGGATGCTCCGAGGCTTCGTCAAGGCGGTGCCCGAGGCGCTGGAGGAGCAGGCCGCGATCGACGGCGCGAGCCGCACCCGCTTCCTCTGGCAGATCCTCTTCCCGCTGGTCTTCCCTGGTCTCGTGGCGACGAGCGTCTTCTCGTTCATCTCGACCTGGAACGACTTCCTGTTCGCGAAGTCGTTCCTCATCAGCGACACCTCGCAGTCGACCCTCCCGATGGCGCTGCTCGTCTTCTTCAAGCCGGACGAGAACGACTGGGGAGGCATCATGGCGGGATCGACCGTGATGACGATCCCGGTGCTCGTCTTCTTCGTACTCGTACAGCGCCGTCTGGTCTCCGGACTGGGCGGGGCGGTGAAGGACTGACGTCATGACCGATATGGCCGACAAGGAACTCATCCCCGCGCCCTCGAAGGTCGAGGGCGGCCCGGGCAGTGGCAGCCTCGTGCTGGATTCCCGTACGACCCTCACGGCGGCGCCCGGCACCGAGTCGACGGAGCGCTGGCTGCGCGCCACCCTCGGTGCCGCGTTCGGCCTGCCGCTGCCGCCCGCGCCCGAGGAAGGCCACAACGACATCCGGCTGCGCGTCGACGGCACGCTGGGCCCGGAGGCGTACCGGCTGACCGTGACGGCGGACGGCGCCGAGATCACGGGCGGCGACCCGGCCGGGGTCTTCTGGGGCGCCCAGACGCTGCGTCAGCTCCTCGGCCCCGACGCCTTCCGGAAGGCCCCGCGCCCCGGCACCGTCGCGGCCGTGGCCGCCCAAGTCGTCACCGACGCGCCCCGGTTCCACTGGCGCGGGCTCATGCTCGACGTGTCGCGGTACTTCATGCCCAAGGACGACGTCCTGCGGCAGCTCGACCTCATCGCCGCGCACAAGCTGAACGTCTTCCACTTCCACCTCACCGACGACCAGGGCTGGCGCGTCGAGATCAAGCGCCACCCGCGCCTCACCGAGGTCGGCGCCTGGCGGGCCCGTACGAAGTGGGGGCACCGGGCCTCGCCGCTCTGGAACGAGACGCCGCACGGCGGGTTCTACACCCAGGACGACATCCGCGAGATCGTCGCGTACGCCGCCGAGCGGCACATCACCGTCGTCCCCGAGATCGACATTCCGGGCCACTCCCAGGCCGCGATCGCCGCCTACCCCGAACTCGGCAACACCGACGTCGTCGACACGAGCGCGCTCACCGTCTGGGACACCTGGGGCGTCAACCCGAACGTCCTCGCCCCCACCGACACCACCCTGCGCTTCTACGAGGGCGTCTTCGAGGAGGTCCTCGACCTCTTCCCGTCCACCTTCGTCCACGTCGGCGGCGACGAGTGCCCCAAGGACCAGTGGAAGGAGTCCCCGACGGCCCAGGCCCGCATCAAGGAGCTGGGCCTCGCCGACGAGCACGAGCTCCAGTCCTGGTTCATCCGCCACTTCGACCGCTGGCTCGCCGACCGGGGCCGCCGCCTCATCGGCTGGGACGAGATCCTGGAGGGCGGCCTGGCGCCCGGCGCCGCCGTCTCCTCCTGGCGCGGGTACGCGGGCGGCGTCACCGCCGCGGAGGCCGGCCACGACGTCGTCATGTGCCCCGAGCAGCAGGTGTATCTGGACCACCGTCAGGCACCGGGCGAGGACGAGCCGATGCCCATCGGTTACGTACGGACCCTGGAGGACGTCTACCGCTTCGAGCCCGTCCCGCCGGGCCTGAGCCCCGAGGCCGCCGCCCACGTCCTGGGCACCCAGGCCAACGTGTGGACCGAGGTCATGGAGAACCGCTCCCGCGTCGACTACCAGACCTTCCCGCGCCTCGCCGCCTTCGCCGAGGTCGCCTGGTCCGCCCTGCCCGCGCCGGACGAGCGGGACTTCGCCGCGTTCGAGCGCCGGATGACCGCCCACTACCGGCGCCTGGACGCCCTCGGCGTCGACTACCGGCCGCCCGCCGGACCCCTCCCGTGGCAGCGGCGCCCCGGAGTCCTTGGCAGGCCGATCGAGGGGGCGCCCCCGAACGTGTGAGGCACCTCGCGTCCCCACGTCACCCAAGAGCGGCAAAACGGAAGTTACCGTCTCCGGTGGGGCTTCCTGGACGGAACCGTCCTTCGCGGACCCTCGCGTCGGACGGCTCGGAAGATGTGCCAGAGTTGCCACGTCCAGCCTGTGAGCACGTACGGTACGGCCACACAGGCGCGACAGCCGGGGACGAGTCGGGGACCGCCGGGGACACCGGGAAGGGGCAGCGGGTTGACCACGCACGCACCACAGACGGCGCAGTCCGTGACGTTGCCGGCCTCGCTCGACGAGGCCGTGGCGGCGCTCACCGCCATGCCCGCCGCCGTACCGGTCGCGGGCGGCACGGACCTGATGGCCGCCGTCAACAAGGGGCAGCTCAGGCCGGCCGGCCTGGTCGGCCTCGGCCGGATCAACGAGATCCGCGGCTGGCAGTACCAGGACGGCCACGCCCTCCTCGGCGCGGGCCTCACCCACTCCCGGATGGGCCGCCCCGACTTCGCCGCCCTGATCCCCGCCCTCGCGGCCGCCGCGCGCGCCGCCGGGCCGCCCCAGATCCGCAACGCGGGCACGCTCGGCGGCAACGTCGTCACGGCTGCGCCCACGGGCGACTCGCTGCCCGTCCTGGCGGCCCTGGAGGCCGACCTCGTCGTCATGGGCCCGCTCGGCACGCGCGAGATCCCGATCTCCCACCTGCTGGCGGGCCGCGACCTGCTGGCCCCCGGCGAGCTGGTCGCGTTCGTCCGCGTACCCCTCCTGCACGCCCCGCAGGTCTTCCTCAAGGCCACCGGACGCACCGGCCCGGCCCGCGCCACCGCCTCCGTCGCCGTGGTCCTCGACCCGGCGCGGCGCGGCGTGCGCTGCGCCGTCGGCGCGATCGCCCCGATGCCGCTGCGGCCGCTGGAGGCCGAGCACTGGATCGCCTCGCTGGTGGACTGGGACGGCGACCGGGGCCTCGCCCCGGAGGCGCTGACGGCCTTCGGCGAGTACGTGGCGGCGGCCTGCATCCCGGACCCGCCGGGCGATGAGCAGCTGCCACCTGCCGTACTGCACCTGCGGCGCACGGTCGCCGCGCTGGCTCGACGGGCACTGGGGAGGGCGCTGTCGTGAGCAACGAACCGAACGAGAACCAGAACGCGGGCGGGCACGCGAACGCGGGCCGGTACGGGAACGCGGGCGGCTGGGAGCCGATCCCGCAGAGCGAGGGGTACGACGGCGACGCCACGGCCTTCGTCCACCTGCCCCCGGAGTTCATGCTCGACGGCGTCCCGCTGGAGGCCCCGGGCCACAGCTACGTACCGCCGATGATCGTGCCCCTGACACCGCTCACCCCGGCCGCGGGGACGGACCCGGCGGCGACGGGCCAGTGGGTGGTGCAGACGCCGGCGGCGGCGGAGCACGTCGAGCAGCCGGACGCGCAGACGACGGCCGAGTGGACGTTCCCGGAGGCGGGGGAGCCCGACCCGCACGCGACGGGACAGTGGAACTTCACGGACGAGGCGCGGCCGGCCGATTCCGGCTCCGCATCGACCGGTCAGTGGACGATTCCGGTCGTGACCGAGGGCGCGGACGCGTCCGAGGAGTCGGGCGAGTACACGACGTCGATGCTGGCGCAGTACGCGAGCAGCGCCCCGGCGACCCTGCCGGGCGGCGCTCCGGCGCCGTGGGCGGTGCACGAGCCGGAGGTTGCGGAAGAGCCGGTCGAGGAGCCGTCGGCGGAGGAGCTTCCGGTCGAGGAGCCGCTTCCCGCCGTGGAAGAGCCCGTTGCCGACGCCCCCGAGGTTGTGGCCGCCTCCACGGGCAGCAGCGCGGACAGCGACGAGCACCCGCACATCTCGTACACCTTGCGTGTGAACGGCGCCGACCGTCCGGTGACGGAGTCGTGGATCGGCGAGTCGCTGCTCTACGTCCTGAGGGAGCGGCTCGGCCTCGCGGGTGCCAAGGACGGCTGCTCGCAGGGCGAGTGCGGGGCGTGCAACGTGCAGGTCGACGGCCGGCTCGTCGCCTCCTGCCTGGTGCCGGCGGCGACGGCGGCCGGCAGTGAGGTGCGTACGGTCGAGGGCCTGGCCACCGACGGCGAACCGTCGGACGTGCAGCGGGCCCTGGCGCGCTGCGGGGCCGTCCAGTGCGGCTACTGCGTGCCGGGCATGGCCATGACCGTCCACGACCTCCTCGAGGGGAACCACGCTCCGACCGAGCTGGAGACCCGCCAGGCGCTCTGCGGCAACCTCTGCCGGTGCTCGGGCTACCGGGGCGTGCTCGACGCCGTGAGCGAGGTCGTCGCCGAGCGCGACGCGCAGGCGGCGGCGTCGGCCGCGGCGGCCGAAGAGGCGCGCATCCCGCACCAGATTCCCCACCCGCACGACGGAGGCATGGCGTGAGCAGCGACGCGACCACCGCGCCACCCAACCCCACGGTGGTCGACTCCCTCGACCTCGAACCGGAGGAGGCGGCCCCGCACGGCCTGGGCACCTCCCTGCCGTCGGCCGACGCGCGGGCGAAGGCCGAGGGCACCTTCCCGTACGCCTCCGACCTGTGGGCCGAGGGCCTGCTGTGGGCGGCGATCCTGCGCTCGCCGCACCCGCACGCCCGGATCGTGTCGATCGACACGAGCGCGGCGGCGGACCTGCCGGGCGTACGGGCCGTGGTGACGCACGCGGACGTGCCGGGCGAGGCGACGTACGGCAGGACGGTCGCCGACCGTCCGGTCTTCGCCTCCGACCTGGTCCGCCACCACGGTGAGGCGATCGCGGCCGTGGCCGCGGACCACCCGGACACGGCGCGGCTCGCGGCGGCGGCGATCGCGGTCGAGTACGAGGTGCTGGACCCGGTCACCGACCCGGAGAAGGCGTTCGCGGCCGAGGCGCTGCACCCGGACGGGAACCTGATCCGGCACATCCCGCTGCGGTTCGGCAACGCGGACGCGACCGGCGAGGTCGTGGTCGAGGGCCTGTACCGGATCGGGCGGCAGGACCCGGCCCCCATCGGCGCGGAGGCCGGCCTCGCCGTGCCGCGCCCCGACGGCGGGGTCGAGCTCTACACGGCCTCCACCGACCCGCACACCGACCGGGACCTGGCGGCGGCCTGCTTCGGCCTGGCGCCCGACCAGGTCAAGGTGGTCGTGACCGGTGTCCCGGGGGCGACGGGCGACCGTGAGGACCCGGGCTTCCAGATCCCGCTGGGCCTCCTCGCCCTCCGTACGGGCTGCCCGGTCAAGCTCACGGCGACGCGCGAGGAGTCCTTCCTCGGCCACGCCCACCGCCACCCGACGTTGCTGCGCTACCGCCACCACGCGGACGCGGAGGGCCGCCTGGTGAAGGTGGAGGCGCAGATCCTGCTCGACGCCGGCGCCTACGCGGACGCGTCCTCGGAGTCGCTGGCGGCCGCGGTGTCGTTCGCCTGCGGCCCGTACGTCGTGCCGCACGCCTTCATCGAGGGCTGGGCGGTCCGTACGAACAACCCGCCGTCCGGCCATGTGCGGGGCGAGGGCGCGATGCAGGTGTGCGCGGCGTACGAGGCGCAGATGGACAAGCTGGCGGCGAAGCTGGGCCTGGACCCGGTGGACGTACGGCTGCGCAACGTGCTGGCGACGGGCGACATCCTCCCGACGGGCCAGACGGTGACGTGCCCGGCCCCGGTGGCGGAACTCCTCGCGGCGGTCCGCGACTTCCCCCTCCCGTCCCTCCCGATGGACACCCCGGAGGAGGACTGGCTGCTGCCGGGCGGCCCTGAGGGCGCGGGCGAACCGGGCGCGGTGCGCCGGGGCGTGGGCTACGCGATCGGCATGGTCCACATGCTCGGCGCGGAGGGCGCGGACGAGGTCTCGACGGCGACGGTGAAGGTCCACGACGGCGTCGCGACGGTCATCTGCGCGGCCGTGGACACGGGTTCGGGCTTCGCGACGCTCGCGCGCCAGATCGTCCAGGAGACGCTGGGCCTGGAGGAGGTCCATATCGCGTCGGTGGACACGGACCAGCCGCCGGCGGGCCCGGCGACGCACGGCCGCCACACGTGGGTGTCGGGCGGAGCGGTGGAACGCGCGGCAAAGATGGTCCGCACGCAGCTGCTCCAGCCCCTGGCCCACAAATTCGGCATGTCGACGGAGCTGCTCCAGATCACGGACGGCAAGATCACGTCGTACGACGGTGTCCTGTCGACCACGGTGACCGAGGCGATGGACGGCAAGGAACTGTGGGCCACGGCCCAGTGCCGCCCGCACCCGACGGAGCCCCTGGACGAGTCGGGCCAGGGCGACGCGTTCGTGGGCCTGGCGTTCTGCGCGATCCGCGCGGTGGTGGACGTGGACATCGAGCTGGGTTCGGTACGGGTGGTGGAGATGGCGGTGGCCCAGGACGTGGGCCGCGTCCTGAACCCGGCCCAGCTGTCGGCCCGTATCGAAGCGGGCGTCACGCAAGGCGTGGGCGCGGCCCTCACGGAGAACCTCCGCACGGCCCGCGGCCTCCTGCGCCACCCGGACTTCACGGGCTACGCCCTGCCGACGTCCCTGGACGCCCCGGACATCCGCCTCGTCAAGCTCGTCGAGGAACGCGACGTGGTGGCCCCCTTCGGCGCGAAGGCGGCAAGCGCGGTCCCGGTCGTCACCTCCCCGGCAGCGGTCGCCTCCGCGGTCCGCGCGGCCACGGGCCGCCCGATCAACCGCCTCCCGATCCGCCCGCAGGCGGCGGTGGGGGCTCCTCCGGCGTAGGCGCGACGGGCTGGCCGGAACGCGCCGCTGGACACGGAGGGTGATTGCCCTTGTGGCTAGGGTGGCGTTCCGTGTCGGTGTTGCCGCGAGGGGGAGCTGTGTCGTTCGAGGACGAGTGGAGCGGGCTGAAGCGGGCCGCGGCGGACCGTGACGCGCGTACGCGACTCAACCAGCTGCCGTCCGAGGGCGGCGGCGGTGGCCCCGCGGACCTGAGCGTCAACCAGGACAGGCTGGGGGCGATCGGCGGCGCGGCGTACGCGCTGCACGGCCGGCTCGTGAAGGACGGCAACCACGCCCGCACGACCACCGAGGCCGCCGCGACCGGCATGTCGAGCACGGGCTTCCGCACGGGCGCCGCGCTGACGACGGTCCAGGAGACCTGGCACTCCCAGCTGAGCACGCTCCTGGACGCCTGCGCCCACATCTCCAACCACCTGGACTACAGCGCGGCCCAGCACGCCAAGGACGACGAGGACATCAGAGCTTCCTTGTCGACGTCCGCGATCAGCGAGTACCTGAAGTAGGGCGGGCCGGCGTGCTGACGTTCGACTACGTCTACCGGGCCCCGCTCGCGAAGATGAAGGCCGCGGCCGACGACTGGTCGGAGATGAAGGGCAAGCTGGACAAGCTGGCCGAGGACGCCCGTACGACCATGGCCGCGAAGGCCAAGGACGACTACTGGCGCGGCCTGAACGCCGAGGTCACCAAGCCGTTCGTGGCGAAGACGGCCAAGGAGTTCGAGGACGCGGCGAAGGCGGCGGGCGGCATCCACAGGATCCTCGACGACGCGTACGAGGCCTTCAGGAAGGCGCAGGACGAACTCAAGAGGATCGTGGACACGGAGGCGCCGGCGCAGGGCCTCTTCGTGGCGGCGGACGGGAGGGTCGAGTCCAGGCAGTCGGTCCTGGGGACCAGGGAACGGGTCGATGCGCGGAACCCCGACGTCCACGTCCTGGTGGACCAGGAGCGCGCCGCGATCGACGCGATGCGGCGCCGGATCGCCGCCGTCGTCGAGACGTGCGACGACGCGGACGTGGCCTGCTCCAACGCCCTGAAGGCCAACATCACCACGGACAAGCACAACTTCAGCGCCCCCGAGTACGGCAGCCTGGACGCCGAAGAGGCGCACCGCGCGCTCGAACTCGCCAAGAAGGGCCGCGATCTCTCCCACGCGGAGCTGGAGCGCCTGAACGAGCTCCTCAAGGACAACCACGCCTCCAAGGACTTCTCGCGGACCTTCTACAACGGCCTCGGGCCCAAGGGTGCGCTGGAGTTCTTCGGGCAGCTCTCCTCGGACACGTACAGGTACGCGGAGCTCGACAAGGAGCGCCTCGCCGATGTGCAGGCGCTGCAGCGAAACCTGGGCCTGAACCTCGCCGCGGTCACCCAGAGCGGCGACAAGTGGACCGAGAGCTGGTCCACGGAGATGCGCCGGCTCGGTACGGAGCGGATCCCGCTCGCCAGGAACGACTACAACGGGCCATTCGGCTACCAGTTGCTCGGCGGCATCCTGCGCTACGGCGACTACGACCCGAAGTTCCTCACCCCGATCGCGGAGCATGTCACCCAACTGCACGCGAAGGACCCGCACATGTTCGCCGGCGGAGGGACCGCGGGCGGCTGGCAGAAGAACCCGTTCAACCCCTCGGGGATCAACGGCGCGGGCCATGACCCCGTGGTGGCCGTACTGGAGGCGCTCGGGCACAGCCCGGAGGCCGCGAAGCAGTTCTTCTCCGCGGAACCGACGTCGTACGACAAGGACGGGACGGTCGGGGGGACGCTGGACCTCGATCCGAAGGCGGAGGGGCAGCAGACCCGTAGCTATCTGGAGTACTTCACCGACGAGAAGTACGAGTCGTTCCCGGACATTACCGGGCATCGCCCCGATGATGCGAAGAAGGCCGCGGAATACCTGCCGGACGCTCTGGGGCACGCCCTGGAAGCGGCCACGACGGGGCACGCGTGGGACGACCCGAACCCGGTCCTTCGCAGGGACGCGGATTCGGCGGCGCTCATGAACGACGTCATGGACACCTATGGCGGCGACTCGGAGCTTCGGGAACGCCACAAGCCGATGATCGACAGCCTGGGCCGGATGGGTGCTGCGTACATCGACGACCTGAACTACTCCATGCACAACTTCGGCGGGACCGCGGAAGTCGTGGATCGGGACGCGCTGTTCCCCGGCAGCAGCGACAAGAGCCCGCGCACGGACTTCGGGCAGGCGACGACGCTGAAGTTCATGGCGGCCGTGGCCGGGGACGAGGACGCCTACAAGAGCCTGTCCGCCGCGCAGCAGGTGTTCGAGGCGAGCGGCATCAAGGCGCTGAGCGACAAACACGACGACGCCATCGCGTTCGCTCACAACGCCACGAAGGTCCATGGAATCCTCGACGAATCCCGCGTCATCCAGATCTCGGACGATTTCAAGAGCGACGAGACCAAGCGCAACCTGGAACTCGAGAAGCAGGCGGAGTGGCGCAAGACCGCGGTGAGCGGGGGCATCGCCACGGTCGTGGGCGTGGGTTCGGCCGTCGTACTCGGACCGGCCGCGGGACTGGTAGCCATGACGGTCGTGCCCATCGTGATGGACAGCGCGGCTTCTGGCGTCAACACGACGTACGCCACGGACACGTTGCAGTACCTCCAGGACAACGAGTACAAGAACGACGATGCGGCGATGGACGCTGTGTTGGCCACCCAGCTGTCCGGGCAGAGCAGCGCCATGGTGCCGCTGGTCAACTACGTGGAATCGACTGGAATGCCGATGGCAGAGAGGCGCGAGCTGTTCCGAGACGCCGAAGACTCCTACAACAGGGGCGTGCTCGCGGTGAGCGGCAAGACGAAGGTGTCGTGACGATGCCAGGCAACGGGCGATCGACCCGTCGAGTCTCCTTGCTGTTGGGCGTGGCGTTGTCGGTGGGGGCGTGTTCGGGCGGCGGGTCGGATGGGAGTGGCTGGGACGAGACTGCCCAGGCAGCGTTGACGCGTTGCGAAAGGCTCTTCGGCGTTGACAACGTCGAGGCTGTCCGCGCTCACCTCGGGAGTGAGGCTCGTTTCGACAGCAACGATCCGGACCGGATCAAGGCGGATTTGCTCAAGACCGCTGAGGAATGGACGCCCGGCGGCGATGATCTCCGGCGTGTCACGTACCAGGCTTGTCTGATGAAACCTTCCGGAGATGAGTACCAGCCGCCCGTCATCGGCACCGTCAAGTGGTCTCTCGTGACGATGGACTGGGTGAGCACGGGAGAGGAAGCCGCGGAGTGGCGCAAGGTTGCGGACGACGTGTATGTGCAGTCGATGTCTCTCAGGCCCGGCCTGACTGCTGTCCTCCCGTGCACCCTGCCCGGTACGGCCAAGGGGCAGGGGGAACAACTGCCCCTGGAGGTCTCGGTGCACGACGAGGGGCTCGGCAAAGCCAGTGGTGAGCTGTTGACGGGGCGCTTGCTCGCATCGCTCGCCCGGAACACGCACGAACTCCTCGGATGCGAGGACGTACTCAGCGTCCCGGACACGCTGTCCTCCTGACCGTGTGGCCGGGCGTCAGTCCGCGATGGGGTCCTCCGTTGTGCGCGAGGTTCCCACAGGGACAGGATCGAGGTGCGGGTGATCAGGGCTGCCAGGAGGGTCGTGCCGAGGCCGGTCACGTCGATCATGCCGCTCTCGGCGCCCAGCCAGGGCAGGAGCCACGAGATCAGGGCGTCCTGGGCGAAGCCGGCTGCCGCGAAGGCCGGCAGGGGGAGAGAGGGGGACGGATTCCGAGGGGCCTACGTAGATCAGCTGGGTCAGCGTGGCGATCACCAGGCCGGCCAGGAGCACGGAGAGGCCCACGTCCGCCGTGTCGCCGTTCGGCGTGATGCCCGGAAGCAGGGCGCAGGAGGCGCCGGCTCCGGCGAAGGCGCCCAGGCGGCGTCTTCTGTCCGTGTCGGTCATGGCCAGGACTCTGGCACGGCCCGGACGGGGTGGTGACGATCCAGTGGAGACCGTGATCGGAATCGAACCGACGTAACTCGCTTTGCAGGCGAGCCCCTCAACCACTCGGGCACACGGTCGTGTTGTGCACGAGTACGACCGTAGGCAGGGCGGGTGGAGGGGCTCAAGGGGTTCCGGGGTCGTGCAACATGACTGTCATGGCGCGTTCATGGTCGTACGTCCATGGGACCAGTCGCCCTGCGACTCCGGACAGGGGTCATCCCGGGCTATGCCTCTTACTCTGGGGGTATGAGCGCCCTCGAACCCCGCGACGCAGACGTCGCGCCCGTCACCGCCGTCCCCAGCCCGGGCGGCGGGTCCGTGCTTGATCGGGAGCATCGGGCGCTCAGCGTCGGCATCGTCTCCGTCGTGCTGCTCATCGCTTTCGAGGCGACCGCCGTCGGGACCGCCATGCCGGTCGCGGCGCGCGAGCTGCACGGCATCCCGCTGTACGCCTTCGCCTTCTCCGCGTACTTCACCACCAGCCTCTTCGCCATGGTCCTGTCCGGGCAGTGGTCCGACCGCAGCGGGCCCCTCGCGCCGCTCACCGTCGGCATCAGCTCCTTCGCCGCCGGGCTCGTGCTCTCCGGGACCGCCGGCACGATGTGGCTGTTCATCCTCGGGCGGGCCGTGCAGGGGCTCGGTGGCGGCCTTGTGATCGTGGCCTTGTACGTGGTGGTGAGCCGGGCGTACCGCGAGGAGCTGCGGCCCGCCATCATGGCCGCCTTCGCCGCGAGCTGGGTCGTCCCCTCCGTCGTCGGGCCGCTCGCCTCCGGGACCATCACCGAGCACCTCGGGTGGCGGTGGGTGTTCGTCGGGATTCCCGTACTCGTTGTTTTTCCGCTCGCTCTTGCTCTGCCTGCCATACGTCGTACCGCCTCCGGGCCCGCCGATCCCGCCGCGCCCCTCCCTCCGTACGACCGGCGCCGCATCCGGCTCGCGCTCGGCATCTCCGCCGGGGCCGGGCTCCTGCAGTTCGCCGGGCAGGAGCTGCGCTGGCTCTCGCTGCTCCCGGCCGCGGCGGGCGTGGCACTGCTCGTGCCCGCCGTGCTCGGGCTGCTGCCGCGCGGGACCTACCGGGCGGCCCGGGGCCTGCCGTCCGTGGTGCTGCTGCGGGGGATCGCGGCGGGGTCGTTCATCGCCGCCGAGTCCTTCGTACCGCTCATGCTCGTCACCCAGCGCGGCCTCAGCCCCACCCTCGCCGGCCTCTCGCTCGCGGTCGGCGGCGGGACCTGGGCGCTCGGGTCGTGGGTCCAGTCCCGGCCGTGGACGGAGCCGTACCGGGAGCGGTTGGTGGTGGCCGGGATGCTGCTCGTCGCCGCCGCGATCGCCGCCGCGCCCAGCGTGCTGGTGCCCTGGGTGCCCGCCTGGATCGTCGCCCTCGCCTGGGCCTGGGGCTGCCTGGGC
The DNA here is from genome assembly GCF_042718575.1 of Streptomyces sp. NPDC058579. Classification (NCBI taxonomy): domain Bacteria; kingdom Bacillati; phylum Actinomycetota; class Actinomycetes; order Kitasatosporales; family Streptomycetaceae; genus Streptomyces; species Streptomyces sp. NPDC058579. The sequence continues at coordinate 34,377 of NZ_JBHXPI010000023.1, forward strand.
ATGGGCCTGGTGATCTCCTCGACGAGCGTGCTGCTCCTGAAGCTCTCCGCACCGGAGGAGGCGGGCGCGAACTCGGCGGCGCTCCAGATCTCGGACGGCCTGTCCAACGTCCTGCTGCTCGCGGCGGGCGGCGCGGCGTTCGCCGCGCTGGGCGGGGGAGCGGTGGGGCACGCGGCCGCCTCCGCCGGAAGCGCGGGCTCCCACCCTGCCGCCTTCGCCGCCGTCTTCCTGCCCATGGCGGGAGTGGCGGTGGTGGGGGCGTGGGTGGCGACCCGGTTGCGGGTGCCGGAAAGCCGCTGACGTCCCCGAGATCGCCGCGCAGCTGCCGGTGTTCGCCCGCTGAGACGGGGTTGTGACGCTCGCCGCACCCGGCGAGGTCACGGCCTCGTCCGGCCCCGGTCGTGTCGGCCCCACCGGTAAGGTGGCCCGGTTGTCATATCTGGACGAGCGTCGAACCGGAGACCGTGACTACCACCGCCACCTCCTCCCATCACCTCTCTCCCGCCTTCCCCGGCCGGGCCCCCTGGGGTACCGCCAACAAGCTGCGAGCCTGGCAGCAGGGCGCGATGGAGAAGTACATCCAGGAGCAGCCCCGCGACTTCCTCGCGGTCGCGACGCCCGGCGCCGGAAAGACCACCTTCGCGCTGACCCTCGCGTCCTGGCTGCTGCACCACCACGTCGTGCAGCAGGTCACGGTCGTCGCCCCCACCGAGCACCTGAAGAAGCAGTGGGCCGCCGCCGCCGCGCGGATAGGGATCAAGCTCGACCCCGACTACAGCGCCGGGCCGCTCAGCAAGGAGTACCACGGCGTCGCCATCACCTACGCGGGTGTCGGCGTGCGCCCCATGCTCCACCGCAACCGCTGCGAGCAGCGCAAGACCCTCGTCATCCTCGACGAGATCCACCACGCCGGTGACTCCAAGTCCTGGGGCGAGGCCTGCCTCGAGGCCTTCGACCCGGCGACCCGCCGCCTCGCCCTGACCGGTACGCCCTTCCGGTCCGACACCAACCCCATCCCCTTCGTCACGTACGAGGAGGGGAACGACGGCATCCGGCGGTCCTCCGCCGACTACACCTACGGGTATGGGAACGCCCTGGGTGACGGGGTCGTGCGGCCCGTTATTTTCCTTTCCTACAGCGGCAACATGCGGTGGCGCACCAAGGCCGGTGACGAGATCGCCGCCCGCCTCGGCGAGCCCATGACCAAGGACGCCATCTCCCAGGCCTGGCGCACCGCCCTCGACCCGCGCGGCGACTGGATGCCGAACGTCCTGCGCGCCGCCGATCAGCGGCTGACGGAAGTCAGGAAGGGCATTCCCGACGCCGGCGGGCTCGTCATCGCCTCCGACCAGGACTCCGCCCGCGCCTACGCCAAGCTGATCCGCGAGATCACCGGTACGAAGGCCACGATCGTCCTCTCCGACGAAGCCGCCGCCTCCAAACGGATCGACGAGTTCAGCGAGAACAACGACCGCTGGATGGTCGCCGTCCGCATGGTGTCCGAGGGCGTCGACGTTCCTCGTCTCGCCGTCGGCGTCTATGCCACGACGATCTCCACGCCGCTCTTCTTCGCCCAGGCCGTCGGACGTTTCGTACGTTCCCGCAGGCGCGGCGAGACCGCCTCCGTGTTCCTTCCCACCATCCCCAACCTCCTCGGCTTCGCCAACGAGATGGAGGTCGAGCGCGACCACGTCCTCGACAAGCCGAAGAAGGACGGCGAGGAGGACCCGTACGCCGAGTCCGAGAAGGAGATGGCGGAGGCCGAGAAGCAGCAGGACGAGGACACCGGCGAGCAGGACTCGCTGCCCTTCGAGGCGCTCGAGTCGGACGCCGTCTTCGACCGCGTCCTCTACGACGGCGCCGAGTTCGGCATGCAGGCCCACCCGGGCAGCGAGGAGGAGCAGGACTACCTCGGCATCCCGGGCCTGCTGGAGCCGGACCAGGTGCAGCTGCTGCTGCAGAAGCGGCAGGCCCGGCAGATCGCGCACAGCCGCAAGAAGCCCGACACCGAGGCCGACCTGCTCGAGCTCCCCGCCGAACGGCGACCCGTCGTTTCCCACAAGGAGCTCCTCGAGCTGAGGAAACAGCTCAACACCATGGTCGGCGCGTACGTCCACCAGAGCGGCAAGCCCCACGGCGTCATCCACACCGAGCTGCGGCGCGTCTGCGGCGGACCGCCTAGCGCCGAGGCCACGGCCGGGCAGCTCCGCGAGCGGATCAAGAAGGTGCAGGAGTGGGCGACCCGGATGCGGTGAAGTGCCGTCCTTGCGTTCCGTACGCCCGCGTCTCGATGCGTTTTGTTCGTACGTACGAGCAGTGCGCACCCCTTTCCTTGGCCTGAAACGCTCGCACGACAAAGCCGATCTTGTCCGCCGAAGTCCCCCGACGGACCGACGTACCCCCCGAACCCGTCCTATCGGGGCGCACGCGCCCGGATTCTGGACGAGGTCTTCCGCTGAGCGGAGTGGCTCGCTACTGTCCCCGAAATGCAAACGCCCCGTGGCAGCGCCGCCGCGGAGCGCAGCCGGTGCGCATGGCCTGCCGGCGGCCTCTGACGTGCGTCGCCGCGGGACCGGTGCCGCAGCTCTCGTTTGAAGGTCCGCCGTCACTCACTCCGAAGGAGAGGGCGTCGTGACCGCGGAAACCTCCCAGACGCTCGACCGGGGCCTCAGGGTCCTCAAGCTGCTCGCCGACACCGACCACGGCCTGACCGTCACCGAGTTGTCCAACCGACTCGGGGTCAACAGGACCGTCGTCTACCGTCTGCTCGCCACACTCGAACAGCACGCCCTCGTCCGACGCGACCTGGGCGGCCGTGCCCGGGTGGGCCTCGGCGTGCTGCGGCTCGGCCGCCAGGTCCATCCGCTCGTACGCGAGGCAGCGCTGCCCGCGCTGCGTTCGCTGGCCGAGGACATAGGCGCCACCGCCCACCTCACCCTCGTCGACGGGGCGGATGCGCTGGCGGTCGCCGTCGTCGAACCCACCTGGACCGACTACCACGTGGCCTACCGGGCCGGTTTCCGCCACCCGCTCGACCGGGGCGCGGCCGGCCGCGCCATCCTCGCGGCCCGCCAGGGCAACCTCATCGAGCCCGGCTTCACGCTCACCCACGGCGAGCTGGAGGCGGGCGCGAGCGGGGCGGCGGCGCCACTGGTCGGCATCACCGGCATCGAGGGCAGCGTCGGCGTCGTCATGCTCGCGGACGCCGTCCCGGAGCGCGTCGGCCCGAGGGTCGTCGACGCGGCCAGGGAAGTCGCCGACGCGTTGCGGTAGGGCGCGGGCGGTCCGGCTGGTCGGTGCGGTCGGTGCGGTCGGTGCGATCGGTGCGATCGAGGCGGGGGTCGCCGTGCGTGCGGTGCGGCGTCAGGTGCGGGGGTTCTTCGGGGGGCGGTTGCCGGTCGGGGGCGACCAGTGGGGCGACCAGTAGATTGGGGGCGTGCTCTCCAGTCTCTCGCGTCACCGTGCGCTCGCGCTCTGCGCCCTGCCCGTCGCCGCGCTCTTCGCCGTCGTCGGGCTCGCGCCGTTGCCGTTCGCCATCGCCTCGCCCGGTACCACCGCCGACGTGCTCGGCGCGGTCGACGGGCGGCCGGTGATCACGATCAGCGGCGCACCCGTCCAGGAGACCGAGGGCAAGCTCCTGATGACGACCATCGTGGCCACCGGGCCGAGCGTGGACAACGACTTCGCCGACATCGCCGACGCCTGGTTCCGTACCGACCAGGCCGTGCTGCCGCGCGACTCCGTCTACCCGCCCGGCAAGTCGGACGCCGAGGTCGAGAAGCACAACCTCGGCACGATGAAGGAGTCGCAGGACGCCGCCACCGTGGCCGCCCTCGGCTATCTGAAGCTCGACCCGAAGGACGTGAAGGTCACCCTCCACCTCGCCGACATCGGCGGGCCGAGCGCCGGGTTCATGTTCTCCCTCGGGATCGTCGACAAGCTCGACGGCCGGGCCGCCGGCGAGCTCACCGGCGGGCGGACCATCGCCGGTACGGGGACGATCGACCCGGACGGTGCCGTCGGCGCCGTCGGCGGGGTCTCCCTGAAGACCCAGGCCGCCGCGCGCGACGGCGCGAGCGTCTTCCTCGTACCGAAGGCGGAGTGCTCCGACGCGCAGGCCGAGCTGCCGAAGGGGATGCGGCTGATCCCCGTCACCACGCTCAGCGAGGCCGTGAACTCGCTCCGGGCGCTGGAGCAGGGGCAGGACGCGAAGGTGCCGAGCTGCTGACCCGCCCTGACTCGGTCGGCGCGTCCATCGTGCGCCAGGACGGGAAGACCATCGGGGCGAGCGTGGCCAGGAAGTAGACCCCGCCGAAGGCGAACAGGGCCGCCGTGAGCCCGACCCCCTCGACCAGCTGCCCCGCGGCCAGGCCGCCGAGCGGCGTGGCCAGGAGCACCCCGGCCGTGCTCACCCCGGAGACCCGGCTGCGCAGCTCGTCCGGGACGACCTCGTACTTCACCGTAGCCAGGATCGGGTTGAGCACACCCGCCCCGAACCCGCCCGCCGCCAGGACGACGAGCAGCGGCGCCGTGGTGTCGGTCAGGGCGGCCGTGACGTACGGCGGCGCGCCGCACAGCAGGAAGCCGGCCGTGAAGAGCGCGCGGCGCGGGAAGCGGTGCCCGACCGCCCCGTACGTGAGCGCGCCGAGCAGCGCGCAGCCGCCGAAGACGGCGACCATCAGGCCGAGCGCGGCCGGGCCCCCGAGGTTCTCCCGGGCGTGCACCGGCAGGAGCACCGAACTCCAGCCCTGGTTCAGGCCGTTGGTGACCATCACCATGACGACGATGCCGAGGATCAGGCGGGAGCGCAGGACGAAGGTGTAGCCCTCCCGGAGGTCGGCGCGGTAGCCGGAGAGGGAGAAGGGAGGCGGGTCGGGCAGGGGCGCGGCCGCCCCCACGCCCCGCAGGCCGACGAGGATCAGCAGGGCGGAGAGCCCGAACGTGACGGCGTCGAGGTACAGGACGGAGTCGGCGCCCAGGACCGCGACGAGTACTCCGGCCAGCGCCGCGCCCGTCATCCGGGCGCCCCGGGAGACGGCGTCGTAGAGGCTCGCGGCGCGCGCGAGCGGGGTTCCGGCGAGCCGGGCGAGGTCGGGGACGAGGACGGAGCGGGCGGTCTCGCCGGGCGCGTGGAAGAGGCCGGTCACGGCCATCAGCGCGCACAGCATCCAGAACTCGAGGAGCCCCGCGCGGTGCAGGAGCGGGATCGCGGCGAGCGCGAGCGCGCAGACGAGGTCGGAGGCGACGCTGATCCGCCGGCGCCCGATCCGGTCGATGACCGGCCCGCCGACGATCGCGGAGACGACGACGGGGACCGCCGCGCAGAACGCGACCAGACCCGCCTTGCCCGGGCTGCCCGTGGTGTCGAGCGCGAACCACGGGACGCCGATGAGCGTGAGCGAATTGCCGGTCACGGAGACGGCGTTGGCGGCCAGGACGGTGGCCAGGGGGGTGCGGTTCGGTGAGGGGTCGGACGGTGGCGGTAAGCCGGGCGCTCGTACGTGTTTCCCCTGACCGCTCATGCGGCGAGGGTGGCCGTGCAGGTGGTGGCGGGCCTGCCGGTTCCGGGGACGGCGAGCCGGAGGCCCAACTCGACCAGGGTCCAGCCCAGTTGTGCGCGGACCGGGGTGCGGGGGAGGGAGTGCCCCTCGGTGGAGGCGGATGCGGCGGTGTGGAGTTCGGCGGCAGCGCGGAGTTCGGCGGCTCGGAGATCGTGGAGCAGGAGGTGGACGTCGGCGTGCATGAGTTCGTGATCCCTTCCGGCTGTGGTGGGTGCGTTGCGTGGCCGCTGGTGTCAGTTCTCGGACTGCGGGAAGGCGTGCAGATGCACGCGTACGCGGCGGGCTTCCGGGTCCTCGGCCGCGGGGGAGGTGCGGTAGCTCTCGATGAGTGCGTGGAGCTTGTCGTCGAGTTCGCGCAGCACGGCCGGCGGCAGGCGCAGCGTGAAGTCGCTCATGTCGGAGGCGCCGAGCCAGCTCTCGTCCCACTCGTGGCGGGTGCCGAGGTAGGTGTTCAGCTCCTGGGTGTGGATGGTCGCGATCTCGTGCAGGTAGACCGCCACCGCTCCCTGCACCTCGGGGTCCCGGTTCCGGTACAGCGACTCGTCGAACGTCGTGCCCTGCTGGGCCGACTTCCACCATCGCTCCCTGCCCTTGCCCCGCGTCGGGTCGTCCTCGACGAAGCCGTGGGCGGCGAGCTGGCGCAGGTGGTAACTGGTCGCGCCGCTGGACTCGCCCAGCCGCTCGGCCAGTTGGGAGGCGGTGGCGGGGCCGTGCTGGCGCAGGCTGCGCAGCAGCTGGATGCGCAGGGGGTGGGCGAGGCCCCGCAGGGAGCGGGGGTCGAGGGAACGGACCGCGAGCTTCTCGGGCTGCGGCGCCGACGGCTTCTGCGGCGCTGACGGCTCTTCCGGCTGCTTCGCGGGCTGCTTCTCAGGCTCGGGCATGGCATGAGCGTAGACATGCAAAGAAGTGGTTGCAAGGATTTTTTGCAACCACTTCTTTGGAACTCTCCCGCGGCGCTGGTGCGCGCTACCGGTGCGCGCTACTCCGCGCCGTCCTCCGCCGCCTGCTCCACCAGCGGGATGATCCGCAGCGGCACCGGGTTCTCCATCACGATCGCCGTCGACGCCCGCACGATCCCCTCGAAGCCGACGACCCGGTCGATCACCCGCTGGAGGTCCGCGTTGGAGCGGGCGACGAGGCGGCAGAGCATGTCGCCGTGGCCGGTCGTCGTGTGCAGTTCGAGCACCTCGGGGACGGTCGCCAGGTGCCCCCGTACGTCCGCTCCCTGGCCTTGCTTGATCTCCAGGGTCGCGAACGCCGTCACCGGATACCCCAGCGCCGCCGGGTCCACCTGCGGGCCGAAACCGCGGATCACCCCGTTGGCCTGGAGGCGGTCCATCCGGGCCTGCACGGTGCCGCGCGCCACCCCGAGCCGGCGCGAGGCCTCCAGGACCCCGATCCTCGGCTCACGTGCCAGGAGCACGATCAACCGGCCGTCCAGATGATCGATCGCCACGGCGACCTCCTCATGGTCATCCTGTACAAGTCTTCCGCTCATGGTGGCCTGCGACTATGCATATTGCCCACCCCTCAGGCGAACCATTGCGCAGCTTGCCGATCGGCGGGACTCTGCCCCTATGACTGAGACCATCGATCACACCCCCTCCACGGCGCGGCAGGCCGACCCCTTCCCCGTGAAGGGAATGGACGCGGTCGTCTTCGCCGTAGGCAACGCCAAGCAGGCCGCGCACTACTACTCCACCGCCTTCGGCATGAAGCTCGTCGCCTACTCCGGACCGGAGAACGGCAGCCGCGAGACCGCGAGTTACGTCCTGACGAACGGCGCCGCCCGCTTCGTGTTCACCTCCGTCATCAAGGTCTCCACCGACCGGGGCCGCTTCCTCGCCGACCACGTCGCCGAGCACGGCGACGGCGTCGTCGACCTGGCGATCGAGGTGCCCGACGCCCGTGCCGCGTACGCCTACGCCGTCGAGCACGGCGCCACCGGCCTCACCGAGCCGCACGAGGTCAAGGACGAGCACGGCACCGTCGTCCTCGCGGCCATCGCCACGTACGGCAAGACCCGCCACACCCTCGTCGAGCGCTCCGGCTACGACGGCCCCTACCTGCCGGGCTTCGTCGCCGCCAAGCCGATCGTCGAGCCGCCGGCCAAGCGCACCTTCCAGGCCATCGACCACTGCGTCGGCAACGTCGAGCTCGGGAAGATGAACGACTGGGTCGGCTTCTACAACAAGGTCATGGGCTTCACGAACATGAAGGAGTTCGTGGGCGACGACATCGCGACCGAGTACTCGGCGCTGATGTCCAAGGTCGTCGCGGACGGCACCCTCAAGGTGAAGTTCCCGATCAACGAGCCGGCGATCGCGAAGAAGAAGTCGCAGATCGACGAGTACCTGGAGTTCTACGGCGGCGCGGGCGTCCAGCACATCGCGCTCGCCACGAACGACATCGTCGCCACCGTGCGCTCGATGCGGGCCGCGGGCGTGGCCTTCCTCGACACCCCGGACTCGTACTACGACACCCTCGGCGAGTGGGCGGGCGAGACCCGCGTGCCCGTGGAGACCCTGCGCGAGCTGAAGATCCTCGTCGACCGCGACGAGGACGGCTACCTGCTGCAGATCTTCACCAAGCCGGTCCAGGACCGCCCGACCGTCTTCTTCGAGATGATCGAGCGCCACGGCTCCATGGGCTTCGGCAAGGGCAACTTCAAGGCCCTCTTCGAGGCGATCGAGCGCGAGCAGGAGAAGCGCGGCAACCTGTAGCCCGCGCCCCCCAGTCCGTGGGCAGTCGTTCTTCGGGGGAGGTACGACTGCCCACAACCGTGTGACTACCTCGGCTGCCGGGGCTCCGGGGTCTCCCGGGGCGCCGGCGCCGGGGAGTCGGCCTGCGCGTCGGCCGTCCGGTCGGCCGTCCCGTCGGCCGTCCCGTCGGCCGTCCCGTCCGCCTTCGCATCCGCCCTCGCCTCGGCCTTCACGGCCTTCGCCGTCCTGGGCGGTTCGGCCACCGGCTCCGGCTCCGGACGGAGCTCCTTCGGCAGTTCGTCCGGCGGGTCGCCGAGGGCCTTCACCGCCTCGCGGGCCTTCGGGGCAAGCAGCGGCGAGAAGTCCGGGTTGATGCGCAGGGCCTCCGCCAGGTGGCGGCGGGCCGGGCCGTACGCCTCCACCGCCCGCTCGATCTCGCCCCGGTGGTACGAGAAGAGCGCGCTGCGCAGCCCCTCGTCCGTCGCCTTCTTCGCGTACTCGAGGGCCTCCTTCGGCTCCCCCGACCGGAACAGCGCCCACCCCAGCGCGTCCGCCACCTGCACCGACCGGTGCCCGCGCGCCCACTCCGCCCTCAGCCGCCGTACCGCCGCCGCCGGGTCGCCGTGGTCCGCCTCGAAGAGGCCGAGGACCACCTCCGCGCCCACCCACGTCCGCGTCCGCAGCAGCTCGTACTGGCTCCGCGCGTCACCGTCCAGGCCCAGCGACTCGTAGAACTCGCCCGCCTCCAGGACGTACTCGGCGCGCGGCAGCAGGGTCAGGGCCGCGCGGTGGTCGACCACCGCCTCGTCCGTGCGGTCGAGTGCCGCGAGCGCGCGGGCCCGCCCGGCGAGCGACGGGCCGTGCTCCGGTACGAGCCGCAGCGCCTTCCCGTACTGCTCCACCGCCTCCGCCGGCTCGCCCCGCTCCCACGCCAGGTCACCGAGGCGCGCGACCGCCGCCGCCTTGTCCGCGGGGGGCTCGGCCTGCGCGACCGCGTTGTCCGCCGCCACCGAGGCGTCCTCGCGCCAGCCCCGGTTGCGGTACATCTGCGCCGTCCGCGCGCTCACCGCCGCGCCCGAGTGCAGCTCCTCCAGGGTCGCCAGGGCCTTCTGCGCGGCCTTGTAGTCGCCGAGCCCGTTGTACGCGTCGATCAGCACCGGGTACGCCGGCCAGCGCTTCGGGTCCTCCTTGCGGACCGCCTCGCCCCAGGTGCGGGCCGTCCGCCAGTCGCCCCGCGCGTTCGCCAGGGCGCCGAGCCCCAACTGCGCGTCGAGGTTCCCGCGCGCCGCGGGCCGGACCTCGAGAGAGCGCTTCAGGGCCTGTTCGGCGCGCGGGAAGTACGCCGGGTCGGCGAGCCGCGCGCCCCGCTCCGCGTACGCCGTCCCAAGGACGGCCCATGACTCCTCGTCCGCCGGATGGTCCTTCAGCCACTTCTCCCGGTCGCCGATCAGCGCCGCCAGGTCGGGCAGGGAGGCCTGCGCCCCCGCGTTCGCCGCGAGCACCGCGCGGTCCGCGGGGCCCGGCGGGCGCTGCGGACCCCCGCCGAACAGACCGGGTGCCAGATCGGGGGCGTAGAGCAGTGCCGTCGCCGCGAACACCGCGCCCACCCCGGCGGCCAGGACCGACCGCGACACGTTCTCCGTCTTCATGCCGCTCACTGTGCGCCCGCGCGCCCCCTGTACGAAGAGCACACGAAGGTCCGCGGCGGCGGGTTCACACCGATGGCCCCGAGTGCCACGCTGGACGCATGGACGATCTTCTGACGCGGCTCCACGCGGACCTGCGCGCGGGCCTTCCCGCCGAGGCGCTGATCACCGACCCGGACGTCACCGCTTCCTACGCGAACGACATGGCGAGCTTCTGCGCGGCCGGCGACCCCGCCGTCGTGGTGCTCCCGCGCACCGTCGAGCAGGTCCAGCACGTCATGCGCACGGCGACCGCGCTGCGCGTCCCGGTCGTCCCGCAGGGCGCGCGCACCGGCCTGTCCGGCGCCGCGAACGCCTCCGACGGCTGCATCGTGCTGTCCCTGGTCAAGATGGACCGGATCCTGGAGATCAGCCCGGTCGACCGGATCGCCGTCGTCGAACCGGGCGTCGTCAACGCCGTCCTGTCCCGGGCCGTCGACGAACACGGCCTCTATTACCCGCCGGACCCCTCCAGCTGGGAGATGTGCACGATCGGCGGCAACATCGGCACCGCGTCCGGCGGTCTCTGCTGTGTGAAGTACGGGGTGACGGCGGAGTACGTCCTCGGCCTGGACGTGGTCCTCGCCGACGGGCGGCTGCTCTCCACCGGCCGGCGCACCGCCAAGGGCGTCGCCGGATATGACCTGACCAGGCTCTTCGTCGGCTCCGAGGGCAGTCTCGGCATCGTTGTCGGGGCGACCCTCGCGCTGCGTCCGCGACCGCCGCGACAGCTCGCGCTGGCCGCCGAGTTCCCCTCTTCGGCGGCCGCCTGCGAGGCCGTCTGCGCGATCATGGAGCGCGGCCATACGCCGTCCCTGCTGGAGCTGATGGACGGAACCACCATCCGCGCCGTCAACAAGCTGGCGAACATGGGGCTGCCTGACACCACCGAGGCGCTGCTCCTGTGCGCCTTCGACACCCCGGACCCGGCTGCCGATCTCGCCGCCGTCGGGGAGCTGTGCTCGGCGGCCGGGGCCACCCAGGTCGTACCGGCGGAGGACGCCGCCGAGTCCGAACTGCTCCTCCAGGCCCGCCGCCTGTCGCTCACCGCGCTCGAGACGGTCAAGCCCGCGACGATGATCGACGACGTGTGCGTACCGCGCACCAAGCTGGCCGCCATGCTCGACGGCACGGCCGCTATCGCCGCCAAGTACGACCTGACGATCGGCGTCTGCGCGCACGCGGGCGACGGCAACACCCACCCCGTCGTCTGCTTCGACCACGCCGACGAGGACGAGTCGCGCCGGGCGCGGGAGTCCTTCGACGAGATCATGGCGCTCGGCCTTGAGCTGGGCGGCACGATCACCGGTGAGCACGGTGTGGGGGTACTGAAGAAGGAGTGGCTGGCGCGGGAGTTGGGGCCGGTGGGGGTGGAGATGCAGCAGGGCATCAAGAAGACCTTCGACCCGCTCGGGATCCTGAACCCCGGAAAGCTCTTCTGATCGCGTAGCGCCCCCGCTCACGCCTCACCCTCCTGCGACTCGTCCGAAGGCCACGGGTCCCGCAGCCACAGGTCGTCGGCGACCGAGGTGGTGGCGAGCAGTTCGGCCAGCCCGTCGTCGATGCCGAGCTGCTCGGACTCGGTGCCCGGCGGGACGGCGCGCAGGGTCCGCTCCAGCCAGGCGGACACCTGCGCGGAGGGCGCCTCAAGGAGCGCGTCGCCGTCGGGGGAGGAGAGCGCCATCAGGACGACGTTGCGGCCGTCGACCTTCGTGGGCCAGATCCGGACGTCCCCGTGGCCGCAGGCCCGGAAGATGCCCTCGACGAGCAGTTCGCGGGCGAAGGTCCAGTTGACCGGGTACTCCGAACCGACGTGGAAGGTGATGTGGACGGCGTACGGGTCGTCGGTGCGGAAGGCGAGGCGGGCCGGGACGGGGATGGAGCGCTCGGGGGAGAGCACAAGGTTCAGCTCCAGCTCGCGCTCGACGACGGTGTTCTCGGTGTTCTGCATGGCGGTACGTCCTCTCCGGTGTGGGGCCCCGGGTGGGCCCGCACAGGGAGAGAGCGGGGTGGCCGCCGGTCATTACGCGACTTCGGGAAAGTTTTTCTGGAGATTTTTCGGGGGCCGTCGGAGGGGGCTCGGCGAGGGTTCACGGAGGGGGTTCTCGAGGGGGCTCGGCGAGGGTTCGCGGAGCGGCCGGGCGGGGGCTCTCGGCGGGGGGATCGTCGGCCTGAACGTGACGGTGAGTCGCGGGTTCTGTGGGTATGTCGCTCGAAGGCGGGTTTCTCGTGGCCTCTTTCTTCTTGCGGCGCCGTTCTTCGTTACTGTCCTCCTTGGGCCGACGGCCCTCAGTCGTAGAAGCGTCGTCACGGAACGGAGTCGGGGCAGTGGCTACTCCTCCTGGAGCCGGCGGGGAGGTCCCGCACGCCGGGTACTACCCGGACCCCTCCATTCCCGGATACATCCGGTACTGGAACGGGGGCGCCTGGGTACCCGGGACGAGTCGGCCCGCGCCCAAGGACGGCGAACTCCCGCCGGGCGCGCCGGTCTCGACCGCGCCCGCGGGTCCGGCGCTGGTGCCGAACCCGTCGCCCGCGCCCGTGGTGCCCGCCGTGGAGGAGACGGGACCCGTCTTCTTCGACGAGGAGCTCGCCGCGTCCGAGCCCGAGCCGGCCTCCGCGTGGCAGGCGGACGCCTCCCGGCAGACGGGCTTCGGCGGCGACCGCGACCAGAAGGTCTCCTGGGGCGCGCCCGAGCCGTCGGCGACGCCCGGCCCGTCCGCGGGTCCGTCCGCCGCTCCTGTCCCCGGTGCGCGGGACCCCCGCCTGGCGGCCGACCCCGGGCCGCAGGCCCGGCTCGGCGGGATGCCGGTGACCCCGGCCTCGCAGTCCCCCGACCCGACGGGCGGAGCGCTCCCCGGCGTACGCAGGCCGGGCGCTCCGGTCCCCGAGGGCACGATGACCATCCGCGCGCAGGCTTCCCCGCCCGCGCAGGGCCCCCAGGCCGCGCCCAGCCCGCACGCCGCACAGACCCCGCAGGCCGTGCAGGCGGCTCCCGCGGCCCCGCTCCCGCACGTCCCCTCACCGGTGCCGGCACCGGCCCCCGCGCCGACGCCCGCACCCGCCCCGACGCCGGCCCCCGTCACCCCCGCCCCCGTCGCCCCTGTCGCGACCGGGCCCGGTGGTGGGGCCGCTTCGTGGCCGCAGCAGGTGCAGCAGCTCGCGCAGCCCGCGCCCACCCCCGCTCCGGCGGCCTCCGGCGTGGGCGAGCCGCCCGTGGTGCCCTGGAAGCCGCCCGTCGAGGACATGTTCCTGCAGGCGGCCCGGGCCCAGGCGGCCGCGCGGCCCGCCGGGCTCGGGAAGCGCCTCGTCGCCCGGTTCGTCGACACCCTCGTGCTCGGCGCGCTGGCGGGCGCGGCGGCGTTCCCCTTCGTCACGACCGCGCTCGACCACATCGAGGCCAAGATCGAGGCGGCGAAGCAGTCCGGCGTCACCGTCCAGGTCTGGCTCCTGGACGGCACGACCTCCCTCAACTTCGGGATCGCGCTCGGCGCCTTCTTCGTCCTCGGCGTCCTGTACGAGGCGCTGCCCACCGCCAAGTGGGGCCGTACGCTCGGCAAGAAGCTCTGCGGTCTCCAGGTACGGGACATCGAGGCGCACGAGCCGCCGACCTTCGGCGCGGCCCTGCGCCGCTGGCTCGTCTACAGCGTCCTCGGGCTCCTGGTGCTCGGCGTCCTCAACGTCCTCTGGTGCGTCTTCGACCGCCCATGGCGCCAGTGCTGGCACGACAAGGCGGCCCGCACCTTCGTGGCGGGTTAGGGCCTCTCGTCTGGATCATGCCGGGCTCGCGGGCCCTGGCACCGTGCCTCGCCGCGTTGTCGTCGGTCGCCAACGCTCCGCGTTGACTCCCTCCTCCGCCTTGCGATGCACGGCACCAGACCCCGCTCCCTGATCCGGCCTGATCCAGGCGAGAGGCCCTACGGCACCCGCCCGGCGGTCCCTCGAACGGGCTGCGAATCCTTGCGGGCGCCCGCCGCCCGGGATGCACTGCCCACATGAGCAACGATCAGCCGACGCCCGGTGAGCGGCCCGAGGACGACCCGTTCCTCAAGAGGCCCAAGGAGCCGCAGGAGCCCACGCCGCCGTCGGCGGGGTCCCCTTACGGGAGCGAGCCGCCTCCCCCCGAAGGCCCGCCACCGGGCGGCCCGCCCCCCGGTGGCCCGCCGCCGGGACCCCCGCCCGGGGGGTCGCCGTACGACAACGCTCCGCCGCCGCCCCCGCCGTACGGTCAGCCCTACGGCGGCGGAGGCGGTTACGGCGGTGCGGATCCGCTCGCCGGGATGCCGCCGCTCGCCGACTCCGGCAAGCGCATCCTCGCGAGGATCATGGACTGGCTGCTCATCGCCATCCCGCTCGCCATCATCGGCATCCCGTTCGACGTCTACGACCGGGCCACCGACAGCAGCGACGACTTCGGCGACGCGATCACCGCGACCAGCACGGGCAGCGGCCTGGTCTTCCAGCTGATCACCATCGTCGCGTTCGTCGCCTACGACACCCTGATGGTGGCCAAGAAGGGCCAGACGCTCGGCAAGAAGTGGATGAAGCTGCGCGTCGCGATGCTCAACGACGGCTCCACGCCGCCGACGAACGCCTCGCTGATCCGGGCCGTCGTGCTGTGGCTGCCGGCGCTGATCTGCTGCGCCTGCCTGTGGCCGCTGCTCCTGCTCATCCTGATCCTGGTCGACAAGCCCTACAAGCAGGGTCTGCACGACAAGGCGGCGAAGACCGTGGTGGTGTCCGTGCAGCAGTAGCGGACGAGCGCCAGGCGGCGACGAGCGCTACGAGCTCGAACCGATCCGGGTATCGGCCCCCGCGCCCACGCGGACGGCCGGTACCCGGATCTCGTCCGTCAGGGGGGCCGCGGGCGCCACCGGCTCGGGGGCCCTGCGGCGGTGCGTGGCCGGCAGTGTGATCGCGACGAGCACGCCGAGCAGCAGCCCGGCCGCGCTGATCACGACGATGCCCAGCGCTTCGGTGGTGCGGGACAGCAACAGCAGGGCGACGGTCGAGAAGACGACGGTGGCCGAACCGTAGGCGAGCTGTGCGGCGTTCGGACGCGGCATGACGGGTACCGTCCCTCGAAGCATCGGCTGGTCGCACTCCCGAGCGACTCTACGTCGATGGATGCCCGAGCGAAACGGGTAGTAAGCGTGACCTAACCCACGGTGCGGATGCACGGGGGGCGCATGGAGTCACCGATTCCCCGAATGACCCGTTCTGGTGCGCCCGGTGACCGTCCGGATAACGGAAATCGACTTCTGCATAGTGCAGTTGGCCTGTTCAAGTCAAGGACTGTCTTTTCCGGAGTAACTCCGGTCGAATGTCGTCACTTGTGACGCGCGTACCCGCCTGCGGACACCCCACCTCAGGTCCGTGGGCCGAGGGGCGCCGGGGAGGACAAACATCAAGTGACCAGCAGACGACGGGCGATCAGAACGTCCGCAGTCGTCGTGGCGCTCGCGGCTACCGCCGCCACCGCCTCGACCTTCACCACCTCGTGGGCCGACGACAAGGGGCCGGGCGCACCCGCCCCCATCGAGCGCCACGACCCGGCTCCGGGAGCCGGCGTGGACAAGACCGCGGTCGACCACGACCTCGAGGGCCCGTACAGCAAGCAGCAGGAGCAGCAGCGCAAGGCCGCCCTGGAGCAGGTGCTGAGCGGCGAGTCCAAGGTCGAGCGCCGCGGGGGCTCCCAGGTCGTCAAGCTCGACAGCAAGAAGTACGTCGAGCTGGGCCGGGAGAAGACCGACAAGATCTTCACGATCCTGGTCGAGTTCGGCGACAAGGTGGACAACACCACGCTGGTCGACCGCGCCGACGACGACACCGCCGACCCGAAGCCGAAGTTCGGCGGCACGCCCGGCCCGCTGCACAACCAGATAGCCCAGCCGGACCGTGCGAAGGACAACTCCACGGCCTGGCAGAAGGACTACAACCAGAAGCACTTCCAGGACCTGTACTTCGGCACCGGCAAGGACAAGAAGACCGGTCAGCCGAAGGAGTCCCTGAAGACGTACTACGAGAAGACCTCCTCGGGCCGGTACTCGGTCGAGGGCGGCGTCTCGGACTGGGTCAAGGTCGAGTACAACGAGGCCCGTTACGGCTCGAACTACTGCGGCAACAGCAACTGCGCCAACGTCTGGGACGCCGTCCGCGACGGTGTCACCGCGTGGACCGCGGACCAGAAGGCCAAGGGCCGCACCGACGCCCAGATCAAGGCCGACATCGCCCAGTACGACCAGTGGGACCGGTACGACTTCGACGCCGACGGCAACTTCAACGAGGCCGACGGCTACATCGACCACTTCCAGATCGTCCACGCGGGCGAGGACGAGTCGGCTGGCGGCGGCGTCCAGGGCGGCGACGCCCTGTGGGCCCACCGCTGGTACGCGTACGGCACGGACGCGGGCAAGACCGGCCCGGCGAACAACAAGTCCGGCGGCACGCAGGTCGGCTCCACCGGCATCTGGGTCGGCGACTACACGATGCAGCCGGAGAACGGCGGCCTCGGCGTCTTCGCGCACGAGTACGGTCACGACCTCGGTCTGCCGGACCTGTACGACACCTCCGGCAAGCCCGGCGCCGAGAACTCGACCGGCTTCTGGTCCCTGATGTCCTCCGGTTCCTGGCTCGGCCGGGGCAAGGAGTCCATCGGCGACCTGCCCGGCGACATGACCGCCTGGGACAAGCTGCAGCTCGGCTGGCTCAACTACACCAAGGTGAGCAACGAGCAGCGCGGTACGAAGTCCACCCACAAGCTGGGCGTGGCCGAGTACAACACCAAGAACCCGCAGGCGCTCGTCGTCGAGCTGCCGAAGAAGCAGGTCACCACCGAGGTCGTCGCGCCCGCCGAGGGCGCCACGCAGTGGTGGAGCGGCATGGGTGACGACCTCAAGAACACCCTGACCCGCTCGGTCGACCTGACCGGCAAGTCGAAGGCCACCCTTGAGCTCAAGGGCTGGTACGACATCGAGCTGGACTACGACTACCTCTACACCGAGGTGTCGACGGACGGCGGCGCCAACTGGACCGCCCTGGACGGCACGGTGGACGGCAAGCCGCTGCCGCGCGACGCGAGCGGCGCCCCGGCGCTGACCGACGTCTCCGGCGCGTACAAGCCGCTGGTCTTCCCGCTGGACGCCTACGCGGGCAAGAAGTTCGACCTCCGCTTCCGCTACCAGACGGACGGCGGCGCGGGCGGCAAGGGCTTCGCGGCCGACGCCATCACGCTGACCGCCGACGGTGCCCCGGTCTTCTCGGACACCGTCGAGGCCGGCGACAACGGCTGGGCGGCGAAGGGCTTCTCGCGCATCGGCAAGGGCTTCACGAAGGAGTACGAGCAGTACTACCTCGCGGAGAACCGCCAGTACGTGTCGTACGACGCGACCCTCAAGGTCGGCCCGTACAACTTCGGGTTCGCGGGTGACAAGGCCAGCTGGGTCGAGCACTACCCGTACCAGAACGGCCTGCTGATCTGGCTGTGGGACACCTCGCAGAAGGACAACAACACGGCCGTCCACCCGGGCCAGGGCCTCGTCCTCCCGGTCGACGCGCACCCGACGCCGCTGAAGTGGTCGAACGGCACCCTGATGCGCAACCGCATCCAGTCGCACGACGCGCCCTTCGGCACCTACCGCACCGACGGCTTCACGCTGCACAGCGCGGACGCCCCGGCGAAGATCAAGCCGCTGGCGGGCAACCCGGTCTTCGACGACCGGAAGGGTACGTACTGGTACCAGGAGACCGAGCGGGCCGGCGTCAAGGTAACTGACACCAACACCAAGATCGCGGTCGTCAAGGAGCCGAAGAACGGCCAGACGATCACCGTCCAGGTGGGTCCGTCCACGAAGTAATCAGCATTACCGCAGGTCAAACCATGATCGGCCGTCGCCCTCTAGCGGGCGGCGGCCGATCGTGTTTGAGTGCCCCTGACCATGCTTTTGACGTTCCTTATTGACATCCAACGCACAGGGGGAGTGGTTTCGGCATGCCCGGTGGAGGCTTCTGCAAGTTGCCAGGTGGCAGTGTGGTCGTCGCGATAGGGCTCCCGAGCCCGGCCGGCGACGGGGTCACCGTCCGCTTCCTGGTGCACGCGGCGAACCGCGCCCGCGCCCTGACCCGGCTGCGGAACCTGGGCCTGCGCGCCGTCTACCTCCGGGGCAACGCGGAGCCCCCGACCCCCGACGAGATCACCGCCGTCCTCCACCACCCGGACGGCCTGCTGTGGCGCTCCGCGGCGGGCACGACGACCCAGGAGCTGTGGCACTCGATACGGAGCCTGCCCACGGCCTCGTAGGGCACTGGGGGGGGGATGCCAGACCAGGGGTATGTCAGACCACGGGCTTGCCCGTGAGCTCCACCCCGGCCCCGCGCAGCTCCTCCAGGGCCCGCTCGGTCGTCGGCTTGGCGACGCCCGCCGTGAGGTCGAGCAGGACCTGCGTACGGAACCCCTCCCGGGCCGCGTCGAGCGCCGTCGCCCGGACGCAGTGGTCCGTCGCGATGCCCACGACGTCGACCTCGGCCACGTCGTGCGCCCGCAGCCACTCGGCCAGGGTCGTCCCGTTCTCGTCGCGCCCCTCGAAGCCGCTGTACGCCGCCTCGTACGCCCCCTTGTCGAACACCGCGTCGATCGCGCCGGAGGCGACCGCGGGGGCGAAGTTCGGGTGGAAGCCGACGCCCTCGGTCCCGGCCACGCAGTGCACCGGCCAGGACGTCACGTAGTTCGGCTCGTCGGAGAAGTGGTCGCCCGGGTCGACGTGGTGGTCGCGGGTCGCGACCACGTGCCGGTACGCGGCGCCCGCCGCCTCCCCGACCAGGTCGGTGATGGCGGCGGCGACATCCGCACCCCCCGCCACCGCGAGGCTGCCGCCCTCGCAGAAGTCGTTCTGAACGTCCACGACGATCAATGCGCGGTGCATGGCGGGTGTCCTTCGGTGGGCCGGCGAGGGGAGCTGGGTTACGGACGGGGGTCGGGCGAGGCGTCGGGCGGGGGGAATGGCTTCGAGCCTAGAGACTTCCCCCTCCCTTCGGGAGGGGGCCTCGCAGGGTGTTACACGTACTCCCTACACGTACTCCCCACGCGTACGGGCGTACCGGCTACGCGTACTCCGTCGGCAGCACCGGCTCGCCCCGCGACAGCTGGATCGCCGACATCGGCAGCCCGCCACGCGCCGCGATGTGCCGCGCCCGCGCCGCCTCCAGCGGCTCGCGGGCCACCACGTCGCCGCCCTTGACCAGCTCCACGAGCAGCTGGTGGTCGGCGAGCTCCGGCGGCACCGGGCCCGTACCGACGACCTCGGCCTCCGCGACGCCCTCCGCGTCCGGCCGGCGCGCCGCCCACTTGCGGCCGCCGACCGAGGCCTTGCCGCCGAGCGACTTCTTCGCCACCGCCGTCAGCGGCGCCTTCGGGTCGGCCGACTGGGCGCGGGCGACCAGCTTGTAGACCATCGAGCAGGTCGGGTGCCCGCTGCCGGTGACCAGCTGCGTGCCGACCCCGTACGCGTCGACCGGAGCCGCCGCCAGCGAGGCGATGGCGTACTCGTCCAGGTCGGAGGTGACCACGATCTTGGTGTTCGTCGCGCCCAGCTCGTCCAGCTGCGCCCGCACCCGGTGCGCCACGAGCAGCAGGTCCCCGGAGTCGATGCGCACGGCGCCGAGCTCCGGTCCTGCCACCTCGACGGCGGTACGGACGGCCTCGGCCACGTCGTAGGTGTCGACGAGCAGCGTCGTACCGCGGCCGAGGGTCTCCACCTGGGCCTGGAACGCGTCCCGCTCGCTGTCGTGCAGCAGGGTGAAGGCGTGCGCGGAGGTGCCGACGGTCGGGATGCCGTAACGGAACCCGGCGGCCAGGTCCGAGGTGGCGTCGAAGCCGCCGACGTAGGCGGCGCGGGCGGAGGCGACGGCGGCCAGCTCGTGGGTGCGCCGGGCGCCCATCTCGATGAGCCGCCGCCCGCCGGCCGCCCCCGAAATCCGGGAGGCCGCGGCCGCGATGGCCGAGTCGTGGTTGAGGATCGAGAGGATCACGGTCTCCAGGAGCACGCACTCCGCGAAGGAGCCCTCGACCCGCAGGATCGGGGAGCCGGGGAAGTACACCTCGCCCTCGGGGTAGCCCCAGATGTCGCCCGAGAAGCGGTAGCCGGCCAGCCACCGGAGCGTCGGCTCGTCCACGATCGCCTGCTCGCGCAGGAAGCCGAGGACGTCCGCGTCGAAGCGGAAGTTCTCGACGGCGTCGAGGACCCGTCCGATGCCCGCCACCACGCCGTAGCGCCTGCCCTCGGGCAGGCGGCGGGTGAAGACCTCGAAAACGGAGCGTCGTTCGGCGGTGCCGGCCCGGAGGGCCGCCTGGAGCATGGTCAGCTCGTACTGGTCGGTGAAGAGCGCGGTCGACGGCACGTCCACCGGGAGCCCAAGGTCCGCAGCGTTCATGTCAGCGATGCTACCGCAGAAATCGTCAGATTGACGATTTCTAGTTCGGGGTCGGCTCCGGGTCGGCTCGGGGCCGGCTCCGGGTCGCCCGCAGGCCGGCTCCGCGCCCCCTCCGTTCGAGCGCACCAGGGCTGACCCGTTTGTGCGACCCCCCTCCCGAGGTGGCAGCATGGGGTAAGTGAGCGTCGCGCCTATTGAGATCGAACGCACGGAATCGGCTGAAGAGACTTTCGCCGTCGTGGAGCCGGACGTGCCGTGGGTGACTCTCGTCCACAACGATCCGGTCAATCTGATGAGCTATGTGACCTACGTCTTCCAGGCGTACTTCGGTTACTCCAAGGACAAGGCGCACAAGCTGATGCTCGACGTGCACAACAAGGGCCGGGCCGTGGTCTCCAGCGGTACGCGCGAGGAGATGGAGCGGGACGTGCAGGCGATGCACGGCTACGGGCTGTGGGCGACCCTCACCCAGGACCGCGGCTGATGGCCGGACACTTCGAGGTCCTGCCCGGCGGCGGCGCCGCCGTCGCGCTGGACGAGGTCGAGATCGCCATCCTGCGCTCCCTCGCCGTCCAGCTCATGGAGCTGATCGGCCCGGGCGACGAGCCCGTCGAGGGCGAGGACCCGCTCGCCGCGCTCTTCGCCGAGGGCCCGAGCGAGGCCCCGAGCGACCCCGCGCTCAAGCGGCTCTTCCCCGACGCGTACGCGGACGAGAGCGAGGAGCTGCGCTCGGCGGCGGCCGACTTCCGCCGCTTCACCGAGAACGACCTGCGCGCCCGCAAGCGGCAGGACACCCTCATGGTGATCCGCACCCTCGACGCGCTCACCCCGACCGACGAGGACGGCGGCGCCGTCCTCAAGCTCACCGCCGACGAGTCCCGGGCCTGGCTCGGCGCGCTCAACGACCTGCGGCTGACGATCGGTACGCGCCTCGAGGTCACCGACGAGGACGAGAGCGGGGAGCTGTACCGGCTGCCCGACTCCGACCCGCGCAAGCCGATGGTGATGGCGTACCTCTGGCTGGGCGCGCTCCAGGAGTCGCTCGTCGAGACGCTGATGCCGGGCGCCTGATGCCGGGTGCCGGGCGCCTGATGCCGGGTGCCGGGCGCTTGATGCCAGGTGCCTGATGCCCGCCGCCTGATACCGGCCGGTAGCGCGCCGTTCGCTCAGCGGACACTCAAATCCGGATAACGAATACGTCACCAAAGTGTT
This sequence comes from Streptomyces sp. NPDC058579, assembly GCF_042718575.1. Lineage (NCBI taxonomy): Bacteria > Bacillati > Actinomycetota > Actinomycetes > Kitasatosporales > Streptomycetaceae > Streptomyces > Streptomyces sp. NPDC058579. Next base: position 55,965 of record NZ_JBHXPI010000023.1, read on the forward strand.
CTTACTGGTCCTGTTGAGTGGCTTTTGACCCCTTTTTCATGTGGCGTGCGCCACAACGCCCCACCTCGATCACTGTTTCCCCCGTGATAAATCTTCACGACCACTCGGGGACGCCACCCATGTCCCCGGGGGCGCTTGGCCGGCTGACCGCCGGTAGCACTCCAGCCATATCCGGGGGGATCAGCGTGGAGAAAGGCGCATCAACATGACCTCAGTGCAGGTCGACAAGCAGCACGACGGCAATGAGGCCGCGGACTCCGCCGACGGCGAGGGTTACCACCGGGCACTCGGCGCCCGCCAGATCCAGATGATCGCGATCGGCGGCGCCATCGGCACCGGCCTCTTCCTCGGAGCGGGCAAGGGCATCTCCAAGGCGGGACCGAGCCTGATCCTCGCGTACGCCATCGCGGGCCTCGTCATCTTCTTCATCATGCGGGCGCTCGGCGAGCTCCTCATGTACCGGCCCGTGTCCGGCTCCTTCTCGGAGTACGCACGCGAGTTCATCGGCCCCTTCTGGGGCTTCGTGACCGGCTGGACGTACTGGCTCTTCTGGGTCGTCACCGGCATCACCGAAGTCACCGCGGCCTCCGCGTACATGCAGTACTGGACCAAGAACGCCAACGGCTGGCTCGATCAGCCGCAATGGGTCTTCGCCCTGATCTTCACGGTCGTCCTGTTCCTCGCGAACCTGATCTCCGTCAAGCTCTTCGGCGAGCTCGAGTTCTGGTTCTCGATGGTCAAGGTCACCGCGATCGTCGGCATGATCCTGATCTGCGCCGGTGTCCTCACCATCGGCTTCTCCGACGCCGGTGACACCGCCTCGGTCAGCCTGCTCTGGTCCGAGGGCGGCTTCTTCCCCAAGGGCATCGGCTCGACCCTGATGACCCTGCAGATGGTCATGTTCGCCTTCCTCGCCGTCGAGCTCGTCGGTGTCACGGCGGGCGAGTCCAAGGACCCGAAGACCGTCCTGCCCAAGGCCATCAACACCGTGCCGTGGCGCATCGCCGTCTTCTACGTCGGCGCGCTGATCATGATCCTGTCGGTCGTCCCGTGGACCCACTTCCAGCCGGGCATCTCCCCGTTCGTCGCGGCCTTCGAGAAGATGGGCCTCGGCATCGGCGCCGCGATCGTGAACTTCGTCGTGCTGACCGCCGCGCTGTCCTCCTGCAACTCGGGCATGTACTCCACCGGCCGCATGCTGCGCGACCTCGCGCTCAACGGCCAGGGCCCGAAGTTCTTCACCAAGCTCACCAAGAACGGCCTGCCGCTGGCCGGTACGTCCTTCTCGGCCGGGCTGATGATGGTCGGCGTCTGGATCAACTACCAGTGGCCGGGCGAGGCGTTCAACTACGTCGTCTCCTTCGCGACCATCTCCGGCATGTGGGCCTGGATCATGATCCTGGTCTGCCAGATCCGCTTCCGCCTCAAGGCCGACCGGGGCGAGCTGCCCCAGTCCTCCTTCAAGGCCCCGGGCGGCATCTGGTTCAGCGTCTTCTCGCTCGCCTTCATCGGCATGGTCATCGTGATGATGGGCATCGACAAGGACGCGCGGATCTCGCTGTACTGCGCCCCCCTGTGGGGCCTGCTCCTGGGTGTCTCGTACCTGATCCTGAAGGCGCGCAACCCGCAGGGCGCGGCCTTCGTGAAGCGTTCCTGACCTGCTCCGTCTCGGCATTCGGGCCGTTCCGTACCACTCCTCGGTACGGGGCGGCCCGTCTGCTTATCCTGTCGCCATGCTGACCATCACCCGGGCCCTGTACGACCAGATCGTGGAACACTCCCGCGCGGACCACCCCGACGAGGCCTGCGGCGTGGTCGCGGGTCCCGCCGGCAGCGGCCGCCCCGAGCGGTTCATCCCGATGCTGAACGCGGCGCGCTCGCCCACGTTCTACGAGTTCGACTCGGCCGACCTGCTGAAGCTCTACCGCGAGATGGACGACCGGGACGAGGAGCCCGTGATCATCTACCACTCGCACACCGCCACCGAGGCCTACCCCTCGCGCACCGACATCACGTACGCGAACGAGCCCGGCGCCCACTACGTCCTGGTCTCCACCGCCGACACCGACGGCGCGGGCCCCTTCCAGTTCCGCTCCTACACGATCGTCGACGGCGTCGTGACGGAAGAGGACATCAAGGTGGTCGAGGAGTACGTGTGAGGGATACCCGCGAAGGTCGTATGACCGTCTGAGAGACTGACGCGACAATCAAGGGCGGCAGGACCCAGGAAGCCGGTGTGCAATCCGGCGCGGTCCCGCCACTGTGACCAGCGACTTCGCTCGCTGGGAGCCAGGAACTGACCTGCCGCCTCTCACCACCGACTGGGGACGTGGAAATCCCCGGAGGAGGCACGTCCGTGTTCACCCGGCACCGCCGTACCCTGCTGCCCGCCGCAGCCCTCGTCCCGCTGCTCGCCGCCTGCGCGGCCCCCGCGGAGCAGGCCGCCCCCGCGGGGAAGTCCGCGCCGGGATTCCCGTACACCGTCTCCAACTGCGGTGTGAAGACGACCTTCCAGGCGCCGCCGAAGCGGGCCGTGACCATGAACCAGCACGTCACCGAGGTCATGCTCGCCCTCGGCCTGGAGAAGTCCCTGGCCGGCACCGCCTACCTCGACGACCGGATCCTGCCCGCGTACAAGAAGGCGTACGACGCGGTGCCGGTGCTCTCCAAGGAGTACCCCTCCAAGGAGGCCCTGCTCGCCGCCAACCCCGACTTCGTCTACGGGGGTTACGCCAGCGCCTTCGACGCCAAGGCAGGGCGCGGCCGCGACGACCTGAAGAAGTCGGGCATCGAGAGCCGCCTCAACATGGAGTACTGCCCCTCCGGCGCCTCCTCCCTCGCCGACCTCTACCAGGAGGTCGACGAGGTCGCCCGGACCTTCGGCGTCCCCGAGCGCGGCGCCGACTGGACCGCCGAAGCGAAGAAGACCGTCACGGCGACCGAGAAGCGGCTCAAGGGGGTCGCCCCGGTGTCGGTCTTCGTCTACGACAGCGGCGACAAGACCGCGTTCACGGCCGGCGGCAAGGGCATCGGCAACGAGCTGATCACCCGGGCCGGCGGCCGCAACGTCTTCGCCGACCTGGACAAGACCTTCGGCGACGCGACCTGGGAGCAGGTCGTCGCCCGCAAGCCCGACGTGATCGTCATCTACGACTACGGCTCCACGACCGTCGAACAGAAGAAGAAGCGCCTCCTGGACGACCCCGCCCTCAAGGACGTCCCGGCGATCAAGAACAAGCGCTTCGCCGTCATGCCCCTCTCGGACGCGGTCCTCGGCGTCCGCGTCCCGGCCGCCGTCGACAAGCTCTCCGCCCAGCTCCACCCGAACCGGTGACGTCGGTGACGGGGCGGGCGCCGGTGAAGGCGGCCGCCCCCGTACGGGGGCCGCTCCCGTACGGTCTCGTCGTCACCGGCCTCCTCGCGGCCCTCGCGGTCGCCGTCGTCGTCGGGGTCGCCCTCGGCTCCGTACGGATACCCGTGGGCCAGGTCGTCGAGATCCTCACCGGCCGCGCCGCCCCGTCCCCGTACCGCACGATCGTGCTCGACGTCCGGCTGCCGCGCGTGCTGCTCGGCGCGGTCGTCGGCGCCGGACTCGCCGTCGTCGGCGCCGTCCTGCAGGCCCTCGTCCGCAACCGGCTCGCCGACCCCTTCCTCCTCGGGATCTCCTCCGGGGCGGCCGGCGGGGCCGTCCTCGTCCTGGTCCTCGGCATCGGCGGCGGGGTCACCACCACCGTCGCCATGCCCGCCGGGGCCTTCGCGGGCGCCCTGTTCGCCCTCGTCCTGGTCTACGCCCTGGCCCGGCGCGGCTCCACGATGACCGGCGCCCGGCTCGTCCTCGCGGGCGTCGCCGTCTCCTACATCCTGTCGGCGCTGACCACCCTGCTCCTCGTCCTGTCCCGGCGGCCGGAGCACGTCCAGGAGGCGATGTTCTGGTCCCTCGGCGGCCTCGGCTCCGCCCGCTGGGACTCCCTCGCCCTGCCCGCGATCGTCGTCGCCCTCGGCACCGCGCTCCTCGTCACCCTCGCCCGCCCGCTCGACCTGCTCCTCGTCGGCGAGGAGGGCGCGACCGTCCTCGGCCTGGACACCGCCCGCTTCCGGGCCGCCGTCTTCGTCCTGGCCTCGCTCGTCACCGCCGTCATGGTCTCCGTCAGCGGGGCCGTCGGCTTCGTCGGCCTGATGGTCCCGCACGCCGCCCGGATGGCCGTCGGCGCCCCGCACCGCCGCCTCCTGCCGGTCGCCGCGCTCGGCGGCGCGCTCGCCCTGATCCTGGCCGACCTCGCCGCCCGGACCGTCGCCGCGCCCCAGGACATCCCGGTCGGCGTCCTCACCGCGCTCATCGGCGGCCCCTTCTTCCTCTGGCTCATGCGCCACCGCGCGGAAGGGAGCCCGGTATGACCTCCCGGCCCGGTACGACGGAGCTGCGCGTCCAGGGACTCTCGTACGAGACACGGCTGTACGACGCCGACCTCACCGCCCGCCCCGGCGAGACCATCGGGCTCGTCGGCCCCAACGGCAGCGGCAAGACCACCCTCCTGCGCTGCGTCTACGGCACCCTCACCCCCACCTCCGGCCGCATCCTCCTCGACGGCGACGACCTGTCCGCCCTCGGGCCCAAGGCCCGCGCCCGCCGGATCGCGACCGTCCCGCAGGACGGCTCCACCGAGTTCGAGCTGACCGTCCAGGAACTCGTCGCCCTCGGCCGCTCCCCGCACAAGCGCTTCTGGGAGGGCGACACGGCCGCCGACCGGACGCGCGCCGAGACCGCCCTCGCCCGGGTCGGCATCGCCGAGCTCGCCGACCGGCCGTACCCCACCCTCTCCGGCGGCGAACGCCAGCGCGCCCTCGTCGCCCGCGCCCTCGTCCAGGACCCGGCGCTCCTCGTCCTGGACGAGCCCACCAACCACCTGGACATCCGCTACCAGCTCGAAGTGCTCCGGCTCGTCCGCGACTTGGGCACCACCAACCTCCTCGCCCTCCACGACCTCAACCTCGCCGCCGCCTACTGCGACCGGCTGTACGTCCTGGAGCGCGGCCGCGTCGTCGCCGAGGGCCCGCCGGCCGAGGTCCTCACCCCCGCCCTGCTCGCGGACGTCTACGGTGTGGAAGCCGAGGTCATCCCGCATCCGAGGACCGGCACGCCGACCGTCGTCTACGTCCCCGGTCCGCCAGTCGAGCACGAAGCGTCCGCCATGTGAGATCACATTCCGGAACCCGGACCGGGAATCGATACGATGACCGCATGGTTTCCCACGACGTGAGCGAAGTGACGACGCCGGGCAGCGCGCTGCTCGTGGCGCGGCTGCACGTCGACCTGTGCCGTCTCGCCAGCGCGATGTGAGCGGGGGCGCTCGTACCGACCAGCGCCCCACGAAGCACCACCCCGCGCGGGGGCCCAGAGCCGCGCGCCTTTCACGCCACTCCCGACTCCCGAAAACAGGAGCCCACGCCATGGCCATCGAGGTCCGCATCCCGACCATCCTCCGCACCTACACCGACGGCGAGAAGTCCGTCGAAGCCAGCGGTGGGACGCTCGCCGAGCTCTTCGCCGACCTGGAGAAGCGCCACGCCGGAATCGAGGACCGCATCGTGGACAAGGGCCAGCTGCGCCGCTTCGTCAACGTCTACCTCAACGACGAGGACGTCCGCTTCCTCGACGGCATCGAGACCAAGCTGGCCGACGGCGACAGCGTCACGATCCTGCCGGCCGTGGCCGGCGGCATGGTCTGATCCACCATGCGTTACGACTCCCCGCTCGCGGCGGTCGGCAACACGCCCCTGGTCCGCCTGCCCCGGCTCTCCCCGTCGGACGACGTCCGCATCTGGGCCAAGCTGGAGGACCGCAACCCCACCGGCTCGGTCAAGGACCGCCCCGCGCTCCACATGGTCGAGCAGGCCGAGAAGGACGGCCGGCTCACCCCCGGCTGCACCATCCTGGAGCCGACCAGCGGCAACACCGGCATCTCGCTGGCGATGGCGGCCAAGCTCAAGGGCTACCGCATCGTCTGCGTCATGCCGGAGAACACCAGCGAGGAGCGGCGCCAGCTGCTCGCCATGTGGGGCGCCGAGATCATCTCGTCCCCGGCGGCGGGCGGGTCGAACACGGCGGTACGGGTCGCCAAGGAGATCGCGGCCGAGAACCCCACCTGGGTGATGCTCTACCAGTACGGCAACCCGGACAACGCGGGCGCGCACTACGCCACGACGGGCCCGGAGATCCTGGCGGACCTCCCTTCCATCACCCACTTCGTCGCGGGCCTCGGCACCACCGGCACCCTCATGGGCGTCGGCCGCTACCTGCGCGAGCACAAGCCGGACGTCAAGATCGTCGCCGCCGAACCCCGGTACGACGACCTCGTCTACGGCCTGCGGAACCTCGACGAGGGCTTCGTCCCCGAGCTGTACGACGCCTCGGTCCTCACCACCCGCTTCTCGGTCGGCTCGGCCGACGCGGTCACCCGCACCCGGGAACTCCTCCAGCAGGAGGGCATCTTCGCCGGCGTCTCCACGGGCGCGGCGCTGCACGCCGCGATCGGCGTCGGCCAGAAGGCGCTGAAGGCCGGCGAGAGCGCGGACATCGCCTTCGTGGTCGCGGACGGCGGCTGGAAGTACCTGTCGACGGGCCTGTACACGGCGGCGACGACGGAAGAGGCGATCGAGACGGTCCAGGGCCAGCTCTGGGCGTAAGGCGCCCGTCTCTCAGCCTGGGGCGTAAGGCCCCTGTCGCTCACGACGCCAGATGGCGGACCTGGTCCCACACGACCGGGTCCGCCGTCCCCACCTTGCGGCGGAACTCCCACACCGGGACCTCCCGCAGCTCATCGGTCTCCAGGAAGCTCGGCCGCCCCTGCGCGTCCCCCACGGACCCCGGCGGCAGCGCGATGACGCCCGGCCGCTCGTCGTGGTACTTGCTGGTGATCTTGGCGACCAGCGCGGAGTCCCCGCGCAGCGCGAGCACCAGACACGGCCGGTCCTTCGACCCGGGCCCGTCCTCGTAGGGCACGTCCGCCCACCAGATCTCGCCCGCCCGGGGGAGCCGCGCGGGCGCCTTGCCGGGAGCTCCGCCGGGCGCCTTACGGGGGGTTTTCGGCCGAACGGGTGGACGCCCGGAGGGCCGCGCCGACGGGCGCGTCCGGCCACCGGGCCGCCGCGCCGACCGCTTCCGGCCGTCCGCCAGCGCCACGACCAGCGCGATCACCACGACCGCGACGAGCGCCGGCCACCAGGACGTGTCCATACCCCAAGACGTTACCGGCCGCCCGTACCCGTCGCTCTCCCGCCCCAGGTCCATCCGAACCGGTGACAGAGCCCGTGAGTTCGCCCACAACGGGCCGCCGCGGAGGAGCGACGAGCGGAGTCGCGCCTTACGCTCGACGCATCGCACGACCTCCCCCGCCGCTCTCCGCCCTCGGAGGTTCACGCTCCATGAAGCTCACCGTCGTCGGCTGCTCCGGGTCGTTCCCGTCCGCGGACTCGGCCTGTTCGAGCTACCTCGTAGAGGCCGACGGCTTCCGGCTGCTCCTCGACATGGGCAACGGAGCCCTGGGCGAGCTGCAGCGCCACATCGGTCTGTACGACCTCGACGCCATCTTCCTCAGCCACCTGCACGCCGACCACTGCATCGACATGTGCGGGTACTTCGTCGCGCGCTACTACCGCCACGAGGGCGGGCGCTGCGACGCGATCCCGGTCTACGCCCCGGAGGGCGCCGAGCAGCGCCTGACCACGGCGTACGCCGACACCCCCTCGGACAAGTCGATGAGCGAGGTCTTCGACTTCCGCACGCTGAAGTCGGGCTCCTTCGAGATCGGCCCGTTCTCCGTACGTACGGAGAAGGTGTGCCACCCGGTGGAGGCGTACGGCATCAGGATCGAGCACGGCGGCCGCTCACTGACGTACTCCGGCGACACGGGAGCCTGCGACGCCCTGCACGAACTCGCGGAGGGCGCGGACCTCTTCCTCTGCGAGGCGTCCTTCACGCACGGCAAGGAAGACATCCCGGCCCTCCACCTCAACGGCCGCGAGGCGGGCGCGGAGGCGGCCCGCTCCTCGGTGGGCCGCCTGATCCTGACCCACATCCCGCCGTGGACGGACGGCGCCCAGAACCTCGCGGACGCCCGCGCGGTCTACGACGGGCCTTCGGAGCTGGCGTACGCGGGAGCGGTGTACGAGATCTGAGCTGCTGCGGACGTACGGGAAAGGCCCCGGAACCTTGCGGTTCCGGGGCCTTTCCGTCGTGCGGGGCGAGGCTCACGCCTTGGTGAGGTCCTCGAGCTCCTCGTCGGACTCGCGGCCCGGCGTGGGGAGGTTGAACTTGGTGATCGCGAAGCGGAAGACCGCGTAGTAGATCGCGGCGAAGACCAGACCGATCGGAATGATCAACCAGGGCTTCGTGGCCAGGTTCCAGTTCAGCAGGTAGTCGATCGCACCCGCCGAGAAGGTGAAGCCGGCGTGCACACCGAGCGCCCAGGTCACGGCCATCGAGATGGCGGTGAGGACCGCGTGGATCACGTACAGCACCGGGGCGATGAACATGAAGGTGAACTCGATCGGCTCGGTGATACCGGTGACGAAGGAGGTCAGCGCGAGGGAGATCATCATGCCGAGGACGGCCTTGCGGCGCTCCGGGCGGGCGGAGTGCGCGATGGCGAGCGCGGCGGCCGGGAGGCCGAACATCATGATCGGGAAGAAGCCGGACATGAACTGACCGGCGGTCGGGTCACCGGCGAAGAAGCGGCCGATGTCGCCGTGGACGACCTTGCCGGCGGCGTCGGTGAAGTCACCCAGCTGGAACCACGAGACGGTGTTCACGAACTGGTGCATGCCGACCGGGATCAGCGCGCGGTTGATGAGGCCGAAGAGGCCGGCGCCACCGGCGCCGAGGCCGGTCATCCACTCGCCGAAGCTGGAGATGCCGTTGCCGATGGGCTCCCAGACCAGGCCGAAGATCACGCCGACGAGGGTGCCGACGAAGGCCATGATGATCGGGACGAGACGGCGGCCGTTGAAGAAGCCGAGCCAGTCGACCAGCTTGGTGCGGTGGTACTTCTGCCACAGCACCGCGGACAGCAGACCCATCAGGATGCCGCCGAGGACACCGGGGTTGTTGTACGTCGCCGCGACGTCGACACCGTTGTTCTCGGTGGTGTTGACGATGGCCTCGGTGACCGGGAACGCCTTGAGGACGTTGCTGTACACCAGGAAGCCGACGAGGGCGGCCAGGGCGGTCGAGCCGTCGGCCTTCTTGGCGAAGCCGATGGCCACGCCTATGCAGAACAGCAGCGGCAGGTTGGCGAAGACTGCGTCACCGGCCGTGGCGAACACGGAGGCGACCTTGTCCCATCCGAGGCCGTCCTTGCCGAAGACATCGGGCTGGCCGAGACGGAGCAAGATACCCGCGGCCGGCAGCACGGCGATCGGCAGCTGCAGGCTGCGACCTACCTTCTGCAGGCCCTGGAACAGGCCGGATCCGCGCTTCTTCGCGGGAGCGGCGGCCTGGGCGGTGGCCGTACTCATCAACTTCCTCCAGTAGGCAAGGCGCCGCCAGAGGTCAGTGAAAGGGGGTGACGGCGGCGTCTCGTGGAACGCGGTGGTCTGGACCGCGTGGTCTACACCAATGAGTGGTGTAGACCAGTTTTAGCACGTGAGACTTAGATAAGGAACCTGCGAATTCTCCGTGCCCGGACCATCGCTCGGCGTGAACGACGAAAGGCCCCCGGACCATGAGGTCCGAGGGCCTTTCGGGGCGTCAGGACTCGGGACGAAAGGCCCGAGTCGTGGGGGAGCGGCCGGCTGCGACTACGCCTTGGTCACGTCCTTGTCCATCTCCTCCGCCAGTTCCTCCGGCTCGCGCCCCGGCGTCGGGAGGTTGAACTTGGTGATCGCGAACCGGAAGATCACGTAGTACACGAGCGCGAAGCCGAGGCCGATCGGAATGATCAGCCAGGGTTTGGTCGCCAGGTTCCAGTTGATGACGTAGTCGATCAGACCCGCCGAGAAGCTGAAGCCGTCCTTCACTCCGAGCGCCCACGTCACGGCCATCGAGACACCCGTGAGCACGGCGTGGATCGCGAACAGGACCGGGGCGATGAAGAGGAACGAGTACTCGATCGGCTCGGTGATACCGGTGACGAACGAGGTCAGGGCGACCGACAGCATCAGGCCGCCGACCTCCTTGCGGCGGTTCGGCCGCGCGCAGTGGGTGATCGCCAGCGCTGCCGCCGGCAGAGCGAACATCATGATCGGGAAGAAGCCCGTCAGGAACTGACCGGCCTCCGGGTCCCCGGCGAGGAACATCGGGATGTCGCCGTGGACCGTCGTGCCGTCCGGCCTGGTGTACGTGCCGAACTGGAACCAGATGGGCACGTTCAGGAACTGGTGCAGACCGATCACGAGCAGCGCGCGGTTGGCGACACCGAAGATGCCGGAACCCCAGGCCCCCAGGCCCACCAGCCAGTCGCTGAAGTTCTCCAGGCCGTCGCCGATCGGCGGCCAGACCCACAGGCACAGGGACGCGAAGGCGATCGCGACGAAGGTCATGATGATCGGCACGAGACGGCGGCCGTTGAAGAAGCCCAGCCAGTCCACCAGCCTCACCCGGTGGTAGCGCTGCCAGAACCAGGCCGCGAGCAAGCCGATGACGATGCCGCCGAAGACGCCCGGGTTCTGGTACGTGTACCCGCTGAAGATCTCCTCGGGCGCCAGGCAGCCGCCGTTGATGTCCGCCGTGCCTGCCGGGCAGTCCTCGGGGAACTGACGCAGCACGTTGTAGTAGACGAGGAAGCCGACCGTCGCCGCCAGCGCCGTCGAGCCGTCCGCCTTCTTCGCGAGCCCGATCGCCACGCCGATGCAGAACAGCAGGGGCAGGCCCAGGTTGCCGTCGAGCAGGGCGCCACCGGCACCCGCCATCACCTTGGCCACGTTGTCCCAGCCCAGGCCGTCGGCGCCGAAGACGTCGGGCTGGCCGAGACGGTTGAGGATGCCGGCCGCCGGCAGTACGGCGATGGGGAGCTGGAGGCTCCGCCCCATCTTCTGCAGCCCTTGGAAGAGACCGCCCCACATCGACTTCTTCGGCGCGGCGGCCGGGCTGTCCGTACTCATCGGCGTCCTCCCTGACCCGGAACGATCCGGGCCCGAATCGCGTTGCACACTGGTGTAGACCAGTTGCGATAGGCTCCCGGAGCCCCCTGGGGCAGGCTGCCGGTGATCGTCATCATTCGGCAGAACGAGGGCACTCGCTCGCGAAGTTGGGCCAACCGTGCGTTACCGTGACAAAGCGGACCACCGGTGCGCCGAGACTCACGTTCTTCGAACAGGAACGGACAGGGAGAAAGACATGGCCAGCAAGGCTGAGAAGATCGTCGCCGGCCTCGGCGGCATCGACAACATCGAAGAGGTCGAGGGCTGCATCACCCGCCTCCGCACCGAGGTCGTCGACGCGAGCCTCGTCGACGAGGCCGCGCTCAAGGCCGCCGGCGCGCACGGCGTCGTCAAGATGGGCACCGCGATCCAGGTCGTCATCGGCACGGACGCCGACCCGATCGCCGCCGACATCGAAGACATGATGTGAGCGACGCCTGACGCACGCTCGACTCACCGCTGAGTCACCCCGAAGGGGGCCCGGTCCGACAGGGGACCGGGCCTTCGTCGCGTAGGGGGGGAGGGCGAGGGCACTGTCGGGGCGCGGGGCCTGGATCCCGTACGGCCCCTGCGCGAGGGCCAGGCCACTGTCCCCCTGCGGGGGACCAAGCCCCCTTCCCCGACGGCTACGCTCGTGACATGTCTCGTATCGACGGCCGTACCCCCGAACAGCTCCGCCCCGTCACCATCGAACGCGGATGGAGCAAGCACGCAGAGGGCTCCGTCCTCATCTCCTTCGGCGACACCAAGGTCTTCTGCACCGCCTCCGTCACCGAAGGCGTCCCGCGCTGGCGCAAGGGCAGCGGCGAGGGCTGGGTCACCGGCGAGTACTCGATGCTCCCGCGCGCCACCAACACCCGCGGCGACCGCGAGTCCGTCCGCGGCAAGATCGGCGGCCGCACGCACGAGATCTCCCGCCTCATCGGCCGCTCCCTGCGCGCGGTCATCGACTACAAGGCCCTCGGCGAGAACACCATCGTCCTCGACTGCGACGTCCTCCAGGCCGACGGCGGCACCCGCACCGCCGCCATCACCGGCGCGTACGTCGCCCTCGCCGACGCCGTCGCCTGGGCCCAGACCAAGAAGCTGGTGAAGGCCGGCCGCAAGCCGCTCACCGGCACCGTCGCCGCCGTCTCCGTCGGCATCGTCGACGGCACCCCCCTCCTCGACCTCCGCTACGAGGAGGACGTCCGCGCCGACACCGACATGAACGTCGTCTGCACCGGCGACGGCCGCTTCGTCGAGGTCCAGGGCACCGCCGAGGCCGAGCCCTTCGACCGCAAGGAGCTCAACGCCCTCCTCGACCTCGCGTCCGGCGGCTGCGCCGACCTCGCCGAGATCCAGCGCAAGGCGCTCGAAGGAACTCTGTAGCCCGCTACGGCGTCCTCATGGACGGGCGCACGGCATGGACCGTGCGCCCGTTGCCGTACCGGTGTCCGCACCTGTATCCGTACCTGTACTTGTTTCCATCTCTGGGGAGGACCCGTCTTGAAGCGCCGTCTTGCAATCGCCGTGGCCTCGGCTGCCGTACTCGCCTCCACCACCCTCGTCGGCTGCGGAGCACTCGACAAGGCGATGGACTGTGTCGCGACCGCCGACGCGATAGCCACCAGCGTCGACAAGCTCTCGCAGGCCGTCTCCAACGCCTCCAACGACCCGACGCAGCTCAACGATGCCCTGAACGAGATCTCCACGGAGCTCGGCAACCTCAAGGACACGACGGACAACGCCGACCTGTCCAAGGCCGTGGACGACCTCACCAAGGGCGTCGAAACGGTGAAGACCGCCGTCAACAACGGCGACACGACCCCGGACATCAAGCCGATCACGGACGCGGCCACCGAGATCGGCAAGGTCTGCACCCCGGGATAATCGGGAGCATGACCCGTCTGATCCTCGCTACCCGCAACGCCGGGAAGATCACCGAACTCCACGCGATCCTCGCCGACGCAGGCCTCCCTCACGAGCTCGTCGGCGCGGACGCGTACCCGGAGGTCCCGGACACCAAGGAGACCGGCGTCACCTTCGCCGAGAACGCTCTCCTCAAAGCCCACGCGCTCGCACAGGCCACGGGCCTGCCGGCGGTCGCCGACGACTCCGGCCTGTGCGTCGACGTCCTGAACGGCGCCCCCGGCATCTTCTCGGCCCGCTGGTCCGGCACCCACGGCGACGACCGCGCCAACCTGGACCTGCTCCTGGCCCAGATCGCCGACATCGACACCGCCCACCGAGGCGCCCACTTCGCCTGCGCGGCGGCCCTGGCCCTCCCGGACGGCCGCGAGCGCGTCGTCGAGGGCCAACTGCGCGGGCTACTGCGCACCACCCCGACCGGCACGAACGGCTTCGGCTACGACCCGATCCTCCAGCCGGCCGGCTACGACGTGACATGCGCCGAACTGACCCCGGAGCAGAAGAACGCGATCAGCCACCGGGGGAAGGCGTTCAGGGCGCTCGTGCCGGTGGTCCGGGAGCTGCTGGGCTGAGACCGCTTACGAAAAGAGGCCTGCGAATCAACCTTCGATTCGCAGGCCTTCTTGGTGCGGCGGAAGGGATTCGAACCCTCAAGCCGTTTCACGGGCCACAGATCCTAAGTCTGCTGCGTCGCCGTTGCGCCACCGCCGCTAGCCGCCTGTCATCGTACCGGGACAGGCGGCTGCGGTGATCGGGTGGGCGCTAGGAGCCTTTCCGCCGGGCCCCTCCCCTGCACCAGGTGCTGGTGATCGCATGGCAGTTGGGGCAGAGCAGTCGCAGGTTCTCGCGTCGATCGTCGCGCCAGTCGCCGTCGATGTGGTCGATCTCCAGCGTCATCGGCTTGCCGAGCCACTCAGGTCCGACGCCGCACCGAGCGCACTGCTCGGGCACACCGATCCCGCGCAGCGCGCGGCGCAGCACCTTGGTGGTCGTTCGGTTGCTCTTGTCGTGCCGCACGAGCACCTCTTCGGGGCGCTTGGCGGTCGCGCTCGCCTTGCCTCGCCGATGGGCCTGCCCGAGGAAATGGGCGGTCGACAGGCCGTCTTCGGCGATCCATCGTCGTAGGGCGGCGCGCTGAGCGCCGTTGTCCGCCCGGCCCAGACGGTGCAGGACCTCCCTGACGGAGGACGATGCAGCCACCACGTCCCGAAGTTCGCAGGTGCTCGGCCGCGCGAGCCTGCCGAAGGGCGGGAAGTGAGAGACATCGATGCCCAGGTGCGCGAAGCGCCGCATCAGGTAGCGAGCGAGGTTCGCGTAGGGGCGGGTGCCGAGGAAGGCGATGACTTCGTCGATGTCGGCGCACCGCGCTGCGGCTTCCGCCAGGCACTCGCGGGTGTACCGCATGCCACTGGTCATCCGGTGCGCCTCTTGCCGCGCCCCCGGTAGGTGTCCGTCGTCGAGTGACAGTTGGGGCAGAGCAGCCGCAGGTTCTCGATCCGGTTGTCGCGCCAGTCGCCGCCGACGTGGTCGACCTCAAGCGGGAGCGGCTCGCCCAGCCACACCGCCTCGATGCCGCAGAGCGCGCACCGCTCCTCGACGCCGACCTCGAGCATCGCGCTCCTGAGTCGGTCGCGCTGGGCGCGCAGAGGGTGGGCCGAGGTGTCCATCGTCAGGATTTCGGCCGGCGTGCGTCGACGCCGGTTGTCTCTCATGCGTTCGGTCCGGGCAGGCGGCGCGAAGTGCGAGGTGTCGATGCCGTACGCCCGGATCCGGCGGCTGATGTGGGTGTGCTGCCCGCCGACGAGTTCCACCCCCAGGCGCCGTAGGACGTCCCACATGTTCGTCGACTCGGCCACCGCCTCCTCCAGGATTTCCCTGGTCCACCGCACCCCTTCCTGCTGGAAGTGCGACGTGTCCACCCCCAGCCTCCTCATCCGCTCCCGCACATACCTGCGCGTCCCGCTCCTCGGGTCCACCCCCAGCTTCCCCAGCGCCTCCGACAGCGTCCTCGACGTGCCCGCCGCATGCGCGAGCCGTTCCCTCGTGTACGGACTTTCCGGCATCCCAGCACCCCTCCGCCCCGGCCACCTGTTCGTGGTCTCGTACGGAGTAACGAGCCGAATATCGGACGGTCACCTCGGAATGTGTCCGGAATACGGAACGGCCCGCACCGTTTCGAAATCGGGTGCGGGCCGTTCCTTTTAGGCGCGGGGTCAGATGCCCAGGTCCTTGATGATCTTGGCGACGTGGCCGGTCGCCTTCACGTTGTAGAAGGCGCGTTCGACCTTGCCGTCCTCGTCGACGACGATCGTCGAGCGGATCACGCCCGTCACCGTCTTGCCGTACAGCTTCTTCTCGCCGAACGCGCCGTACGCCTCCAGCGTCTCCTTCGACGGGTCGCCGACCAGCGTGACCTTCAGGTGCTCCTGTTCGCGGAACTTCGCCAGCTTCTCCGGCTTGTCGGGCGACACGCCGATGACGTCGTAGCCCGCGCCGGCCAGCAGGTCCAGGTTGTCCGTGAAGTCGCAGGCCTGCTTCGTGCAGCCGGGGGTGAGCGCCGCCGGGTAGAAGTACACGATGACCTTGCGGCCCTTGTGGTCCGCGAGCGAGATCTCCTTGCCGTCGGCGTCGGGCAGGGTGAAGGCGGGGGCGGTGTCGCCGGGCTGAAGTCGCTCGCTCATGGCTCTCCTCGGGGTGTCTGGGCGTACACGCCCGAGCCTAATGGGGGCCTGAGACAGACCACGGACCAAGAAACTGAGAGACTGTCCGTCAAGGACCGATTACGACTACGGAGGCAGCGCGGTGTCGGACGCCAGGACCCCTGCGCAGATCGAGGCGGACATCGTCCGCCGGCGCGACCAGCTTGCCGAGACTCTCGACGAGATCGGCATTCGGATGCATCCGAAGACGATCGTCGGTGATGCCAAGGCCAAGGTCGCCTCGACTGTCGACCACACCGCCGGACGCGCGTTCGCCGCTGTCAACCGGACCGTGTCGGACGTGAAGGCCCGCTTCACGCACGAGGACGGCGCGCCGCGCCTGGAGCGGGTGGTTCCGGTGGCGCTCGTCGCCGTCGCCCTCGTCGGGCTGCTCGCGGTCTCGGCCCGTAAGCGCGGGGCGTGACCCCTCCCGGGCACCGGCGACACGCCCGGCCAGGTAGGTTCTGACCGTGAGCGAGAACACCGACGACAAGCTGCCCATCCGGATGCTCCACGACCGTGTCCTTGTCCGGACCGACTCTCCCGAGGGCGAGCGGCGTTCGGGCGGGGGCATCCTGATCCCCGCGACCGCCGCCGTGGGCCGTCGGCTGGCCTGGGCCGAGGTCGTCGCGGTCGGCCAGAACGTGCGTACGGTCGAGACGGGTGACCGGGTGCTGTACGACCCCGAGGACCGCGCCGAGGTCGAGGTGCGGGGCGTGGCGTACGTACTGATGCGGGAGCGGGACCTGCACGCGGTGGCCGCGGACCGGTTCGAGGGGTCCAAGGGCACCACCGGGCTGTATCTGTAGATCGTCCGAAAATGATCGTCTTCCAGGCCTGGTGACCGGTGTCACCAGGCCTTTTATCTGTTCTTTGCTACCCTGGAAACACCCGACGAGACGCGCCGTACCGGGCTTCACGCAAAGACGACGCACCCCTGTTGATCCGTCTCGCGGAGGTGTTCGTCGTCATGGCCTGGGTCTTTCTTCTCGTCGCCGGTCTGCTCGAAGTCGGCTGGTCCATCGGCATGAAGTACACGGACGGGTTCACCCGTCTCTGGCCGAGCGTTCTCACGGGCGCCGGGATCGTCGCCTCGATGGTGCTGCTGTCGCACGCGGCCAAGACCCTGCCGATCGGTACCGCCTACGGCGTCTGGGTCGGCATCGGCGCTGCCGGTGCGGCGGTGCTCGGCATGGTGGTGCTCGGTGAGCCGGCGACCGCCGCCCGGATCTTCTTCGTCTGTCTGCTGCTTGTGGCCGTGGTCGGTCTGAAGGCGACCTCGGGTCACTGACGCGGCATCACGTCACGGCCTCGCGGGCGCTCCGGGCCCGCTGGGGCCGTGTCCTCCTGGAGGTCACCGGTTCCAGTACTGGCTCCTTCTTCCCTCTCTCCCTCTCGCTCCCCCTCCTCCTGCAGGTTCGGCCGTGAGGGGTCGAGGGGGCTGAAGGGTTCCAGCCACTCCTCGGCGTCCGCGCCCGGCTGCAGGTCGAACTCGCGGGGTTCCGTGCCCGCCAGCGCGTCCCGGGTGAACTGGGCCCAGATCTGCGCCGGCGTCCCGCCTCCGTTGATGCGGGGCTGGCCGAGCGCCCCGTACAGCGGCTTCTGTTCGCCCGTCTCCGGGTCCTGGCCCATCATCGTGACGACCGTCGCGAGGTCCGGGGTGTACCCGGCGAACCAGGCGGCCTTGTCGTCCTCGGCCGTGCCCGTCTTGCCGGCGGCCGGTCGCCCGGCCGCGAGCGCGGCCGTTCCCGTACCGCTCTGCACCACGCTCCGCAGTACCGCTGTCGTCCCGTCGGCGGCCTCCCTGCTCACCGCCTGTCGGCCCTCGGACGTGGGCAGGTCGAGTGCCTCGCCGTCCTTGGTGACCTGCTCGACGAGGGTGTACGTGCCGTGGCGGCCGTGGTTGGCGAGGGTGGCGTACGCCTCGGCCATGTCGAGGACGCTCGCGGTGGCCGGGCCGAGCGCGATGGAGGGGGAGGAGTTGAGGTCGGGGGTCCGGGCGGGCAGGCCGAGGGCGACGGCGGTCTCCTTGACCTTGGCGGGCCCGACGTCCACGGCCATCTGCGCGTACACCGCGTTGACCGAGGAGTCGGTGGCGGTGCGGACGGTGATGTCGCCGTAGGAGGCGTCGTCCTCGTTGGCGGGGGCGTAGAGGGCGCCGGTCCAGCCCTCGACGGGGCGCTTGTCGGTGCCGTCGTAGTACGTGTTCGGGGTGATCGGCTCGCCGTACTGGGTGAGCGAGGCGTGCTGGAGGGCGGCGGCGAGGACGAAGGGCTTGAAGGTGGAGCCGACCTGGTAGTCGCGGCGGGTGGCGTTGTTGACGTACTGCTTGGTGTAGTCGATGCCGCCGTAGAGGGCGACGACGCGGCCGCTCGCGGGGTCGATGGCCGCGCCGCCGACCCGTACGTAGCGGTCGGTGAGGTTCCGTGCCGGGTCGAGCCGGGAGGTGACCTGGGCGTCGACGGCGTCGACGAAGGCGTCCTGCTTCTGCTTCTCCAGGGTGGTGGTGATGCGGTAGCCGCCGCCGGCGAGGGTCTTCTCGTCGATGACGCCGTGGTCGGTGAGGTAGTCCTCGACGGCCTGGACGAGGTAGCCGCGCTGGCCGGAGAGGCCGGTGGCGGGGCGGGCGGTCTGCGGTGCCGGGAAGGTGGCGGCGGCCCGGTCGGCGCGGGAGAGCCAGCGCTCCTTGACCATGCCGTCCAGGACGTAGTGCCAGCGGGCGAGGGCCTTGGCCCGGTTCTCGGGGTGGGTCGCCACGTCGTAGGCGCTGGGGGCCTTGAGGAGCGAGGCGAGGTACGCGCCTTCGGCGGTGTCGAGGTCGGTGGCGTCCTTGCCGTAGTAGGCGCGGGCGGCGGCCTGGATGCCGTAGGCGTTGCGGCCGAAGTAACTGGTGTTCAGATAGCCCTCGAAGATCTGGTCCTTGCTCTTCTCGCGGTTGAGTTTGATCGCGATGAAGAACTCCTTCACCTTGCGGGTGACGGTCTGTTCCTGGCCCAGGTAGTAGTTCTTGACGTACTGCTGGGTGAGGGTGGAGCCGGACTGGCGGCCCTTGCCGGTGAGGGTGTTCCAGGCGGCGCGGACCATGGCCTTGGGGTCGACGGCGCGGGCGGAGCGGAAGTCGCGGTCCTCGGCGGCGAGTACGGCGTGCCGGACGGTGAGGGGGACCTGCGCGAGGCGGACGTTCTCGCGGTTGACCTCGCCGTCGCGGGCGATCGGGGTGCCGTCCCGGTAGAGGTACACGTTGGACTGGGCGGTCGCGGCGGCGTTGGCGGGCGGGATCTCGACGAGCAGGTAGCCGGCGACGAAGCCGCCGGCGCCCAGCAGGACGGCGAGGAGGAACGTGCCGGCGACGGCCCGCAGGAGGCGCACGGGTCGCGAGCGCCGCGGACGACGGGGAGGCGGGGGGACGGTGGGGTCCCTGGGCGCCCAGCCGGGTCGGTGGGGACGATCTGGCGGGTCGTCGCGCATGTCTGGAACTCCCGTACCGGATGAAGGAGGCATGGCCTCCCCATAGTGCATGTATCGGATCAAATCATCCGTAATCCTACGTATTACGACTCGAAAAGTACTCGCGGTGGCGGAGTGCGGGCCGCTAGGGTCGTGCGCTTCCGTGGATCTAGGTGGAGGGCGGCCCGGGCATGCTGCGGCTGTACGCGACGGTGGCCGCGGGTGGGTTCCGGCGCCATGCCACGTACCGGATGGCAACGGCGGCGGGGGTGTTCACCAACACCGTCTTCGGCCTCGTCCTGTCGTACACGTACATCGCCCTCTGGGACGAGCGGCCCCAGCTGGGTGGCTACGACATGGCGGACGCGCTCGCCTATGTGTGGATCGGCCAGGGGCTGCTCGCGGTCTGCGGGCTGATGGGCGGCGGGTTCGAGGAGGAGCTGATCGAGCGCATCCGTACGGGTGACATCGCCGTCGACCTCTACCGCCCGGCGGACCTCCAGGCCTGGT
The DNA here is from genome assembly GCF_042718575.1 of Streptomyces sp. NPDC058579. Taxonomy (NCBI): domain Bacteria; kingdom Bacillati; phylum Actinomycetota; class Actinomycetes; order Kitasatosporales; family Streptomycetaceae; genus Streptomyces; species Streptomyces sp. NPDC058579. Next base: position 75,668 of record NZ_JBHXPI010000023.1, read on the forward strand.
GGTTCTCGGCCAACGCGGGCCGGTCCGCGTACCAGTTGCTCGTGCGCGGGGCGGTGCCGATGGTGATCGGGGCGCTCGTCTTCGACTTCCGGATGCCGTCCAGGCCGATGACCTGGCTCGCGTTCGTGCTGGCCGTCGCGCTGGGCTCGTTCGTCAGCTTCGCGATCTGGTACCTGGTCGCGATGTCCGCGTTCTGGCTGATGGACGGTCAGGGGGTGGTGCAGGTCGCGTGGCTGGGCGGGCTCTTCTTCTCGGGGATGCTGCTGCCGCTGAACGTCTTCCCGGGCACGCTGGGAGAGGTGGCGCGGGTGCTGCCGTGGGCGTCGATGCTGCAGATCCCGGCGGACGTGTACCTGGAGAAGTACGAGGGGTGGGGGCTGCTGGGGGCGTACGGCTTCCAGCTGGCGTGGGCGGCGGTACTGCTGACGGCGGGCCGGCTGGCGCAGTCGCTGGCGACGCGGAAGGTGGTGGTGCAGGGTGGGTGACGCGGTGCCTGACGGGGTGGCTGACCGTGCGGCTGACCGGATGGCTGACGGGGTGGCTGACCGAGTGCCTGACGGGGTGGCTGACCGCATGGCTGACTCGCGCGCGCCGATCGGGCTGGGGGATGCCTGGCGTACGTACCGGATGGTCGCGGGGATGTGGATCCGCTCGACGATGACGTACCGCGCCTCCTTCGCCCTGACCCTGGTCACGTCCTTCACGGTCACGTTCTTCGACTTCGTCGTGATCCTGCTGATGTTCGGTCAGGTGAAGGGGCTCGGCGGCTTCTCGTTCGCGGAGATCGCGTTCCTGTACGGGACGACCAGCACGTCCTTCGGCATCGCGGACCTGACGATGGGCTCGCTGCAGCGGATGGGCAGGCGGGTGCGGGACGGCTCGCTGGACATGTTCCTGCTGCGCCCGGCGCCGGTGCTCGCGCAGGTGGCGGCGGACAAGTTCGCGCTGCGGCGGCTGGGCAGAGTGGCGCAAGGCGTCTTCGTACTCGTCTGGGCCCTGTGCATCGTCGACGTGGAGTGGACGGCGACGAAGGTGCTGCTCCTGCCGGTGACGCTGGTGAGCGGCGCGGTGATCTTCTCGGCGGTGATGGTGGTGGGCGCGTCCGCGCTGTTCTGGGCGCAGGACGCGGCGGAGGTGACGAGCGCGTTCACGTACGGGGGGAACACGCTGCTCCAGTACCCGCCGTCGATCTTCGCGCAGGAGCTGGTGCGGGGTGCCGTGTACGTCGTACCGCTGGCGTTCGTGAACTGGCTCCCGGCGCTGTACATGCTGGGGCGGGAGGCGCCGGCGGGGGTGCCGGGGTGGCTGGCGTTCGCGTCGCCGCTGGTGGCGGTGGGGTGCTGCGGGCTCGCGGGGCTCGCGTGGCGGGCGGGCCTTCGTGCGTACCGGAGTACAGGAAGCTGAGGAGTGGTCGTTCGGATGACGTTCATCGACGTACAGAACGTGGAGAAGGTCTTCTCGGTACGCCGGAAGACGGGGCTGCTGCGCCGGGAGAGGCGTGAGGTGCGGGCGGTCGACGGGATCAGCTTCGGCGTGGCGCGGGGCGAGATGGTCGGCTGCATCGGCCCCAACGGCGCGGGGAAGTCGACGACGATCAAGATGCTGACGGGCATCCTCACGCCGAGCGGGGGCGGGCTGCGGGTCGCGGGGATCGACCCGTCGCGGGAGCGGACGCGGCTCGCGCAGCGGATCGGGGTGGTGTTCGGGCAGCGGACGACGCTCTGGTGGGACCTGCCGCTGAGGGACTCGTACCGGCTGGTGCACCGGATGTACCGCATCCCGGACGCGCGGTACGCGGAGAACCTGGCGCGCTGCGTCGACCTGCTGGAGCTGGGCGAGCTGCTCGACGTCCCGGTGCGGCAGCTGTCGCTGGGCCAGCGGATGCGGGGAGACATCGCGGCGGCGCTGCTGCACGACCCGGAGGTGCTGTACCTGGACGAGCCGACGATCGGCCTGGATGTCGTGTCGAAGGCGCGGGTACGGGAGTTCCTGCGCGAGCTGAACGCGGAGCGGGGCACGACGGTGCTCCTGACGACCCACGACCTGACGGACATCGAGCAGCTGTGCCGCCGGGTGATGGTGATCGACCACGGCCGCCTGATGTACGACGGGGAGCTGGCGGGCCTGCACGGGGCGGGTTCCGAGGGGGAGAGCGAGCGCCTGCTGATGGTGGACCTGGAGCGCGAGCTGCCGCCGATCGACCTGCCGGGGGCGCGCTTCGTGCGGGCGGAGGGCCCGAGGCAGTGGCTGGCGTTCCCGGCGTCGACCTCGGCGGCGCCGCTGGTGGCGGCGGTGGCGGAGAGGTACCCGCTGGTGGATCTGTCGGTGCGGGAGCCCGACATTGAGGCGGTGATCGCGAAGATGTACGGGAAACGGGAACTTGAGGTGCGTCCGGAAAGTCGTTGATGTAGGGAGGTGGGGTGATGAGCGAGACGAGGAGCGGATCGCCGGGCACGGCGGGGGACGCGACGCCCGGGGGAGAGACGCGCCGCCGGCCGCCGTTGGTGGCGTTCTCGTACACGGCGGCGGACGCGGAGCGTCACCGTGGCGTACGCCGGATGAAGACACTGGCGACGGGCCTGCTGGTCCTCGTGGCGGTGATCTATGCCCTGGCGACGTGGGCGGAGCACGCGGGCTGGGGCGCATGGGCCGGCTATGTGGCGGCCGCGGCGGAGGCCGGCATGGTGGGCGCGCTGGCGGACTGGTTCGCGGTGACGGCCCTGTTCCGGCGGCCGCTCGGGCTGCCGATCCCGCACACGGCGATCATCCCGACGAAGAAGGACCAGCTGGGAGCGACGCTGGGTTCGTTCGTGGGCGAGAACTTCCTTTCTCCGGATGTCGTACGGGGCCGACTGGCGGCGCTGGGCATCGCGGGCAGGCTGGGCGCGTGGCTGTCGGAACCGGACCACGCGGACAGGGTGACGCGCGAACTCGCCACCGCCCTCCGGGGCGCCCTTACGGTCCTGCGGGACTCGGACATCCAGGCGGTGGTCGGCGAGGCGATCACGCGGCGGGCGGAGGCGGCGGAGATCGCGCCGGGGATCGGCAAGACGCTGGAGAAGGTCGTCGCGGACGGGGCGCACCACAGGGCCGTGGACCTGATCTGCGCGCGGGCGCACGACTGGCTGGTGTTCCACGCGGACTCGGTGATGGACGCGGTCCAGGGCGGGGCCCCGGGCTGGACGCCGCGCTTCGTGGACCGGAGGGTCGGGGAGCGGGTCTACAAGGAGCTGCTGCGCTTCGTCACGGAGATGCGGGACATGCCCGCGCACCCGGCGCGCGACGCGATCGACCGCTTCCTGACGGACTTCGCGGCGGACCTCCAGGGGGACACGGAGACCCGGGCGAGGGTGGAACGCCTGAAGGCGGACCTGCTTGCGCGCCCGGAGGTCCAGGACATCATCGCCTCGGCGTGGGCGTCGGTACGCGGCATGATCATCGCGGCAGCGGAGGACGACCGCAGCCAGCTCCGGCTGCGTGCGCGTGCGTCCCTGATCTCCCTGGGCGGCCGCCTGGTGACGGACGGCCGCCTGCAGGCGAAGGTCGAGGGCTGGGCGGAGGACGCGGCGGCGTACGTGGTCACGACGTACCGGGACGAGATCACGTCCCTCATCAGCGACACGGTGGCGGGCTGGGACGCGACCCAGACCTCGAAGAAGATCGAGGCCAACATCGGCCGCGACCTCCAGTTCATCCGCATCAACGGCACGGTGGTGGGCGCACTGGCGGGCCTGCTGATCTACACGATCAGCAGGGGGGTGGGGGCGTAGGGCTGGGCGCTGGGCGCCCGGGGACGAAGGACGACCGGGGGGCAGGCTGGGCGCGGGACGGCCCCAGGCCGAAGGACGCCCCAAGGGCCCTGGCACTGGCCTTGACCCTGGGGGCAGGCTGGGCGCTGGGCGGGGGTAGGGGCCCGCCCAGCGCCCCCCATTGGGGGGGGCACCCTTCAATTCTGAAGGGACCCCCCCCCCGGTAAGCCCATGGAGCACCCCGTGACCACCCCCTAG
>NZ_JBHXPI010000023.1:79684-105655 GCF_042718575.1 Streptomyces sp. NPDC058579
GGGGGGGGGGGGGGGGGGGCCCCCCCGGCCACACCCCCCCCCCCGGGGCCCCGCCCCGTCGCCGGGGCGGGGGGGGGGGGGGGGGGGGGGGGGGGGGCGGCCCCCCCCCCCCGCCACCCATGGGGAGGGGCACCGTTCAATACGGACGGGACCTCCGCCCCGTTCAGCCCTTGGCGCTCCGGGTAACGACCCACGAGGTTCCGGCCATCGCCCCGGCCACCCTGAACACAGCGGGCCAGGCCCCCACCGTCTTGGCAAGCGGATGCGACCCGGCGAACGCGGCAACATACGCCGCGGCAAGCCCAGCGGCAGCCTTCCCACCCGCGACCTGCTGCCACTCCCGCACGGAAACCGCCCCGGCAGCCGCAAGCACGACCCCACCGAGCGGCCGCTTCTTGCTCCACCGAGCAACGGCGTAACCACCGACGAGCCCGGCGGCGGCTATGGCGGGGGCGGGGATGCGGGGCATGGCGGGGCCTTCCTGGAGGAGTGGGTCTGACATCGAGCGTAATGCCCGCCTACTAGCTAGGAAGGGAGGTGGTTCGCGTCTCGCAGGCCGATCGGCCACACGTCGATGGCGAGCTTCGCAAGGTCGGCCTGCCGCTCCTGGATGCCCCGGGTGCGCCAGCCGTCGCCATCAGCATCCCAGAGGCGACTGACTCCGGTTCCCTGAGTGATGAGGAAGGATGACGAGCCGTACGCGTCGGCCTTCTCGGGGTATGCCTTGTTGGAGGCTATGCGGTTCTTCCTCCCGTGGAGCAGGGTCTGGTTTCCGATCCTATTCACCCATGCTGCATGGTCGTTGAGGCGGTATTCCGCCTCGGGCGACTGCGGATAGATGTGCTCCACGTGAACGGTGTTCGTACCGGCCACCATGACGTCGTCCACCCCGTCGCGCTGTCGGAGGAACTGCTCGATTGCGGTGAGCAGGTAGCGTGCCTGCGTGCTCCTCGGGATCTGAGTCTTCTCGAAGTCGGATTGGAACGCCGTGTCGTCCGGCGTCCAGCTGACGATCTGCTCGAATGCGCTCGACAGGGAGATTCCGGAGCTCACCTGCTTGGCCAGGTCAAACAGCTTTTCTTCAAGCAGAGTTGACTCGCGCCGGCCGACAACTGTCCAGCGCACGTAGTAGCTGATGAGCGCCTGAGCGATCTTCGCAACCTCGCTGTACTCGGACTTTGTCGATACAGCAAGGAGGAGGGGATACGCGGCATCGGCCCCAAGGGTCTTGACCTCGTCCAGAAGACTGTCGAGTGTCTCAAGTCCTGTCCCGGACGTGATCAACTCGATGTACTTTCCGGACGCGTTCTGAAGTTCCGCGGCAAAGGTCCGCACCTCGTACCGTGGAAGCTCTGTATCGAAGCGCTGGGTCAGTTCTTTCCTGATGGTGGTGTACAGGCTGTGTGACCGCACATCGCCGTGGCCGGCGACCCAGAAATGACGCAAGAACTTCTCGATGTCCTCTCGACGCTCGAAGCCATCGAGGAGCGAACGCCAAGCGGTGTTGACACGGCTCTTTTCGTCATCGTTGCGACTCTTCTCCATGAGGAAGTTTCGAACGAGATCGACTGTGGACAGGTCTTTTCCTCGGGAGTTAATAGTTTCGAATACCTCATTGGCGTCGCTTGAGGTCGGTGTCTGCACCTCAACGAAAACGAGCCCCTTCACCAGGCAATCCCTGAGCTCCTCAAGCCAGTCGATTCGCTCGTCATCGGAAGGTTTGGAGGTTAGAGATGCGGATATGTGTCCTTCGAATATCGAGTATGCGTCCTGGATGAGCTTGTGGGAGGGGCGCGACGGTATCTCCGTCTGGGAAATTTTCCCGGTGGTCTCATTCCAGTCCTGGACGAAGTCCTTGAAGAAATCCCGATCGAAGAGTGAGAGGGTCAGGAAGTATTGGGGTTGAGAATGTCGACCATCCTTGCGGGCAATGTAATCTCGCTGGATGTTGTTCGCCATGACCCGCGCCTCTGTTGAAGCCATGGTTCCAAGTGTGTCCCTGATGGCGGCAATCAGGATGGTCGAGGTGGTGAGCCGCTGCTGGCCGTCCAGGAGGGATCGGCTGGTTATTTTGTCGTCAGTTATGGTGACGATAGGGCCGATAAAATACTCTGAGGACGCCTTGGTCCCCGTTCGGCGTGCGCGCATGAACTTCTGAATATCGGCCCAGTAAGTGTCGACCTCACGCTTCCCCCAAGCGTATTGGCGCTGACTATCATCCGGCACTTCGACCGGAGGGTTGTTGGCCCCTATGAGTTGCCCAAGGGTCTGGCGGGCGGCGTGCTTGATGATGGCCATGGCTATCCTCCCCGAGTTTCGCACGAGAATAGCGCCCCACGCGCGCCGTTGCGCGATTGTGCCGGATTCTGGGTTGGTAGGCCGATCGGTTCAGTCGGAATGGTCGTTAATCATCGATCTGTCCGGTATGTGCCGATGGGTTGCCCTCGGGTGCGCTGAGCGTCCGTCAAGGTTCGTAAGGTCGGTCTGATAACTTATTCGCTTACTGGCGTGGTGCTCAAATCGCAAGGTGGGGGGATGGGGAATACAGCTTCCGTTACAAGTCCGCACGGCTTGTACGAGATTCTGTCGCGGGTGTGGGGTTCCGGCGCCCAGAATTTTCGCGATGGATGGGTTGCAGTACTCGAAGCCGAGTGGGGTTCCGGCGAGTTTGCCCGACGGCATGCCGAGGTCGGTGCATTGCTCTCGGAGACGATTCGGCAGATCCATGCTCTGCCTGAGGCGCAGAGAGTCAGATATTCGCGCTACTTCCCCCAGTGGTGGACTGCTGTGATGCAGCCGGATCTGAGTTGGTCCGATAGAGGGCGCCCAGCAAGCGTGTTGGTGGGGCAAGAGACGCTCGATCACCTGGCGTCGGCAGCAGACCTGCTGGAGACCGCGATGCGCGGCACGAGTGCTGCACCGAGCGGGTCCAACTTGGAGGAGCTCGCGGAGAGTTGTCGCTCATGGCTCGAGATTCTTGCTGACACCTCAGACTCTGAGCTTCCTGCCGCTCTCAAGAACGAGATTGCTGCTCAGATCACGCACCTTCTCTGGCTCATCGAGCACGCTGAGCTCTTCGGGGTGGCAAGAGTCTCGCGCGAAACCAATCAGGTACTGGGTTCCCTTACCCAAGCGTCGACGATGCTGGCGGGCGTGGACGCTCAAGCCGGTGGCAGATGGAAGAGGGCGTTCCTGGGTCTCGTGACTGCGTCAGTTGTGTTCACGGCAGGCGCAACGCAGGTGCAGACTGCGATCGAAGCCGGCACCGGAGTGGTCAAGGAGATCACTCAAGTCGTCGACGGCATCACCAACTCCGCAGAGTGAGTGGAAGCCCGCCAGTATCACGGCTTTCGGTCCCACCGTGACGTGGCGGGTCGATTCCAAATCAGCCTGCGGCTATTGCCGAGTAGGTCAGGACGTCGGCGGGCAGCTCGTGTCGGAGCTTCCATGTGATGCCCATGGGCTTGCTGCCCTTGTGTTCGACGTAGTCGGCGGGCCCCAGGAGCATCCAGGGGTGGGGTCCGCCTATGTCTGTCTTCTTGTAGCGGCGGACGAAGAGGAGGACGTGGGAGTCGTTCTCCTTGTGGGTCTGGTAGCGGATGCCTGTGGGGGACGTGTCCGACGTCTGGTTCTGGGACTCCCAGTGGAAGAGGTTGTCGTTCAGCGCGTAGTCCCGGTAGCGGGTCTGTGGGGAGAAGTCCTTCTCGTCCTTCTCCAGCGTGATCAGCAGCGAGTCCGTCTGGATGCCCTCGCACCACTTCACTCCCTCGCGGAAGTGCCCCGGCATGAAGCCGCCGATGAACGACTGGCCCAGAGCGGGGAGGATTTCTTCCCGGCTGTACGAGGCGTGGACCGTCAGTGGGAGGTCGGCGAGGGGGCCGAGGAGCGGGATGGGGACGTGGTCGGTGCGGTCAAGGACGTGCGCAAGCACCTGGCGCACTTCGTCGCGGAATGCGTCCTGGGGGCGCAGGGAGTCCAGTGCGTCCTGGTAGCTGGTGAATCCACCCAGAGGCCACAGCGAGAAGTAGAGCATGCGGGCGTAGGCGCGCTCGATCTCGTTGAGTTCGCTGTAGGGAGGGGCGTCGTCGGCAAGGAGCTTGGCGTAGGCCTCGACCCGTCGAGGGTCGTCGACATGAAGGAGCGCGGAGACTCGCTTGAGGAGCGCTTCCTCGCCTTCTGGGCCGGCGCTGGGGAGCAAGCCCGAGCGGCGCAGTAGGCCAGTCCATGAGTTGCCGTTGCCGCGGTAGATCTCCTTGAGCTCGCGTCCACTCTCCCCCAGATAGTCCGACAGCCGGGACTCTCCGTACCGGCTCACTTCACGAGCGAGTTGCGTGACGTTGATGCTGAGCTGGCTGCGGATGTTGTCGATGATCAAGTCCTTGGCCTTGGGCTCAAGGACGATCTGGCAACCAGACGGAAGCTGGGGGAAGTCATGCTCGATGTTTGCGAGCAGGCGGTTGCGCGTCAGGTTGGTCAGGGCGCGGAACTGCTCCTCGAAGCGGAACTCCTTACGGTGCTGGCCGATGAAGTCGAGAACGGTGAGAACCGCCTTGCCTTCGCTGCGGCGAAGCCCACGGCCGAGCTGCTGCAAGAAGACCGTGGCGCTTGATGTCGGGCGCAGCAGAAGGAGTGTGTCGACGTCCGGGATGTCCAAGCCCTCGTTGAAGAGGTCGACGGAGAAGATCACTTGAATCTCCCCCGAGCTGAGCGCGGCGAGCGCATCCCTGCGCTCGTCTCGCGGCGACTCCCCAGAGAGCGCCACGGCCTTGAGGCCAGCGCGGCAGAAGAAGTCCGCCATGAAGTGGGCATGGGCGACTGAGACGCAGAAGCCGAGGGCACGCATGGACCCTGGGTCCGTGACCTTGTCCATCACTGCCTGGACGACGAGTCGGGCACGTGCGTCGTTGCCGGTGAACAGGTTGCTCAGGGCTGAGGCGTCGTACGCCCCGCGCTTCCAAGTGATGGCACTCATGTCGGTGTTGTCTGTGACACCGAAGTAGTGGAACGGGCTCAGCAGGTCGTTCTCCAGCGCTTCCCACAGACGCATCTCCGCCGCGATGCGGCCGTCGAAGAACTCGTCCTGGACGTTGCGGCCGTCCATCCGCTCCGGCGTGGCCGTGAGGCCGAGGAGCTCGCGGGGCGTGAAATGGTCGATGATCTTCCGATAGGTAGGGGAGACCCCGTGGTGGAACTCGTCGATGACGATGACGTCGAAGTGGTCAGGTGCGAACCGTTCGAGAGCGCCAGCGTTGAGCGACTGAACACTCGCGAAGACGTGCTTCCACTGCTCCGGGACGATGCTGCTGTGCATCTCTTCACCGAAGTTGGCATCCACCAGGACGTCTTGGTACGTCCGTAGTGACTGGCGGAGGATCTCCTGGCGGTGGGCGACAAAGAGAAGCCTGAGGTCGCTCCCGTACTTCGCCCTCAGATGCTTGTAGTCGAGCGCGGCCATGACGGTCTTGCCGGTGCCCGTGGCTGCAACGAGCAGATTGCGGTGGCGGCCATGTACTTCGCGTTCGACTTCGAGGCGTTCCAACATGTCCCGCTGGTGGGGATACGGCCGCACTTCAAGTCCCGAGAGGGTGATGTGGCGTCCTGCGGTGCTGTTGGGGCCGCGGCCGGCGATCTGGAGGGCTTCGTCGAGGCGGCTCGAGTCGTGGTCGGGGTCGTACGGCTCGAATGCGGAATCGCTCCAGTAGGAGTCGAACGTGGCTTCAAACTTGCGCAGCACATCTGGGGTGGCGATGGATGACAGGCGGACGTTCCACTCCAGGCCGTCGAGGAGCGCAGCTTTGGACAGATTGGAGCTGCCCACGTACGCCGTGTCGTAGCCGCTGTTTCGTCGGAAGAGCCATGCCTTTGCATGGAGTCGAGTGGAGCGCAACTCGTAGTTGACCTTCACCTGTGCGTTGAACCGCTGGACGAGACGGTCCAGCGCTCTGCGCTCAGTGGCACCGATGTAGGTCGTCGTGATGACGCGGATCGGAACGCCTCTTGCGTGGGCCGCTTCGAGTGACTGCTCGATGACTCGCAGACCGTGCCACTTTACGAACGCGCAGAGGAGGTCTACCCGGTCGGCCGTGGCGAGCTCGGCTCGGAGCTCAAAGCCCAGGCTCGGGTCGTCCGGGGAGTTGGTGATGAGCGCGGTCTCGGAGAGTGGAGTCGCAGGCCTGATCTTGTAGACGCCCTTGGCCTCTTGCTCGGCGATGGCGAGTAGCTGGCGGGGGCCGTCGGACACGAGGTCGACCCACTCGCGAGCGCCCTCGATGCTGTTCATCGATTCGAGGATGTGGTTGGCCGCGTGAACGCGCTCAGCTGCGGGCAGACGCTCCAGGATGCGCCGCGTCGTGTCCGCGACGTGCCGCGCGATGACATGGGGCGCGGACTCGGCTCCAATGACGTCGTCGATCGCATGCCAGCCCTGATCTGTCAGACCCTTGAGCTGTTGCTCGAGACGCAGCGTGATGAGTTGCTCGTAGAGCCCCGAGATCGGCTCGTTGGTATCGATCGGACCAGCCACTGTTGTCCCCTCCCCGTTCAGACCTCAGTGATATCAGGCGTCACAGAGAAGCCGTTCGCAGAGCTGGCATGACGAGTCAAGATCAGGCCATGGCCCTACGTGCTGCTTCCGCGAGGAGGTCGACCGGCGGTCACTCCGCCGCGTGGCACTCCCCGTAAGTCCGCCCCGACCCGCACCAGCAAGACGCCCCCCGGGCCGGAGGCCACGGGGTTGCGCGGCCTCGGGCCGCGAGGGTGGTGGTGTATTGGGGGAGGAGGTCTGCGTTTGCGGGGGAGGAGGATTCTGAGGCGGCGAAGGCTTCGTAGGAGGGGACCGTGGCTGGGACGATGCCCAGGTTGGGGGTGCCGGCTGCGGCCAGTTCGCGGAGGGAGGCTTCGATGTCCGTGAGGTGGGCGCGGTAGGTGGGGTACTCGGATTCCAGTTCCGGGTACGAGGTCAGGAGCTCGTCCAGTTCCGCCTCCGGCCAGTGGAGGACCGCCACCGGGAACGGGCGGGAGAGGGCCGTGCGGTAGGAGCCCAGTTCGCTGCGGAGACGGGTGATCTCCGCCTGGAGTTCCGCCGGGTCCGACGAGCCCAGCGACCACAAGCGCTTCGGGTCGTGGAGCTCGTCCAACGGGACCGCCGCCGTGTGCAGGGTGTCCGCCAGGGTGTCCCAGTCGTCGTGCGGGAGCGCCAGCATCCGGCGGATCCTGTGGCGGGTCACCAGGAGGGATTGGGTGGGGTGGGGGAGGTCCGGGCCTGATACATCCCGCGTCAGGAGGGTTGCCGCCTGCGTCGCCGTTTCCTCCGCCAGTGCCAGCTCGTCGTGGGCCTCCAGCGTCTCCGCCATGATCTCCCACGCCCCGGCGTCCGAGGGCATCGCCGTACGCAGGCCCTCGATGATCGCCCTCGCCTCCGCCTCGTGGCCGTACTCCCACAGGTTCGCCGCCTTCAGCGACCTGATCAGGTGCGGGTTCGACGGTGACGACGACAGGAGTTCGTCGTACAGCGTCGTCGCCCTCGTGCGGTCGCCCGCCAGTTCCAGGTGGGCCGCCGCCTGGAGAAGCAGGGCTTCCTGGTCCTCGGGGTACCGTCCGGCGGTGCGCAGCAGGCGCTCGGCTTCGGTGGCGTGGTCGGCAGGCATGTCGGGGCGCATGCCGACCACCGTACTGCTGTACGGCCCTGGAGAGTTGGCGCCCCAGCACCTATCGTGCCCCGCGTGCGGGCCAGGGTGCGGGACAGAGTGCCGGTCGTCGTCCAGACGCGCGGGGTGCGGAGCACACCCGCCCGCCTGCTGTGGGCCGCCGCCGAAGCCGTCGTCACCTGCGGCGTCGTCATCCTTCTGCTCGTCGTCCACCAGCTCTGGTGGACCAACCAGCAGGCCCGCGCCCAGGCCGGCGAGCAGGTTCGCGTCCTTGAGCGGGAGTTTGAGCGGGAGTTTGAGGGAGGGGTTGAGCCGGGGGTGATAGGGGGTGGGGGGTCTCCTTCGCCTTCGTCTTCGCCCTCAGCCTTGCCTTCCTCTGTTGGCTCCGGTTCCGGGGCCTCCTCGCCCCCTCCAGGCATCGACCTCGCGCCTCCCTCCACCCCCGCCTACGCCATCCTTCGCATTCCCCGCATCGGCCTCACCGCCCCCATCGCCCGCGGCGTCTCCAAGCGCTCCGTCCTCGATCGCGGGTACGTCGGGCACTACCCGAACACCGCCGCCCCCGGCCAGACCGGCAACTTCGCCCTCGCCGGGCACCGCAACACCCACGGCGAGCCCTTCCGCTACATCAACCGGCTCAGGAAGGGGGACCGTATTCAGGTGCAGACCCGGGGCGCCTCGTACGAGTACGTCGTCGATCGCGTCCTCGCCCAGACCTCGCCCCGCGACACCGGCGTCATCCAGCCCGTCCCCCGCTCCCTCGTCAAGCCCTCCTACGGCTACTCCGAGGCCGGCGCCTACCTCACCCTCACCACCTGCACCCCCGAATTCAGCTCCGCCTACCGTCTCGTCGTGTGGGCCAAGCGGGTCTAGCCGCATTACGTGTATAACGGTCTGTACGACCTGAGTACTGGCTGAGGAAGGAGCTGTGATGGGGAGTCTTCTGCTGCGCATCGCCGCTCCCGTTTTCTTCCTCCTCGCTCTCGGTGAGCTCTTCCTCGCCGACGGCTCCAGCCTCTCCGCCGCCGTCGCCCTCGCCGCGACCAGCGTCGTCTGCGCCCTCATCGGCGCCCACGCTCCCGCGCCCGTGCCCCCTACGCGGGTACGCACCGCCCTGCGCGACCGCGAGCAACGCACCGCCTTCCTGCCCCAACGCGACCCCGACGCCTCCGGGCGCCGTCGGCCCCGGGCACCCGGACGTCTCCTTCCGGCGGCCGCGTAGGCATCAGTCGTACTGCGTCAGCGGTACCTCCTCTTCATCCTGCGCGGACTCGTCATGCCGATCTCTTCTCTCATCCGGCACGACTGGCCCCCGGAGGGTCCCCATGTCCGTTTTCGCCACCCTGGTCGAGCGTCTCGCCGACCTGCTCCAACCGCTCTTCGCCACCACCGCGACCGCCGCCGCCATCGTCCTGTTCACCATGGTCGTCCGGCTCGCCATCCACCCCCTCTCCCGCGCCGCCGCCCGCGGCCAGAAGGCCCGCGTCCGGCTCGCCCCGCAACTCGCCGAGCTGCGCGCCAAGCACTCCAAGAACCCCGAGCGGCTCAAGAAGGCCGTCATGGAGCTGCACGCCAAGGAGAAGGTCTCGCCCTTCGCCGGCTGCCTGCCGAGCCTCCTCCAGGCGCCCGCGTTCCTCCTCATGTACCACCTGTTCGCCGGCGACCGCATGGCCGGGCACAGCCTCTTCGCCGCCCCGCTCGGTGATCACTACGCCGACGCCCTCGCCGCCGGTGGCGTGTTCGGTCCCGCCGGGCTCGTCTATCTCGTGCTCTTCGCGATCGTCGCCGCAGTCGCCACGTTCAACTTCCGGCGTACGAAGCGGCAGCTCGCCACCCAGCCGCTGAACACCGGCCTTCCGGACACGCCCGGCGCCGACACCATCAACAAGCTCATGCCGCTGCTCTCCTTCGCCACCCTCATCACCGTCGCCGTCGTTCCGCTCGCCGCCGCCCTCTACGTCGTCACCAGCACCACCTGGACCGTCTTCGAGCGGGCCCTCCTCTACCGCGACCAGCCCGCCGTGGGTGTCCTTGCTACTCGCGCGTAAGGGTCCAGTCCGTGAACGGGGTCTTGCAGAGTGGTCCGAACTCTTGGAGGATCGACCAACCTCCGATGGCCGCAACCCATCGGCCGGGTGTCACGAGGGCCGCACTTCGGGCCCGACCCGACCAAGGGAGAAGACCATGAAGCTGCTGCGAGTCGGTCCGGTGGGTGCCGAGCGGCCCGCCCTGCTCGACGAGGACGGCACGCTGCGCGATCTGTCCGCGCTGGTCGGTGATGTCGACGGCGGTCTCCTTGCCGACGGGGCCGCCCTCGACCGGATCCGGGCCGCCCTCGCCGCCGGCGTGCTGCCCGCGCTCGACGCGACCGGTCTGCGGATCGGTCCGCCGGTCGGCCGGATCGGCAAGGTCGTGTGCATCGGGCTGAACTACCACGGCCACGCCGCCGAGACCGGTGCCGCGACCCCGGCCGAGCCCGTCGTCTTCCTCAAGGCCCCCGACACCGTCGTCGGCCCGGACGACACCGTGCTCGTACCGCGCCGCAGCACCAAGACGGACTGGGAGGTCGAGCTCGCCATCGTCATCGGCCGCACGGCCCGCTACCTGGAGACCGACGAGCAGGCCCTCGCCCACGTCGCCGGCTACGCGATCGCGCACGACGTCTCCGAGCGCGAGTTCCAGATCGAGCGCGGCGGCACCTGGGACAAGGGCAAGAACTGCGAGACCTTCAACCCGCTCGGCCCGTGGCTCGTCACCGCCGACGAGGTACCGGACCCGCAGGCCCTCGGCCTCCGGCTCTGGGTCAACGGCGAGCTGAAGCAGGACGGCCACACCTCCGACCAGATCTTCCCGGTCGCGGAGGCCGTCCGGTACGTGAGCCAGTTCATGACCCTGTACCCCGGCGACATCATCAACACCGGCACCCCGGCCGGCGTCGCCATGGGGCAGCCCGAGCCCAAGCCGTACCTGCGTGCCGGTGACGTCGTGGAGCTGGAGATCGACGGGCTCGGGCGTCAGCGGCAGGAGCTCAAGGACGCCTGAGGCCCGATGCGCCGATGAGCATGGCCCCGCTGGGGGGCATGCTCATCGGCCTCAAGTGGTCTCAGGCGTCTACCGCGTACGAAGTCAGCAAGCGCTCCAGCGCCTCCACCACCATCGCGTGGTCCTCCGACTGTGGCAGCCCCGACACCGTGACCGAGCCGATCACCCCCGCGCCCTGGACCGCGAGCGGGAACGAACCGCCGTGCGCGGCGTACCGGTCGGGGTCCAGGCGCGAGGACGCCTCGAACGTCGTCCCCTTGGCGCGGAAGCGGGCCCCGACCAGGAACGAGCTCTCGCCGTACCGCTCCACCACCCGGCGCTTGCGGTCGATCCAGGCGTCGTTGTCCGCGCTCGAACCCGGCAGCGCGCAGTGGAAGAGCTGCTGCGCGCCGCGCCGGATGTCGATCGCCACCGGCGCGCCGCGCTCGCTCGCCAGCTCGACGAGGAGGGAGCCCAGCGCCCACGCGTCCTCGTACGTGAAGCGGGGGAGGACCAGGTTCCGTTCCTGGGCCTCCAGGACCGGGATCTCGTTCGCCGAGCTCACAGCGTCACCGTGATTCCCTCGTGGGCCGAGCGGCGAGCCGCCTCGAGTACGTCCAGGGCCGCCGCGGCCTCGTGGGCCGTGACCGGGTTCGTACCGCTGCCCCGGACCGCGGCGGCGACGGCCGCGTAGTACGCCGGGTAGTCGCCCGGCACCGACTCCACCGGCAGGCCGCCGCCGGTCAGCGGGGACTCGCCGGCGCCGAGGCGGCCGCACAGCGACTCCGGCTCCACGCCCCACGCCACGCCGGGCCCGGGGAGCAGGCCCTCGCGCAGGTCGCCCTCCTGGGGGTCGAGCCCGTACTTCACGTACCCGGCACTGGACCCCAGGACGCGGAAGCGCGGGCCCAGCTGAGCCGTCGTGGCGCTCACGTACAGGTGGGAGCGGACGCCGTTCGCGTGCGTGATCGCGATGAACGTGTCGTCGTCCGCCTCGGCGCCGGGGCGGCGCACGTCGGACTCCGCGTACACCCGGACGGCCGGGCCGAACAGCACCAGCGCCTGGTCGACGACGTGGCTGCCGAGGTCGTACAGCAGACCGCCGATCTCCTCCGGGGCCCCGGACTCGCGCCAGCCGCCCTTGAGCTGCGGTCGCCAGCGCTCGAACCGGGACTCGAAGCGCTGGACCTCGCCCAGCGCGCCCTCCGCGAGCAGGCCGCGCAGAGTCAGGAAGTCGCTGTCCCAGCGGCGGTTCTGGAAGACCGAGAGGAGCAGGCCCCGCTCCTCCGCGAGCGCGGCGAGCCCGCGCGCCTCGGCGGCCGTACCGGCCACCGGCTTGTCCACGACCACCGGGAGGCCGGCCGTGAGCGCGGCGGTGGCGATCGGCACGTGCGTCTTGTTGGGGGAGGCGACGACGATCAGATCGAGGTCGTCCGCCCGCGCCCACAGCTCCTCGGGGGCGTCCGCGATCCGTACGCCGGGGTACGCGGCCCGGGCCTGCGCCTGGCGCTCGGGGTTGCCGGTCGTGACCGTGTCGAGGACGAGGCCCTCGGTGGCGGTGATCAGCGGGGCGTGGAAGACGGAGCCCGCCAGGCCGTAGCCGACGAGTCCTACGCGGAGGGGGGCGGTGTCGGTCATGCTTCCACTTAAGCAACGCTGTTGCCAAAGTGCAAGCGCGAGCGACAATGGGGTGGTGAACGTGGTGAACGTGGTGAACAGGGAAGTCAGGCGCGCGCTGTCGGACGCCGGAGTCAATCTGCCCGGCCTGCGCAGCCACAACGCGGCCCTCGTCCTCGACCTGCTGCGAACGGCGGGCGAGGCCGGGATCAGCCGCCTCGAACTGGCCGAACGGACCGGGCTCACCCCGCAGGCCGTCAGCAAGATCACGGCGCGGCTGCGTGGGGAAGGGCTGGTCCGGGAGGCGGGTCACCGCGCATCGACGGGCGGCAAGCCCCGTACGGTCCTGCGCCTCGTCCCCTCCGCCGCGTACGCGGTCGGCGTCCACCTGGACCGCGACGAGCTGACGTCCGTCCTGGTGGACCTGGCGGGGGTACGGGTCGCGGTACGGCGGACCCCCCTGGACCTGGGCGCGGGGGCGGAGGCCGTCTTCGAGGTGGTGGCGCGGGAGGTCGGGGCGGTGGTGGGTGCGGCGCCGAGTGGGGTCGGGGTCGTGGTGGGTGCGGCGCCGGGTGGGCCGGGTGCGCCAGGGGAGGTTGGGGCCGTGGTGAGTGCGGCGCCGAGTGGGGTCGGGGCCGTGGCGCGTGCGCCGGATGCGCCGGGTACGCCCGGGGAGGTTGGCGCCCTGGCGAGTGCGGCGTCGGGTGACGTCGGGGCCGTCGCGGGCGTTCCGCCGGGTGACGTCGGGGCGGCCGTGGGCGGTGCCCATGGCCCTGGCTCGGACCACTCCGGCGCCGGGCCCGCCGTTCTCGGGGTCGGGGTCGCCATGCCCGGGCCGCTCGACCATCTCTCTGGTACGCCCGGGCGCGTCACCGGGTTTCCCGAGTGGGAGGGCGTTCCGCTCCGGGAGGAGCTCGCGCGGTGGCTCGGGCTGCCCGTCGCCCTCGACAAGGACACCAACGCCGCCGCCCTCGGCCTCGCCCTGCGCTCCACCGCCCCCACCGCCGACTCGTTCGCGTACCTCCACCTCGGTACGGGGCTCGGCTCCGGGCTCGTCCTCGGCGGCGCCCTCCACCGGGGGGTCAGGACCGGGGCGGGGGAGTTCGGGCACCAGACCGTCCTGCTCGACGGGCCGCCCTGCGGCTGCGGCGGGCGCGGCTGCCTCGAGGTCCTCTGCCTGGCGGCCGTCGCGCGCGGTGACGTGCCCGAGGCGGCGCGCGTCCTCGGTACGGGTGCCGTGAATCTCGTACGGCTCCTCGACATCGACCGGGTCGTGCTCGGGGGCCGGGTCGTGGCCGGTGACCCCGAGGCGTTCGTGGGCGGCGTCGGCGCGGTCCTCGCCGGGGCGGGCCTGGGTACGCCGGTCTCCGGTGCCACGTCTCCGTACGCCGTCGCGGAGGGCGCGGCGCAGCTGATCCTCGCTCCGATCTTCGGAAAATAGGCTGATCGGGCGGAACGTGCGGCCCGTCCGGGCGCGCGCCCCGCGTCGCTGCCCGGACCCGCCCCGCCCGTGTGGCAGCGTCGCGGCCGTCCCGTACGCCCGCGAGCAGCAAAGGCACCCGCCCATGCGACTGCGCAACGCCCTCGCCCTCGGTGTCACGGCGGCGACGACCGGAACCTCCGTCCTCGCGCTCGCCGTCGGCCCCTCCTCGGCGGAACCCGGGCCGAACCGGGCCGCCCTGGCCCCCACCTGCGGCAAGGCGACGGACCGCGACTTCCCGATCGACACCCGCATCCACGGCGGGCCCGGCACGTACGTCCCCGGTGCCGGCTTCCGTACCTTCGAGGTCGACCTCACCAACACCACCACGGAGCCCTGCCACGGCATCCACCCGGTGCTTGCCCTCGCCGACCGCGACCGGGTCCTCCAACCCGCGCAGATCCGCCTCGACTTCTACGACTCCGAGGCCCGGCGCTGGCGCCCGGTGACGTTCGAGGGGACCGAGGAGGACGAGAACGTGGGGGTCTTCGCGGATTCGCCGAGCGCCGCAGCCGCCAGCCCTGCAGCCACCGGCCCCGCAGCCACCTCCCCCTCGGCCACCGGCCCCTCCGCCGCGGGCCTCCCCGACTCCTCCGCCCTCCCTCCCTTCGCCGGCTTCTCCGTCCCCGCCGGCCGCACCCTCACCGTCGGCGTCCGGCTCGCCTTCCGTGACGGCACCGCGCCCAACGAGGTCGTGGCCAACGCGGCGATCGTGCAGCGCCGGGGCGACGACGGCGACTGGGTCGGCGAGTCCGGCGACTACCGTCTGACCATCGCCGCCGAGGGGACGGAGGAGGACACGGAGTCCGACCCCGCCGAGGCCACCCCGCCGCGCGGCGACACCGGCCTCCCGAGCCCGTCCGTCCCCGCCCCCGACCCCGCGCGGCCCGAACTCGCCCAGACCGCCGACGAGTCGACCGGCCTCCTGCTCCCCGCCTCCGGTGCGCTGCTGCTCACGGGCGTGGCCCTGCTCGTCTCGGCCCGACGAGGACGGCACGCACGACGAGGACGCCACGGACAGCGACGGACCTGACTCCGTACCGCCCCGCCGCGCCACCCTCCGTACACCCTCCCGTTCATTCCCATCTGCGAGCATCCCCCAGTGGACTACCCGAACGACCAGGCACCTGGCGCACCCATCCGCTCCGGCATCCCCGAGCACGGCCGCATCCCCAAGTACTACGCGGTGAAGGCGAAAGTCGCCTTGCTGATAGACGAGTTGGGCGAAGGCGGGCTCCTGCCCACCGAGCGGGACCTCGCCGTCCGTTACGAGGTCTCCCGGGAGACCGTCCGGCAGGCCCTGCGCGAGCTGCTCCTCGAAGGGCGGCTGCGCCGCCAGGGGCGCGGGACCGTGGTCGCCGGGCCGAAGCTGGAGCAGCCGCTCTCGCTCGCCAGCTACACCGAAGGCGTTCGACGGCAGGGGCGCACCCCCGGCCGTACCCTCATCACGCTCGACCGCTTCCCCTGCCCCGACGCCCTCGCGCCCGAGATCGGGGTCCAACGGGGCGAGCCCGTCTGGCACATGGAGCGCGTGCTGCTCGCCGACGACGAGCGGGTCGGCCTGGAGAGCACGTACGTGTCCGTGGCCCGCGCGCCGCGCCTGGACAGCGAGTTCGACCCGGACTCCTCCTTCTACCGCTACCTCCGCGAGCAGCTCGGCATCACCTTCGGCGACGCCGACGAGCGGATCGAGACCGTGCTCGCCACGCCCCGCGAGGCCCTGCTCATCGGCACCCCGCCCGCCCTGCCGATGCTGCTCATCCACCGGATCTCCCGGGACACCTCCGGCAGCCCGCTGGAGCGCGTCCGCACCCTCTACCGGGGCGATCGCTTCAGCTTCACCGCGCACCTCGGCCATCAGGGCTGACTGGGCTGACTCGCTGAACCAGGCCTCGACGAGAGCCCCCGAGGACCCCGTCAGATCACAGAAAGATAACGGGTCTAGGCCAACCTTGTCGCCCCGTTCACCGTCCCGTTGCCATCCGGATCGTTCCGGGTCACCAACCCCCAGGACCGTGAACGGCATGAAGGTGATCGTCGTAGGAGCCGGCGTGGTGGGAACCATGCACGCCTGGCACGCAGTGGAACGCGGCCACGAGGTCGTACACATCGAGCGCGAGGCCGAGGCGCGCGGGGCCTCGCTCCGCAACTTCGGCCAGATATGGGTGAGCGGCCGCGCGGGCGGAGAGGAGCTGGACACCGCGCTGCGCGCCCGCGAACTCTGGGAGGGCATCGGCGCCCGCGTCCCCGGGCTCGGCTTCCGGGCCATCGGCTCGCTCACCCCCGTGCGCAACGACCTCGAACTGGCCGTCGCCGAGGCCGCCCTGGCCCGGCCCGACGCGGCGGCGCGCGGCTACAAGCTGCTTAACCCCGACGAGGCGCGCCAGGTCAACCCCGCCCTGCGCGGTGACTTCAAGGCCGCGCTGTTCTGCGAGCGCGACGCGGCCGTCGAGCCGCGCACCGCCCAACTCGCCCTCCGCAAGGCCCTGCTGGCCTCCGGGAAGTACACCTTCCTGCCGAACCGCGAGGTCCGGGACGTCTCCGGCGCCGAGGGCATGCGCAACGCCGCCGTCCGCGACGACCGCGGCGAGGTCCACACCGGCGACGCCGTCGTCCTCGCCACCGGCGCCGCGCTCAGCGGCCTGGTCCGCGAGATCGCCGGCGACATCCCGGTCCGCAAGGTCCGCCTGCAGATGATGCAGACCGACCCGCTCGGCGAGCCGCTGACCACCTCCGTCGCCGACGCCGACTCCTTCCGCTACTACCCGGCGTACAAGTCCGAGGCCCTGGACGCCCTGAACTCGGGCCAGGCCCAGGACCCGACCGCCGCCGCGCACAAGATGCAGCTCCTGATGGTGCAGCGGCTCGACGGCGGACTGACCATCGGCGACACGCACGAGTACGAGCACCCCTTCGCCTTCGACACCCTCGAAGACCCCTACGAGCACCTTGTCCGCGTCGTCGAGTCCTTCCTCGGCCGCCCGCTGCCGAAGATCCGGCGACGCTGGGCGGGCGTGTACGCGCAGTGCACCGACACCACGCGGGTCGTGCACCGCCAGAAGGTCCGCGAGGGCGTGTGGCTGGTGACCGGACCCGGCGGACGCGGCATGACCTGCTCGCCCGCCATCGCCGAAACGACCGCTGACGAACTGGGCTGGTGAACACCATGACCGACATCCACAAGCACAACCTCGTCGTCCTCGACATGGCCGGTACCACCGTCGCCGACGGCGGTCTCGTCGAGCGGGCGTTCAGCGCCGCCGCCGAGCGCCTCGGCGAGGACCCGGCCACGATGATCGACTACGTACGCGCCACGATGGGCGAGTCCAAGATCTCCGTCTTCCGCCACCTCTTCGGCGGCGACGAGACCCGCGCCCAGCAGGCCAACGTCGCCTTCGAGGAGGCGTACGGAGAGCTCGTCGCCGGTGGCCTGATCGCGCCGATCCCCGGAGCCGCCGAGGCGATCGACGAGCTGAAGGGCCAGGGCCGGACCGTCGTCCTGACCACCGGGTTCGCCCGGGTCACCCAGGACGCCATCCTGGACGCCCTCGGCTGGCGGGACCTGGTCGAACTGACCCTCTGCCCGGCGGACGCGGGCGGCCGGGGCCGCCCCTACCCGGACATGGTCCTCGGCGCCTTCCTCCGTACCGGAGCCGTCGACGACGTCCGGCACATCGCGGTCGCGGGCGACACCTCGTACGACATGCTCAGCGGTGTCCGCTCGGGCGCCGGGATCGTCGCGGGCGTCCTGACGGGCGCGCACGACGAGGCCGCGCTCAAGGAGCACGGCGCCACGCACGTCCTCGGGTCGGTCGCGGACCTGCCGGCGGCGATAGCCCGGGCGGAGGCGGACCGGTGACGGCGCCAGGCCCAGCCACGACGGCTCCCGGCCAAGCGACGACCGCGCCCCTGAAGCCGGCCGCCGTGACCGGCGCCCGCAGCGGCATCCGGTTCGACTCCGTCTCCGTCGCGTACGGGAACCACACCGTCCTCGACTCCCTCGACCTGACCGTCGAGCCGGGCGAGGTCATGGCCCTCCTCGGGCCCTCCGGCTCGGGCAAGACCACCGCCCTGCGCGCCGTCGCCGGGTTCGTGCAGCCGGTCTCCGGGCGGGTGTTCATCGGCGACCGCGACGTCACCGCCCTTCCGCCGCACAAGCGGGGGATCGGGATGGTCGTCCAGCAGTACGCCCTCTTCCCGCACATGCGGGTCGAGGACAACGTGGCCTTCGGCCTGAAGGCGCAGAAGGCGCCGAAGGGCGAGATCCCCGGCCGGGTCGCCGAGGCCCTGGAGATGACCGGGATGGCCGCCTACGCGAAGCGCTACCCGCGCGAGCTGTCCGGCGGCCAGCAGCAGCGCGTCGCGATCGCCCGCGCGCTCGCCATCCGCCCCAACGTCCTGCTCCTCGACGAGCCGCTCTCCGCGCTCGACGCGCAGTTGCGCTCCGGGATGCTCGCCGAACTGGCGCGCCTCCACCGCGAGTTGCCGGACGTCTCCATCCTGTACGTCACCCACGACCAGGTCGAGGCGCTGACCCTCGCGGACCGGATCGCGGTCATGGACAAGGCCCGGCTGCAGGACTGCGGCACGCCGCAGGACCTGTACCGCCGTCCTCGTACGGAGTTCACCGCGTCCTTCGTCGGCAACGCGAACCTGCTGCCGGTGACGGTGGGGGTGGGCGGGGTCGCCTTCGGCGGCGCCGAGCTGAAGGTCCCCACGGACGGCGTGGCCCCCGGGGCCGCCGCCACCCTCTGCGTACGGCCGCACCTGATCGGCCTCGGCGAGGGGCCGAACGCGCTGCGGGGGCGGATCGCGGAGGTGCAGTGGCGGGGGTCCACGCATCGGCTGTACGTCGACGTGGCGGGGCAGCGGGTGAAGGCGGACGTGCGTGAACTGCGGGAGACGCCGGCGCTCGGTGACGAGGTCACGCTGCACTTCGCGCCGGAGGACGGGGTGCTGCTGGGGGCCGGGGTGTCCGATGGGTGACCCGTCCGCACCGGTCATGACGGCCGAGCGGCGTCGTGGCGGGGCACCTGGGGCGGAGGCGCCCGCAAAGGCGCCGTCCGTTGTGCCCACCCGTTCCGCCCCTGCGGAACGTATGCCCACAACGGTCTTGTGGGCCCTGCCCCCCGTCGCCGTTCTCGCGCTCGTCTTTCTCTACCCGCTCGCCCTCGTCGTCCAGGAGTCCCTCGCCCCCGGTGCGTACGCCGATGTCTTCGGGTCCTCGGCGTTCCGGGAGGCGCTCGGTACCACCGTGTGGCTGGCCGTCGGGGCGACCGTCGGGTGTCTGGTCCTCGGGTTCGTGCTCGCGCTGATCATCGCGTTCGTACCGTTCCCCGGCGGGAAGGCGGTGTCGAAGTTCATCGACGTCTTCCTCTCCTTCCCGTCCTTCCTGATCACCCTCGCCCTGCTCTTCCTCTACGGCACCGTCGGCATCGGCAACGGCCTGTGGACGGACCTCACGGGCGCCGAGACCGGGCCCTTCCAGTTCCTGACCACGCCCTGGGGCGTCCTCCTCGCCGAGATCACGTACTTCACGCCCTTCGTGATGCGCCCCCTGCTCGCCGCGTTCTCGCAGATGGAGACCGCGCAGCTGGAGGTCGCCTCCTCCCTCGGGGCGAAGCCGCTCCGGATCATCCGGCAGGTCATCCTGCCCGAGGCGCTGCCCGCGCTCGCCGCCGGCGGCAGCCTCGTCCTGGTCATGTGCCTCAACGAGTTCGGGATCGTGCTCTTCACCGGCGCCAAGGGCGTCACGACCCTCCCGATGCTCGTCTACGGCAAGGCCATCCTCGAATCCGACTACGCCGCCGCCTGTGTCGTCGCCGTCGTCAACGTCGCGATCTCCGTGGGCCTCTACGGCCTCTACCGGGTGGTGAGCCGCCGTGTTGGTGCATAGCCGTACGGGCAAGTGGACGACCTGGGCCCTCTTCGCGGTCCTCTTCGTGCCGCTCTTCGCCCTCCCGCTCCTGGTGATCCTCGCCGCGTCGTTCTCGACCAACTGGTCCGGGGCCTTCCCCTCCGGGCCGACCGCCGAGCACTACACGGCCGCCGTGCGCGGCGAGTCGCTGCAGGCGCTGACCACCAGCCTGGTCACGGCCGTCACCGCGAGCCTGCTCGCGCTGACCATCGGCACCTGGGCGGCCCTGGTCGCCAACTCCCTGCGGAAGAACGGCCGTCGGTTCCTCGACGCGCTGTTCATGCTGCCGGTCGCCGTGCCCTCGGTCGTCGTCGGGCTCGCCGTCCTGGTCGCCTTCTCGCAGCCGCCGGTGCTGCTGAACGGCACGCGCTGGATCGTGATCCTCGCGCACACCATTCTTGTCACGGCGTTTGCCTATCAGTCGGTTTCGGCGGCCATCCTCCGTCTCGACCCGATGTACGAGCAGGCGGCGGCGAGCCTCGGTGCCCGTCCCGCGTACGTCCTGCTCCGGGTGAAGCTGCCGCTCCTGCTGCCGTCCCTGAACGCGGCGGCCGGGCTCTGCTTCGCCCTGTCCATGGGCGAGTTGAGCGCCACGATGATGCTCTACCCGCCGGACTGGCTGCCGCTCCCGGTGCTGATCTTCACCGCCACCGACCGTGGCTCCCTCTTCACCGGTTCGGCGCTCGCCGTGGTGCTCATGGCCACGACCCTGATCGTCCTGCTCGCCGTCTCCCGCATCCGCACCAAGGCGTCCTACCGCTAGGCGCCTGCCGCTAAGCACTTACCGCTGAGCGTCCTACCGCTAAGTCACCCAGGAGAGAACGACGTTATGCGTACCTCGTCCCAGCTCGTCAAGCCGATCGCCGCCGTCACCGGCAGCCTCGCCCTCGCCGCCACCCTCACCGCCTGCGGCGGTTCCTCCGCCGCCTCCGACGAGAAGGTCGTCACCGTCTACAGCGCGGACGGTCTCAAGGGGGAGAAGGGCGACGGCTGGTACGACAAGGTCTTCGCCGACTTCGAGAAGGAGACCGGCATCAAGGTCAAGTACGTCGAAGGCGGCTCCGGCGAGATGGTGCAGCGCGCCGTCCGCGAGAAGAACAACACGCAGGCCGACGTCATCGTGACCCTGCCGCCCTTCATCCAGCAGGCCGACTCCAAGGGGCTGCTCCAGGCGTACACCCCGAAGGGCTCCGAGCAGGTCGACGGCGCGAACAAGGCCGCCGACGGCAAGTGGACCTCGGTCGTCAACAACTACTTCGGCTTCATCTACAACAAGCAGCAGCTCAGCGAGGCCCCCAAGACCTGGGAAGAGCTCCTCGACGGCAAGTTCAAGAACAAGCTGCAGTACTCCACCCCCGGTGTCGCGGGTGACGGCACGGCCGTCGTCATCAAGGCGATGCACGACTTCGGCGGCCAGGAGCCGGCGATGGAGTACCTGAAGAAGCTCCAGGCCAACAACGTCGGCCCGTCCTCCTCCACCTCCAAGCTCGCCCCCAAGGTCGACAAGGGCGAGATCCTCGTCGCCAACGGCGACGTCCAGATGAACTTCGCGCAGTCCAAGTCCATGCCGAACCTGGGCATCTGGTTCCCGGCCAAGGAGGGCGGCAAGCCCACCACGTTCGCCCTGCCGTACGCCGCCGGCCTGGTGAACAAGGCCCCGCACACCGAGAACGGCAAGAAGCTGCTCGACTTCATGCTCGCCGAGCAGGCCCAGCGCGAGGTCAGCGCGGTCGGCGGCGGCTTCCCGGCCCGCAAGGACGTCAAGGCGACCGATGCCAACGCCATCGAGCTGGCGAAGCTGATCGAGGGCGTCGAGCTCTTCGAGCCGGACTGGGCCGACATCGACAAGAACCTGACGGCGTACGTCGACGCGTGGAAGACGGCCACCGGTAGCTGACGCAGGTAGCTGCCAGCGGTAGCTGACACCGGCAGCTCACCGCGGGCTTCCAAGAGTTCACTTCACCACCCCTGGAACACCTCCGTTCATCGCGGAAAGATAACGGGTACGGACCAACGCCCCTGAGGAATCAGGGGCGTTGGCGCGTCCTCGCCCCCTTTCCTACGGAGGATCCGACATGCCGATCACCGGCATATCCACCGGCCCGTCCACCGGCCCGTCCCGCCGCAGCGTCCTCGCCGCGGCCGGTGCCACCGCCGCCGTCGTCGCCGCGGGCACCGCCCTCGCGCCCGCCGCCCACGCCGCCACCACCGCCGCCCCCACGCTCCCGAACGGCACCAGCAAGGACAAGGTGCTCGTCGTCGGCATGGACGGGCTGCGGTACGACCGGATCGACGCCGCCAACGCGCCGACCCTGAAGTCCCTGATCGCGAACGGCACGTACGGCCTGTCGCTGCTCTACGCCAACCCGATGGCCGCCACCTCCTCCGGCCCCGGCTGGTCGACGATCTCCACCGGTGTCTGGCCCGACAAGCACGGCGTGAAGGACAACACCTTCACCGGCAAGAACTACGGCCAGTACCCCGGATTCCTGGCCCGCCTCAACCAGGTCCGCCCGAACCTCTCGCTCTTCGCGGCCGTCGACTGGCCCGAGCTCGACACCCACGGCACGGTCACCCCCGGCGCCGACGCCAAGCTCGTCTACAACAACAACTACGCGGTCAACGACAAGGTCATCACCGACGCCACCGAGGACATCCTCCGGAACCAGAACCCGGACGTCCTCTTCGTCTACTTCGGCGAGACCGACGAGATGGGCCACTCCTACGGCGCCGCAAGCCAGAAGTACCTCGACGCCATCGCCGTCCAGGACGGCTACCTCGGCCGCCTCCTCGCCGCGATCAAGGCCCGCCCCTCCTACGCCACCGAGCGCTGGACGGTCATGGTCACCACCGACCACGGCCACACCGACGGCGGCGGCCACGGCGGCTCCGCGATCGAGGAGCGCCGTACGTTCGTCCTCGCGCAGGGCCCCGGCATCGCCGCCGGCGCCCGCCCCATCGACACCCGGCTCGTGGACGTCGCCGCGACCGTCTTCCACCAGCTCGGCATCGTCCCCGACCCCGCGTGGGGCCTGGACGGCAAGCCGATCCAGCAGCGCTCCACCGACCCCTTCGACGCGCTGCACTCCACCCTCACCGGGCGGGTCGACGAGACCGGCATCCCGGCCGGCGTCCTCGGCTTCACCCACACCGCGCCCAGCGGCTGGTCCGTCATCAACAACGCCATGGGCACGGGCGGCATGACCGAGTGGCGCGGCTGGGCCTTCGCCACCGACGAGTTCTGGTCCCGCACCCAGCGCGACCAGTCCCGCGAGCTGAACGTCCGCGCCCGGGGCGTCTTCGCCGTCGCCGACTCCGACGAGTGGGCCGACAAGTCCTTCTCCGGTACGTACGACTCGACGCTGGTCTCCCCGGCGTACAGCGTCTCCGGCAAGACGCGGGCGACCCTCGACTTCACCACCTTCTACCGCCAGGAGGGCAGCCAGACCGCCCAGGTCCAGGCGGTCTTCAACGGCGGCACGCCGACCGTCGTCAAGAGCTACACCTCCGACGTGATCTCCCAGCCCCAGTCCCTCACCGTGAACGTCCCCACGGGCGCGTCCACCGTGAGCTTCCGCTTCCGCTACACCGGCTCCAACAACTGGTACTGGGTGATCGACGGGGTCAAGGTCACGACCTCTTGATCCAGGCCCTCCCCACCCGCACCGGCTGGGCTCGCGGGCCCTGGCACGCACATCTGCCGCGTTGTCGTCGGTCGCCATGGCTCCGCCATGACTCCCTCCTCCGCCTTGCAGCTGCACGCACCAGAACCCGCTCCCTGACCCAGCCTGCGCGGGCGGGCAGGGCCTAGGCTGGGGGCGTCGCCACAGCGCTGTCGCGGCGTCCCCAGCACACCGCACGATTTCTGTACGGCAGGAGTCCCCGCACATGGCAGAGCGCAAGCCGATCGAATCCTGGCTCACCGACATGGACGGCGTCCTCATCCATGAGGGCGTTCCGATCCCTGGCGCCGACGCGTTCATCAAGAAGCTGCGGGAAACCGAGAAGCCCTTCCTGGTGCTCACCAACAACTCCATCTACACCGCCCGCGACCTGCACGCCCGCCTCGCGCGCATGGGCCTCCAGGTGCCGGTGGAGAACATCTGGACCTCGGCGCTCGCGACCGCCAAGTTCCTCGACGACCAGCGCCCCGGCGGCACCGCCTACGTCATCGGCGAGGCCGGCCTGACCACCGCGCTGCACGACATCGGCTACGTCCTCACCGACCACGACCCCGACTACGTGGTCCTCGGCGAGACCCGGACGTACTCCTTCGAGGCCATGACCAAGGCCGTCCGGCTCATCAACGCCGGCGCCCGCTTCATCTGCACCAACCCCGACGAGACCGGCCCCTCCCTGGAGGGCCCGCTGCCGGCCACCGGCTCCGTCGCCGCGCTCATCACGAAGGCCACCGGCAAGGACCCGTACTTCGCGGGCAAGCCGAACCCGCTGATGATGCGCACCGGCCTGAACGCGATCGGCGCCCACTCCGAGACCAGCGCCATGATCGGCGACCGGATGGACACCGACATCCTGGCCGGCCTCGAAGCGGGGATGCAGACCTTCCTCGTACTCACCGGACTGACGACCCAGGCGGAGATCGACCGCTTCCCCTACCGCCCCTCCAAGATCGTCGACTCGATCGCCGACCTCGTGGACCGGATCTAGCCCCGCGCGGGGGACAGCGGTCGAACACCCGACCGGACCCCTGCGGATGCGGGAGCGGGCGAACCGGGTGACCCTGCCAGTACCAGGAGGTCACGATGCGTTCAGGTCCCATTGCTCTGCGTGCCGCAGGGGCGGCCGTCATTCTCGTACTGGCACCCACGGCCGGTACCGCCTTCGCCGGGGGCGACGTCAAGGTCACCGTCACCCCGTCCACCGCCCGCCCCGGTGCGGACGTCGACGTCCGCGTGCAGGGCTGCAAGGGCACGAGCGGCGCCGCCAGGTCCAAGGCCTTCGCCGCCGACGCCGAGCTCACCGGGCGTGACGGCGGCGACCACCCCCTCTTCGGCGACACGAGGATCAAGTCGGGCATCGAGCGCGGCACCTACAAGGTCAGCGTGACCTGCGACGGCCGGGAGCACCGTGACGTCGGCGTGGTCCACGTCGAGAAGCACAAGCCCGAGCCCACGCACGACCCCACCCACCACCAGCCGACGCACCAGCCGACGCACCACCCCAGCCCGTACGCCCCGGTCCGGGCCGGTGGCGGCGGCGCGGCCCTGGCGGCGGTCCCGGCGGCACCCGTGGCACCGGGTGTCGCCCAGACCACCAGCGAGAACGGCCTCGGCACGCCGTACACCCTGGTCGGCCTGGGCCTGGCCGCGGTCGCGGCGGTGGCCGTCGCCTTCCGCAGCGCACGCCGCCGCCGGGCGGGCGACTGAGGTGACCGCCGGATCCGGGAACGGGTCCGACCCTGGTGCGGAGGGCGGGTCCGCTCCCGGTACGGAGGGCGGGTCCGACCCCGGTACGGGTACTGGTACTGGTACCGGCACCGGGAGCGGTACCGGGTCCGGCCACGGGCGGATGGTGACCGGCGCGGCCTGGGCGGTCCTGGTCCTGGGGCTCTGGCTCGGGGGCCGGGAGATCGCCGAGGGGCCCGGAGGCGCCTCGGCCCCCGCCACCGGCGACATCGCGGCCGTCGGCCGCCCCCTCGGCGCACCCCTGCCCCCGGCGCACCGGCCCCTGGCGCCCGCCGAGCCGCGCCGGGTCGAGATCCCCTCGCTCGGGATCGCCGCACCGGTCGTCGGGCGCGGCCTGGACGCGTCGGGCGCGGTCGACCCGCCGCCGTTCGAGATGCCCCATTCGGTCGGCTGGTTCCGCACCGGCACGCAGCCGGGCGCCGAGGGCGCGGCCCTCTTCGTCGGTCACGTCGACACCGAGACCCGGCCCGCCGTCTTCTACGGCCTCAGCGCCGCCCGCCCCGGCGCCACGGTGCGGGTGACCCGTACGGACGGATCGGTCGCCGAATTCACCATCGACGACGTCCGGGTCTACCCACGGGACCGCTTCGACGCGCGGAAGGTGTACGGGCAGCACAAGCCCGACCGGGCCGAGCTGCGCCTGATCACCTGCGGCGGCACCTTCGACCGCGTGACCGGTACGTACACGGCGAACGTGGTCGTCTCCGCGTATCTGACGGGCGTGCGTACGGGGACGGCGTAAGGCCTCCTCGCTGACCACGGCTGACCACCGTGCCCGGGCGGGGGGGGGGGGGGGCCCGCGGCCCCCCCGCCCGGCGGGCCGCCCCCCCCCCGGGCCGGGGGGGGGGGGGGGGCGGCGGCCGC
>NZ_JBHXPI010000024.1:0-104076 GCF_042718575.1 Streptomyces sp. NPDC058579
CGCCCGGTTACATTCCGAACCCGGAAGCTAAGCCTTTCAGCGCCGATGGTACTGCAGGGGGGACCCTGTGGGAGAGTAGGACGCCGCCGAACAATCATTGTGGGAAAGCCCCGCACCTTATGGTGCGGGGCTTTTCTGCGTTTACGGGCACCTATCGTTGAGGCATGCGCTATGACCTGGTCGTCTTCGACAACGACGGTGTGCTCGTCGACAGTGAGCCCCTCGCCAACACCATCCTGGCCGGCTATCTGACCGAGCTCGGGCACCCCACCTCCTACGAGGACTCCCTGCGCGACTACATGGGCGCCGCAGTCCATCGCGTACACGACCTGATCCATGAGCGGACCGGGCAGCGGCTGCCTGCGGACTTCGACGAGACGCTGCACGCGCGCACGTTCGAGGGCTTCGAGCGGGAGTTGGAGCCCGTCGCCGGGGTGACCGATGTGTTGAAGCAGCTCGTCGCGGAGGGGGTTCCGTACTGTCTCGCGTCCTCCGGGTCCCATGAGCGGATCCGGGTCGGGCACCGGAAGACCGGGCTCGACGCGTGGTTCAGGGACGAGAACATCTTCAGCGCCGAGGACGTCGGGCGGGGCAAGCCGGCGCCCGACCTGTTCCTCCACGCCGCCGAGCGGATGAGGGTCGCGCCCGAGCGGTGTGTGGTGGTCGAGGACAGCCGGCTCGGGGTCCAGGCGGCGCTGGCCGCCGGGATGGACGTGTACGGGTTCACCGCGATGACGTCCGAGGAGAAGCTCGTCGGCGCCAACGGGTTCTTCGGCGGGATGGAGGAGCTC
Organism: Streptomyces sp. NPDC058579; assembly: GCF_042718575.1. Taxonomy (NCBI): domain Bacteria; kingdom Bacillati; phylum Actinomycetota; class Actinomycetes; order Kitasatosporales; family Streptomycetaceae; genus Streptomyces; species Streptomyces sp. NPDC058579. The sequence continues at coordinate 792 of NZ_JBHXPI010000024.1, forward strand.
CCGGCGATATTGGGTCTGTGATCCATCTACCCATGGGTAGAGCCGGGGCTTACTCTGTGCCGCCATGACGGATGCGCGATTGCGGCGTGGGCGGGGATCCCTGGCGGTCAGCTTCTTTGTGCAGGGAGTGACGTTCGCGCTCCTGGTGACCCGAATACCGGCGATCCAGGACCGGTACGGGATCTCCGACGGGCTGTTGCCCGCTTTTCTCGCCGCCGTGCCGATCCTCGCCGGTGTGTCCAGTGTGGCCACCGAGAAGGTCGTGGCGCGGGTGGGGCCGGGCGTGGTGCTGCGGTGGGCTCAGCCGCTCGTACTCCTCGGCCTGCTGGCCGTCGGGGCGGGGACGCAGCTGTGGCAGGCCGCACTCGCCCTCGGTGTCTTCGGGCTCGCGGTCGGTGCGCTGGACGCCTCCATGAACATGCTCGGGGTCAGCCTGCAACGGGAGTACGGGCGGAGCATCATGCTCGGGTTCCATGCCGCGTACAGCCTGGGCGGGATCGCCGGGGCCTCGCTGGCCTGGGCCGGGGCGCACTGGGATCTACCGCTGTTCGTGTCGTATCTGCCCGTGGTGGCCGTGTTGCTGCCGGCGGCGTTCGTGGGCAGTCGGTGGTACTTCGGTGGGGAGACCGCGCCCGCGGCCGTCGAGATGGGCAAGGGCGAGGGTGGAGGCGTGGCCTTCAAGCTGCTGTTGCCGCTCTGTCTCGTCATGACCTTCGCGTACATCGGTGACTCGACCGTCTCGAACTGGAGCGCCAAGTACCTGCAGGACGTGCTCGGCAGTTCGGAGGAGCTGGCGACCGTGCCGTACAACGCGTACATGGTCACCACCCTGCTCGGGCGGGCCGTGGGGGACTTCGGGGTGCGTCGGCTGGGGGCGACCGCCGTCGTGCGGGGTGGGGCGGTTCTGGCGGCGCTGGGGTTCGCTGTGGTCGCGGTGGCGCCGGGGGCCTGGGTGGGGATGGCCGGGTTCACGATCCTGGGGCTCGGGCTGAGTGTGATCGTGCCGCAGACGTTCGCGGCGGCCGGGCGGCTCTTCCCGGGGGCGAGCGACGCGGCGGTCGCGCGGCTGAACGTCTTCAACTACGTGGGGTTCCTGATCGGGTCCCCCTTGGTGGGGGCGCTCGGGGACGCGTGGAGCTATCGGGGGGCGATGGTCGTGCCGATGGTGCTGGTCCTGGTGACGGTGGTGTACGCCACGTCGTTCGGCTCTCGGGCGGCCCGATACGGTGGCGGGCATGAGCGGCCGCGCACTGTTGATGTGGGATGAAGCTGTCACGGAGTACGACTTCGGGTCCCAGCACCCGATGGATCCGGTTCGGCTCGCGCTGACCATGGGTCTCGTGCGGGCGTACGAGCTCGATCGTGCCGTGGACGTGGTGGCGGCGAAGCCGGCCGGTGACTCGACGCTGCGGCTCGTGCACCGCGAGGACTACGTGGCGGCCGTGCGGGCCGCCTCGGCCAACCCGAGGGCCGCGGACCAGGCGTACGGGCTCGGTACGGTCGACGACCCGGCGTTCGCCGGGATGCACGAGGCGTCCGCGCTGATCGCGGGGCAGTCGGTCGGGGCGGCGGAGGCGGTGTGGCGCGGGGAGGCCGCGCACGCGGTGAACTTCGCGGGCGGGCTGCACCACGCGATGCCGGGCTCCGCGTCCGGGTTCTGCATCTACAACGACGCGTCCCTGGCGATCGCCCGGCTGTTGGAGCTGGGCGCCGAGCGGGTCGCGTACGTGGATGTGGACGTGCACCACGGGGACGGGGTGCAGGCGGCGTTCTGGGAGGACCCGAGGGTCCTGACCATCTCGCTGCACGAGCACCCGAGGACGCTGTTCCCGCAGACCGGGTGGCCGGAGGAGACGGGCGCGGCCGGTGCCGGCGAGGGGTCCGCGGTGAACGTGGCGCTACCGGCGGGGACCGGGGACGCGGGGTGGCTGCGGGCCTTCCACGCCGTCGTACCGGAGCTGATCGCGGACTTCCGGCCGCAGTTCCTGGTGACGCAGCACGGGGCGGACACGCACTTCGAGGACCCGCTGGCGCATCTGGCGGTGTCGCTCGACGCGCAGCGGGCGGTGCAGGTCGCCTGCCACGAGCTGGCCCACGCGCACGTGGACGGTGGGAAGTGGCTGGCGCTGGGTGGCGGCGGGTACGCGGTGGTGGATGTCGTACCGCGGTCGTGGACGCATCTGGTGGGGATCGCCGGGCACGCGGAGATCGCCCCGGAGTCGGAGATCCCGTCGTCGTGGCGGGACCTGGTGTACGCGCGGACGCGGCAGCCGGGGCCCGCGCGGATGACGGACGGGCGGTGGCCGGTGGGCTGGCGCGAGTGGGAGGAGGGGTACGACCCCGCCGACCGGCTCGACCAGGCGGTCCTCGCGACGCGGCGGGCGTCGTTCCCGCTGCGGGGGCTGCTCGCGTAGCACGGGAGGCCGGGGCGGCCCCGTGCGGTTACGCCGACTGTGGGGTCTCGGACGGGTTTTGGCCCCTCGTCAGGTGCGCTGCGTCAGCATCGAGAGGTGCTGAGTACCGGGGCGTTGCGGGCGCATCTGTTGGCGGCGGGGTTGGCCGGGACGGTGGCGACCTCGCGGGAGGAGAGTCTGCGCAGCTATCGGCTCTTCGCCGCGCGAGATCCACGGGTGATGCTGGGTCTCGACCCCGAATGGGGCTGGGGCGAGGGAGACTTGCTGCGGCTGATGGCCGACAAGTGCGGGGTGTCGGGGGATCCGGCGCACCGCTCGGGGCCCGACGTCATCGATCCGGAGCGGACGTTGAGCGCGTTGGACGCGTTCGCGGAGCGGCTCGGCGAGGCGGCCGGCCGGCGGGCTCCGGTGCTGTTCGGGACCGGACATCCGCACCGATTGCTGGGCTTCTACGCCGCGCTCGCAGACGCTCTGTCGGCGGAGGGATGTCTTGTCCTCACCCCCGCGCAGGGGAGATGTGTCGACATAACGACCCGGTTCGGTCTACGCACGCACATCCTCGACTACGCGCGCGGAGTGGCGTTGGTGCGAGAACCCGGTCTGTCGGGAACCGGGCGTGAGACGGGGGCGCACACCCACTCGCCGCTGCCGGTTAGGGCCGCTCTGGAGGGGGTCGTGGACGGCGGCTGGCCGCTTCCGGAATTGGTCGTCGGGGACCACGGATGGGTCTGCGGGGCAGGTCAGCTGGGTATCGAGGCCATCGGGCTCGCCGATACGGACGATCCCGCGCTGTTCGTCGGGGAGGCCGAGGGGCAGGTCTCCGTGGCCGTTCCGCTTGACGACGGGGTACGTGCGGACCACTACCGGCCGCTCACTCGCTATGTACTCAATCGAGCGCGTCTGTCACGGTAAACGGCCAGTGGCTGCTCCTCTTCCCCACTCGTACCACACGCCCCTAGTCTGGAGCGTGAGCGCACAGCGACGCAGGGTCACCGGAGGGGAAGCCGGTGGGCGTCGTGTGCGGAAGGTACAGGTGGGTCATGGCTGCTGGCGATAGGCCTCTCAACGAGGTCAAGTTTCTTACCGTGGCGGAAGTCGCCTCGGTGATGCGTGTGTCGAAGATGACCGTGTACCGCTTGGTGCACAGCGGTCATCTGCCGGCGATTCGGGTGGGCAGGTCCTTCCGGGTCCCGGAACAGGCGGTTCACGAGTACCTCAGGGAGTCTTTCGTGGGGGTGGAGACGGCATAGCCGGGAGCTCGTGAACCCCTCGGATTACAAGCTCGGCGCTCGGGCCGGTAGGCTAGGCCGACGTAGGTCGTGTGGGCCCAGACGCCCCGCACCGAGTGAGAAGAAGTGAGCGAGGGTAGTCGTGGGCTCTGTTATCAAGAAGCGGCGCAAGCGGATGGCCAAGAAGAAGCACCGCAAGCTGCTCAAGCGCACCCGCGTTCAGCGTCGCAACAAGAAGTAAGCGACGTCTGTAACGACGGCTGTTTGTGCGTCGAGCGTGGCCCCGTACCGGAATCGGTGCGGGGCCACGCTTTTTTCGTGGGGTTTTCGGGTCGGGTTCCTTGACGTTGCCCACGGCGGTCATCGCGGCGCAACACCGAGGCGCTACGGTGGCGCACAGGGCCTCGCGGGAGCATCCGGAGGCCCGTACCGACGGAGAACCGACGGAAGGCGCTGATCTTGGGCAAGGTCGTGCTCGTCACCGGTGCGGCCCGGCATCTCGGAGGCCGTTTCGTACGGCGTCTCCAGCGGGATCCCGATGTGGAGCGGGTGGTCGCCGTGGACGCGGTCGCGCCGCCGCACGACCTCGGTGGGGCCGCCTTCGTGCGGGCGGACATCCGCCAGCCCGCCATCGCCAGGGTGCTCGCGGAGCACGAGGTGGACACGGTGGTCCACATGGACGTCACGGGGACGGCGCTGGGCGCCGGTGGCCGGACGTCCATCAAGGAGACCAACGTCATCGGCACCATGCAGCTGCTCGGCGCGTGCCAGAAGTCGCCGCGGATCGGGCGGCTCGTGATCAAGTCCAGTACGAGTGTCTACGGCTCCGCGCCCAGGGACCCGGCAGTGTTCACCGAGACGACCCCGGCGAAGTCGCTGCCGAGCGGTGGCTTCGCGAAGGACGCCGTCGAGGTCGAGGGGTACGTACGCGGCTTCGCGCGGCGTCGGCCCGACGTGGCCGTGTGCGTGCTGCGGTTCGCGAACATCCTCGGGCCCCGGGTGGACTCCCCGCTCGGTGAGTACCTGTCGCTGCCGGTCATGCCGACCGTGTTCGGCTACGACCCGAGGCTGCAGTTCGTCCACGAGGACGATGTGGTCGACGTGCTGCACCTGGCGGCGGGCGAGCCGCGCCGGGCGACGCTGAACAGCGGCACGTTCAACGTGGCGGGGGACGGTGTGCTGCTGCTCTCGCAGTGCGCGCGGCGGCTGGGGCGGCCGACGGTGCCGGTGCTGCTGCCGGCGGTCACCTGGGTGGGTTCGGCGCTGCGGACGGTCGGGGTGACCGACTTCTCGCCCGAGCAGATCCGGCTCCTCACCCACGGCCGGGTGGTCTCCACGGTCCAGATGCGCGAGACGCTCGGCTTCAGCCCCCGGTACACGACGGCCGAGACGTTCGCGGACTTCGTCCGCAGCAGGGGGCCGGGGCTGCTGCCGCCGGACAAGCTCGCGGGGGCCGTGGACCGGGTCGCTGCCCGGCTGGATCAGAAGGAGCCCAGGTAACGATGGCGGACGCCAAGGTCATTCCGTTCGACGACGACCGTTCCCGGACGCGCCGGCGCTTCGGCAGGGCGGCCAGGGATGCCGCCGTACGGGCTCTGCCGGGGCAGCAGGGGCCGGAGGAGTCGGTTGTGCGGGCCGCGGGGCCGGTGGAGCCTCTGGAGGCCGTGGCGGACGGTGCCGCGGGTGACTCCGTGGGCCCCGGGGACTCGGCGGGGCGCGGGGACTCGTGGGAGCGGCGGCTCGCGGGCGGGCTCGCCTTTCTGCGGCGGCGGGTGACGGGTGAGTACGAGGTCGACGAGTTCGGCTACGACAAGGAGCTCACCGACCAGGTCCTGATGTCGCTCGTGCGGCCGCTCGCGGAGAAGTACTTCCGGGTGGAAGTGAAGGGCGTGGAGAACATTCCCGCCGAGGGCGGCGCCCTGGTGGTGGCGAACCACTCCGGGACTCTGCCGCTGGACGGCCTGATGATGCAGGTCGCCGTGCACGACAACCATCCGGCGGGCCGTCATCTGCGGCTGCTCGCGGCGGACCTGGTCTTCATGCTGCCGGTCATAAACGAGCTGGCCCGCAAGGCCGGGCACACGCTGGCGTGCGCGGAGGACGCGGAGCGGCTGCTGCGGTCCGGGGAGATCGTCGGCGTCATGCCGGAGGGCTTCAAGGGCATCGGGAAGCCGTTCAGCGAGCGGTACAAGCTCCAGCGCTTCGGCCGGGGCGGGTTCGTGTCGACGGCGCTGCGGGCCGGGGTGCCGATCGTGCCGTGCTCGATCGTGGGCGCGGAGGAGATCTACCCGATGCTCGGCAACGCCAAGACGCTGGCGCGGGTGCTCGGCTTCCCGTACTTCCCGATCACGCCGACGTTCCCGTGGCTGGGGCCGCTGGGCGCGGTGCCGCTGCCGACGAAGTGGACGATCCAGTTCGGCGAGCCGATCATGACGGACGGCTATCCGCCGGAGGCGGTGGAGGACCCGATGCTGATGTTCAACCTGACCGACCAGGTCCGTGAGCAGATCCAGCACACCCTCTACAAGCTGCTGGTGCAGCGGAGGTCCGTGTTCTTCTGATCCGTGTTCTTCGGATCGATGGCGTACGGCAGTGGGGCGCTCCCTCCTGAGAGGGGGCGCCCCACTGCCGTGTCCGTACGCCTCCTAGGGGGCGTCCTCGCTGTCGATGCCGAGGCCGGGGAGCAGACCCGGCAGCAGCGGCGGCAGGGTGACGTCCGGCATCGGGGGCATCGACTGGCTGCCCGAGGGGGTCGGCAGGGTGCCGCCCGTCGGCGCCTGGTCGAGGAGCCCACCGGTGTTTCCACCGAGCAGGCCGTCGTTCTCCGGGGAGCCCGTGCCCGGGCCGCTGCCCGAGGGCTGGGGCCGGGTGGAGCCTTCGCCGCCGGCGGTGGGGGCGGCGGGGGAGGACGGCGGGCGCTGGGTGTGCGTACGCGGTGTGTCCTGCGGGGTGGCGGCGCCGCCGCTGTCGACGGCGCCCTTCTCCGGGGTGCGGGGGAGCATGCCCTGGAGTGGCTCGACCTCTTCGTCTATGGCGACGAAGACGTCGTTGACCTCGTTGCCGACGTCGGTGAGCTGGACCGGCAGGCGGTCGCGCAGGCCGATCCAGGTGGAGCGGTGGGCCTGGGCGAAGGAGTTGAGCCGGGCCATCGGGCCGATCTCGCCGTCCCGTTCGTACGCCTGGCGGAGCAGCCGGTGGCCCTCGGAGGCGTCGTGCTTCATGCCGCCGAGGACGCGCCGGATCTCGCTGAGCGACTCGTGGTCGAGGTCGCCCGCGCGGCCGCGCTCCATGAGCCTGCGGGCCTCGCTGAGCCGGGTCGAGGCCTGGTCCAGGTAGATCCCGCCCCGGTCGGCGTCGTCGTCCGCCATCCCGAGCTTGATGTCTTCCATCCCGCGCTTCAGCCCGTAGAGCGAGTCACCGGGGAGGGCGTCGGAACTCGCAGCGGCCACACCGCTGAAAGCGCCCGCGGCCACACCGACCGTGAGACCGCCGGCGGCGATCCCCTTCGACCAGCGGGAGCGTGGGCGCAATTTCCGGAGCGGGGAGGCCCGGTGGGCACCCCGCCCGCTCGATGTCCGCTGCTCCGGCACCGTAGGGCCCGCGGCTGCGCTCCCCTCCGCGAGCATCGCTTCCATGGCGGCGACGAGCTGGGCTCGTTGCACCACCTTGACCTCAGGGTCCATCTCCGGCTTCGGCAGCTCGCCGAGACCGTTCGCCAGGGCCAACAGCCGCCCCGGCTCGGACGGTTCGGCCGAGACCTCGGGCCGGTCGGCCGCGGTGTCCTCGGGCGTCCGATCGTCCAGGGCCTGGGCGAAGGCGTTCGCCCGCCGGTGTGCCGATACGTTCGCGATCACTGGCGGCACCTCCTCTCGTCATGACGGTCGACTCCCTGGGGTGTCCGGAAGGTTGCACACCTTGAACACATCCACACGAACGAGTGAGTGGCTGTGGGCATGGCGTGACCACAGGGAGCCTGCATCCCGCACAACGAGCGGCGCGGCACTTGGGTTACGCGCGAAAGATGATCGGACCAGTGCGTCATCGAGGCGTCACCGACTGTGAGTTGGGCGGGGGTCGGGGGGATGTGGGGGGAGGGTGGGGAGAAGGGCGCGGGAGGGTGGGGGAAAGGGCGCCGGAAGGTGGGGGGCGGGGCGCGACGCGGTTGGTGGGGGCGCGTGTGGGGGGCGCGAAGGGTCAGCGGGCGTCGTCCGGGAGCAGGCGTGCCAGGGTGCGCACGGCCCGGTACTGGAGGGTCTTGATCGCACCCTCGTTCTTGCCCATGACCCGGGCCGTCTCTGCGACGGAGAGGCCCTGCAGGAAGCGCAGGGTCACGCACTCCTGCTGCTGGGGGTTGAGCCGGCGGACGGCGTCGAGGAGCGCGGCGTTGGAGAGGGACTCCAGGACCGAGTCCTCGGGGCTGCGCTCGACCTCGTTGGCGTCGAGCATCTCGCCGGTGGTCACTTCGAGGCGGAAGCGGCTCGACTTGAAGTGGTCGGCGACCAGGTTGCGGGCGATGGTCACCAGCCAGGCGCCGAAGTCGCGGCCCTGCCAGGTGAAGGTGGAGATCCGGCGCAGGGCGCGCAGGAACGTCTCGCTGGTCAGGTCCTCCGCCGTCGCCTTCCCGCCGACGCGGTAGTAGATGTAGCGGTAGACGGTGTCGCTGTACTGGTCGTACAGCCGGCCGAAGGCCTCGGCCTCACCGGCCTGGGCGCGCTCGACGAGGTCCATCATGCGGGCGCTGTCGCTGTCGGCGGTGGGGCGGCGGGCGGCGGTCGAGGTTCCGGTGCCGCCGCGACTGCCCCTTCTGCCGACAGCGGCTCCGCTCTCGGCGAGGGCATAGCAGGGACCGGCGGGTGCCGGTGTGGCGAAGGCAAAGGCGGGGACGGGGCCGGCGTACGCGGTGGGGACGAAGCCGCGCAACTGGTCGAGGACCGTTGCGCGCAGCGTAGCCAGGCCCGAGGTGTCAACCCCGACGTGTGGGTACACGGGACTCCCAGAGGCAGAGCTTCCATCACGTGCAGTGCGGGACCGTTCACTCGTCGTGGCGACGTGTGGGTTCCGTTGTGCGTCTGAGGAGAATAACGCTTCGTACAGGCGGCGCTACACCCAGTTGCTCAAATCATCGATTCCGTCGCATTGGTTACTGCTTGTGGGCGGGATCGATCGCGCTTCGTGACCGGTTGTTGATCGAATTGCTTCCGAGTGTGACTGCGCGCACGCTCTGTTGTGCTCAAGTGCTAAGGCGTGGAGTGATCCGCGCCGGTGCGGGGTAAGAAGCCGCGAATGCGCGCGAGTCGACCTGTGCGGTGGTGTTCGACCACGCACGGGTGAGGAGAGTTGGTCTCGGGTTGTCGGAGACGATCGCAGCCGAAACGTATCGGCAGCGGCCCGCCACGCCTGGCGGGACCGGAGTCGGGGTCAGCGGCGCCGGCGGTGCAGGGCGACCGCGGCGGCCGTGCCGCCCGCGAGCGCGCCGACGCCCGCAGCGGCCGGGATGCCGACCTTGGCGGCCTTGCGGCCCGTCCGGTAGTCGCGCAGCCGCCAGTCGCGGGCCTTGGCGTGCTTGCGCAGCTTGGTGTCCGGGTTGATGGCGTAGGGGTGGCCGACCAGCGAGAGCATCGGGATGTCGTTGTGCGAGTCGCTGTACGCCGCGCAGCGGTTGAGGTCCAGGCCCTCGGCGGCGGCGAGCGCGCGCACGGCCTCCGCCTTGGCGGGTCCGTGCAGCGGTTCGCCGACGAGCTTGCCGGTGTAGACGCCGTCGACGGACTCGGCGACTGTGCCGAGCGCGCCGGTCAGGCCGAGGCGGCGGGCGATGATCGTGGCCGTCTCCACGGGCGCGGCGGTGACGAGCCAGACCTTCTGGCCGGCGTCGAGGTGGGCCTGGGCGAGCGCGCGGGTGCCGGGCCAGATGCGGTCGGCCATGTACTCGTCGTAGATCTCCTCGCCGATGGACATCAGCTCGGAGACGCGGTGGCCCTTGACGATGGACAGGGCGCTGTCGCGGGCGTCCTGCATGTGCTCGGGGTCCTCGACGCCGGCCAGCCGGAACCACGCCTGCTGCCAGGCGAACCGGGCCAGTTCGCGGCGCTGGAAGAACTTCCGCTTGTACAGGCCGCGGCCGAAGTGGAAGATCGCGGCGCCCTGCATCACGGTGTTGTCGAGGTCGAAGAAGGCGGCGGCCTCGGAGTCCCCGACGACGGGGAACTCGGGCTCGGCGGGCTTCTCGGGGAGTGCGGTCGCGGCGCGCGCCGTCTCCCGTTCCGCTTCGAGCTGTTGCGAGGTCTTGCGCGCCGCCTCCGCGGCGGCCTCGCCTGCCAGAACGCTGCGCGCGGTGGCGGAGCGCCTACGGGGGGTGAGCCATCCCAATGCGGCCATGTCGTGAGCATAGCCAGTCTGTTCGGTACTTCCCGACCTCCCGGGGTGCCGAGGCGTGAACACTCCGCGACTCTCCTGTTAAACGGACAATGGGGGCAAGCTGGATACAGGGGCCACGGCCGTGAAGGCCGGGGGCAGCGCCCGGCGCGGCGCAGAATGGACGGCATGTTTGGACGAGCGAAGAAGAACACCTCCGCCGCTTCCGACGCCGCCGCGCGGACGGTGACGCTGATCGGGAAGCCGGGCTGTCATCTCTGCGACGACGCCCGGGCCGTGATCGAGGCCGTCTGCGCCGAGACGGGGGCGCGCTGGGAGGAGAAGGACATCACCCAGGACGAGGCGTTGCACCGGGCGTACTGGGAGCAGATTCCGGTGGTTCTGGTCGACGGCGAGCAGCACACCTTCTGGCGTGTGGACGCCGCGCGACTTCGGCGTGAACTGGGTGGCTGACGCGAAGACGGCTACCATCGTGGACGCTTTGATGGGTTTCGGGGGCGTGATCGTGAGGAGAGTGTGCGGTTTTGCCCCCTTCGGGTACTCAACGGGCCGACACGCTCCCCGGTTCCGTCCTGGCGCGTTCCTGTCGCGTGACCCCGGTCACTTTGGCCGGACAAAACGGACACCATCTTTGTGCACGCGTTCACAAAGACATAGCCTGCATTCGACGGGGCGGTCTTGGGACACACGGCCGCCTGCAGCCCCGCTCATCCCGCAGGAGCACCGTGGCAACTGGCCGAACTCACCGACCGGCGACCCGTAGCCGAGGAATTCCCGAGGCCACCGTCGCCCGGCTTCCGCTGTATCTGCGTGCGCTCACCGCACTGTCGGAGCGCTCCGTACCCACGGTCTCCTCCGAGGAGCTCGCAGCCGCCGCGGGCGTCAACTCCGCGAAGCTGCGCAAGGACTTCAGCTACCTCGGCTCGTACGGGACGCGTGGCGTCGGCTACGACGTCGAGTACCTCGTGTACCAGATCTCCCGTGAGCTCGGCCTGACGCAGGACTGGCCCGTCGTCATCGTCGGTATCGGTAACCTCGGCGCCGCCCTCGCCGGCTACGGCGGGTTCGCCTCCCGAGGCTTCCGCGTCGCCGCGCTGATCGACGCCGACCCCGCCATGACCGGCAAGCCGGTCGCCGGGATCCCCGTCCAGCACAGCGACGACCTCGAGAAGATCATCAGCGAGGACGGCGTCTCCATCGGCGTCATCGCGACCCCCGCCGGCGTCGCCCAGCAGGTCTGCGACCGGCTCGTGGCCGCCGGGGTCACCTCCATCCTGAACTTCGCCCCGACCGTGCTCTCCGTGCCCGACGGCGTGGACGTGCGCAAGGTCGACCTCTCCATCGAGCTGCAGATCCTCGCCTTCCACGAGCAGCGCAAGGCCGGCGAGGAGGCGGAGGCCGAGGCCGCCGCCGCACCGGCGCCGCCCGCGCCGCTCACCCCGGCGGGCGAGCCCCAGGCCAAGAACACCGGTCGCAAGGGACCCGACGGGGACGTCCCCGCCGTGATGCCGGCATGAGCCTCCTCGTCGTCGGCCTCAGCCACCGCAGCGCACCCGTCTCCGTCCTGGAGCGGGCCTCGCTCGCCACGGACACCCAGGCCAAGCTGCTGCAGGACACCCTCGCCGCCGAACCGGCCGCCGAGGGCGCGGTCCTCGCCACCTGCAACCGCATCGAGCTCTACGCCGACGTGGACAAGTTCCACGCCGGTGTCGCCGAGCTGTCCACGCTCCTCGCCCAGCACAGCGGCGTCGGGCTGGAAGAGCTCACCCCTTATCTGTACGTGCACTACGAGGACCGGGCCGTCCACCACCTCTTCTCGGTGGCCTGCGGGCTCGACTCCATGGTCGTCGGCGAGGGCCAGATCCTCGGCCAGATCAAGGACGCCCTCGCGCTCGGCCAGGACCTGCACACCGCGGGACGGCTCCTCAACGACCTGTTCCAGCAGGCGCTGCGGGTCGGCAAGCGCGCCCACAGCGAGACCGGGATCGACCGGGCCGGGCAGTCGCTCGTCACGTTCGGGCTCCAGCAGCTCGCCGACGGGGCGGACGTCGAGAGCTGGGCGAAGGGCAAGCGGGCGCTGGTCATCGGCGCCGGTTCGATGTCCTCGCTCGCCGCCGCCACCCTCGCGCGCGTCGGCGTCTCCGAGATCGTGATCGCCAACCGTACGGCCGCCCGCGCCGACCGGCTGGTCCAGATCCTCAACGAGCCTGGGGGTCCCCCCATGCGGAGCTATGGGGGAGGAACGGGCGTGGCCGCCCGGGCGGTCGAGATGGTTGCCGTCGGCGACGAACTGACACGTGCCGACATCGTCGTCTCCTGCACCGGAGCCACCGGACTCGTCCTGACGGGCGACGCCGTCGAGACCGCGACGGCGGGCCGTGAGGCCCCGCTCGCCCTGCTCGACCTCGCCATGCCCCGCGACATCGACGCCGCCGCCCACCGCATGCCGGGCGTCCGCCTCGTCGACATCGAGTCGCTCGCCGAGGCCTCCGCCGACGCACCCATGGCCGCCGACGTCGACCAGGTCCGCTCCATCGTCTCCGACGAGGTGGCCGCCTTCGGCGCCGCCCAGCGCGCCGCGCACATCACCCCGACCGTCGTCGCGCTCAGGACCATGGCCGCCGACGTCGTCGCCGGCGAGGTCGCCCGGCTGGAAGGGCGCCTGCCCGACCTCGACGACAAGCAGCGCGCCGAGATCACCCAGACCGTCCGCCGGGTGGTCGACAAGCTCCTGCACGCGCCGACCGTGCGGGTCAAGCAGCTGGCCAGCGAGCCCGGCGGCGCCGGGTACGCCGACGCGCTGCGGACACTCTTCGACCTCGACCCGGAGACGGTCGCCTCCGTCTCCCGGGCCGACCTGAATGACGCCGACGTCAAGAACCGAGGGCGAGTATGACCGAGAGGGCACTGAGGCTCGGGACCAGGCGCAGCAAGCTAGCCATGGCCCAGTCCGGTCAGGTGGCCGACGCCGTGCGGCGCGCGACCGGCCGGTCCGTCGAGCTCGTGGAGATCACGACGTACGGGGACGTCTCCCGTGAGCACCTCGCGCAGATCGGCGGCACCGGCGTGTTCGTCGCCGCCCTGCGCGACGCGCTCCTGGCCGGCGAGGTGGACTTCGCCGTCCACTCCCTGAAGGACCTGCCGACGGCCCAGCACCCCGAGCTTGTGCTGGCCGCCATCCCCGAGCGTGAGGACCCGCGCGACGTCCTCGTCACCCGCGAGGGGCTTTCGCTCGACCGGCTGCCCTCGGGCGCCCGGATCGGGACCGGTTCGCCGCGCAGGACCGCTCAGCTCAACGCGTACGCGCGCAGCCACGGGCTGACCATCGAGACCGTGCCGATCCGCGGGAACATCGACACCCGCGTCGGATACGTACGAGGCGGAGAGCTGGACGCGGTGGTTCTCGCCGCGGCCGGTCTCAACCGCATCGGCGGGACGGCGGAGCTCACCGGCTCCCTGTCGCTCGACCACCTGTCGGTCGACTCCGTCCTGCCCGCCCCCGGCCAGGGGGCACTGGCGATCGAGTGTCCGGCGTCCGACGCCGGTCTCGTCGCCGCGCTCGGCGCACTCGACGACCCGCTCACCCGGGCCGCCGTCACCGCCGAGCGTTCCCTGCTCGCCGCCCTGGAGGCCGGCTGCTCCGCACCCGTGGGTGCGCTGGCCGACCTGCTGGCCGAGGATTCCGGCCGCGGGCAGATTGTCACTGAAATGCGCCTGCGTGGCGTCGTCGGCACCACCGACGGCTCGACGCTGGTGCAGCTGTCCACCACCGGTCCCGTACCCGCGTCGCACGACGAGGCGATGGCGCTCGGACGCGAACTCGCGGACGAGATGCTCGCCAAGGGTGCGGCCGGTCTTATGGGGGAGCGAGCACTTTGAGCCCCACCAGCCCGACCACCAGCCCCGCGCCCGCGGCCGTCTTCGGACACGGGAGCGTCACCTTCCTAGGCGCCGGACCCGGCGACCCAGGACTGCTGACACTCCGGGCCGTCGAAGCCCTCGCCGGCGCGGACGTACTGATCGCCGAGCCCGAGGTGCTCGAAGTAGTCCGGTGTCATGCGCGCGCGGGGGTGAGCACGCCTGAGCTGACCGTTGTTGACGAGGCGTCAACAACCGCCGGTGTCCCCGTGTTGAGGGATGCGACCAATCTTGTCATGGAGGCCGCGAGGGGCGGCAAGCGGGTCGTCCGTGCGGTGACCGGCGACCCCGGCCTCGACGGAAACGCAGGTCAGGAGATGATCGCCTGCGCCGCCGAGGGCATCCCCTTCGAGGTCGTGCCCGGTGTCGCCACGGCCGTCGGCGTACCCGCGTACGCCGGTGTCCCGCTGCGCGACGCGCAGGGCACCGACGTGCGGTTCGTGGACGCCCGTACCGCCGACGACCGCTGCTGGACCGAGGTCGGCGCCTCGGACGGCACCGTGGTCGTCTCCACCTCGCTCGACGCGGTGGCCGCGGCGGCCGGTGAACTGGTGGCGGCTGGCCGTAAGCCGGACACCCCGCTCACCGTGACCATCGGCGGCACCACGACCCGGCAGCGGACCTGGACCGCGACGCTCGGCACCATCGCCCAGGTCTTCAAGCAGGGCAAGGTGCTCCCCTCGCCCGAGGGCCACCGGCCGGTCATAGCCGTGGTCGGCGAGCGCAGCGCCCCGGCGCAGCGGGACCAACTGGCGTGGTTCGAGTCCAAGCCGCTCTTCGGCTGGCGGGTGCTCGTGCCGCGCACGAAGGAGCAGTCCGCGTCGCTCTCCGACCAGCTGCGTTCGTACGGTGCGGTGCCGCACGAGGTGCCGACGATCGCCGTCGAGCCGCCGCGGACGCCGCAGCAGATGGAGCGGGCCGTCAAGGGGCTCGTGACCGGGCGCTACGAGTGGATCGCGTTCACGTCGGTCAACGCCGTGAAGGCGGTGCGGGAGAAGTTCGAGGAGTACGGGCTCGACGCGCGGGCCTTCGCCGGGATCAAGGTCGCGGCGGTGGGCGAGCAGACGGCGGCTGCGCTGGTCGACTTCGGGGTCAAGCCGGATCTGGTGCCCAGTGGGGAGCAGAGCGCGGCTGGGTTGCTCGAGGACTGGCCGCCTTACGACCCCGTCTTCGATCCGATCGACCGGGTGTTCCTGCCGCGGGCCGACATCGCCACGGAGACACTGGTCGCGGGCCTCATCGAGCTCGGGTGGGAGGTCGACGACGTCACCGCCTACCGGACGGTGCGGGCGTCGCCGCCGCCGGCGGACACGCGTGAGGCGATCAAGGGCGGTGGCTTCGACGCCGTGCTCTTCACGTCCTCGTCGACGGTGCGGAACCTGGTCGGTATCGCCGGGAAGCCGCACAACGTGACCGTCATCGCCTGCATCGGGCCCGCCACCGCGAAGACCGCGGAGGAGCACGGGCTGCGGGTGGACGTGCTCTCGCCGGAGCCGTCGGTGCACAAGCTCGCGGAGGCGCTCGCGGACTTCGGTCTGCGGCGGCGGGCCGCGGCGCTGGAGGCGGGCGACCCGGTGACGCGGCCGTCGGAGCGGCGGCCGGGTGCGCGGAGGCGTCGCACGACGTAGTCGTCGCTGAGGTGTGTTGCTCGGGGTGCGGGGCCTTTTGGAGGTCCCGCACCTCGTGCGTTTCGGGGCCTTGTGAAGGGCGCCGGCCCCGGTGCGTAGGGGAACTCGGAGCTTGTCGCGCCCGTGAGGGCGCCGTCCCGTGTGCCCACCCGTCCCGCCCTGCGGGACGATTGCCCACACGGGGGCGGGCGGATGCCCACAATGGGTCGGCAAAAGCGGTCCGGCGGCGGGCGTAGCCTCGGGCTTATGAACTCGTACGGAACCTTTCCCGGGGCGCGGCCGCGGCGGCTGCGGACGACTCCTGCCATGCGGCGGATGGTGGCCGAGACGCGGCTGAGCCCGGCCGACCTGATCCTTCCCGCGTTCGTGCGCGAGGGGATCACCGAGCCGCGGCCGATCACCGCGATGCCCGGGGTGGTGCAGCACTCGCGGGACACCCTGCGCAAGGCCGCCGTGGAGGCGCTGGAGGCCGGGGTCTCCGGGATCATGCTCTTCGGCGTGCCCGAGGACGAGAAGAAGGACGCCGCAGGGACCGCCGGGACCGACCCGGACGGGATCCTGCAGGTCGCCATCCGTGACGTGAAGGCCGAGGTCGGCGACGACCTGGTGATCATGTCCGACCTCTGCCTCGACGAGTACACCGACCACGGGCACTGCGGCGTCCTGGACGAGAACGGGCGCGTCGACAACGACGCGACGCTGGAACGTTACGCCGAGATGGCCCAGGTCCAGGCCGACGCCGGCGTCCACGTCGTCGGTCCCTCCGGGATGATGGACGGTCAGGTCGGGGTGATCCGCGACGCCCTGGACACCATCGGCAAGGAGGACGTGTCGATCCTCGCGTACACCGCGAAGTACTCCTCCGCCTTCTACGGCCCCTTCCGCGAGGCCGTCGGCTCCTCCCTGCAGGGCGACCGCAAGACCTACCAGCAGGACCCGGCCAACCTCCGCGAGTCGCTGCGCGAGCTCGCGCTCGACCTGGAGGAGGGGGCCGACATGGTGATGGTGAAGCCCGCCGGCCCCTACCTGGACGTGCTCGCGAAGGTCGCCGAGGCCGTGGACGTGCCGGTCGCCGCGTACCAGATCAGTGGTGAGTACGCGATGGTCGAGGCCGCCGCCGAGAAGGGCTGGATCGACCGCGACAAGGCCATCCTCGAGACGCTCACCGGGATCAGGCGCGCCGGCGCGCAGATGATCCTCACCTATTGGGCCACCGAGGTCGCCCAGAAGCTCGGCCGCCCCTCGGGGAGCGGTTGGTAAGGAAGGGCCCGGCGGCGCACCCTGGAAGTACCTCAGGAGGTGGTCCTCATGATGCACACGCTCGTGGGATGGCACGTCGAGATGGAGTTCCAGGAAGAAGGCGACCGGACGAGGGCGGCCGCCATGGTGCGGCTGAGCGACGGCACGGAGTTCCGCGCCCACGGCAACGCCCAGCGGCACCCGTCCGACCCGGAGCAGTTGCGGGTCGGCGAGGAGATCGCGGGCGCCCGCGCGCTCATGGATCTCGCCTCGCAGCTTCTCCAGAAGGCCCACGTGGAGATCGACGAGGTGTCGGGACGCACGTCCCACCCGATTCGGTGACGCCCGCACGCGTTCCAGGGATGGCGACGGAAAGGCCCCGGCACGGTTTCCCGTGCCGGGGCCTTCCTCACGTCGTCATGCCCTCAGGTCCTCAGGTCTCCTCGGACCAGTACGGATCAGAGGCGCTCGGGCGTCCGGATGCCCAGCAGGGCCATGCCCTGGTGGAGCGTGCGCGCGGTCAGGTCGCAGATGAACAGGCGGTTCTCCGCGACCTCCTTCGGCGGCTCCGGCTTGATGACCGGGCACTGGTCGTAGAACGTCGTGTACAGCGACGCCAGCTGGTACAGGTACGCGGCCAGCTTGTGCGGGGCGTAGTCGGCGGCGGCCTCGGCCACCGTCTCGCCGAACTGGTCCAGGTGCAGACCGAGCGCGCGCTCCGCCGGGGCCAGCTCCAGCTCGGGGTGGGCGAGCGGGGTGCGGTCGCCGGCCTTGCCGAAGATCGACTTGATACGCGCGTACGCGTACTGGAGGTACACCGACGTGTCGCCGTTGAGCGACACCATCTGGTCCAGGTCGAACTTGTAGTCCCGCGCCGCCGACGTCGACAGGTCCGCGTACTTGACCGCGCCGATGCCCACCTGGGCGCCACGCTCGGCGATCTCGTCCTCGGTCAGGTCGCGGGCCTTCTCGCGGACCACGGACGCGGCCCGGTCGATCGCCTCGTCCAGCAGGTCCACCAGCCGGACCGTCTCGCCCTCACGGGTCTTGAACGGCTTGCCGTCCTTGCCGAGCACCGTGCCGAAGGCCAGCTGGACCGCCTTCACGTCCTCGTTCAGCCAGCCGGCCCTGCGGGCGGTCTCGAAGACCATCTTGAAGTGCAGGGACTGCCGGGCGTCGACCACGTACAGCAGGGTCGTCGCCTTCAGGTTCCCCACCCGGTCCCGGATCGCCGACAGGTCCGTCGCCGCGTAGCCGAAGCCGCCGTCGGACTTCTGCACGATCAGCGGGGTCGGGTTGCCGTCCGGGCCCTTGACGTCGTCGAAGAACACGCACAGCGCGCCGTTGGAGCGGACCGCGACGCCCGAGTCCTCCAGGATGCGGCAGGTCTCCGTCAGCATGTCGTTGTAGCCCGACTCGCCGACCACGTCCGGGTCGTCGATGTCCATGTCGAGCTTGTCGAAGACCGAGTAGAAGTAGATCTTCGACTCGTCGACGAACCGCTGCCACAGGGCACGGGTCTGCTCGTCGCCCGCCTGGAGGTCCACGACCCGCGCCCGCGCCCGGGTCTTGAACTCCTCGTCGGAGTCGAACAGCGCGCGCGAGGCCTTGTACAGCCGGTTCAGGTTGGACATGGCCTCCTCACCGGAGACCTCGTCCTCGGACCTGTGGTCCAGCTCGTGCGGGTGCTCCATCAAGTACTGGATGAGCATGCCGAACTGGGTGCCCCAGTCGCCGATGTGGTGGCGACGGACCACCTTCTCGCCCGTGAACTCCAGGATCTCGACCATCGCCGCGCCGATCACGGCCGACCGGAGGTGGCCGACGTGCATCTCCTTGGCCACGTTCGGCTGGGCGTAGTCGATCACCGTCGTGCCGGCGTCCTCGGCGAACGGCACACCGAGCCGGTCGTCCGCGGCGCGCGCGGCGAGGGTCTTGACGATCGCCTGGTCCGTGACCGTGATGTTCAGGAAGCCGGGGCCGGAGACCTCGATCTCCTTCAGCACGTCGTTCGCCGGGATTCCGTCGACGACCTTCGTCGCCAGCTCACGCGGATTGCCCTTGAGCTGCTTGGCGAGCGCCAGGATGCCGTTGGCCTGGAAGTCGGCCCGGTCGCTTCGTCGCAGCAGCGGGTCGGCGGAACCGGCCTCCGGCAGGGCTGCCGAGAGACCTTCCGCGAGACGCTGCTGCACGGTCGAAGCGAGGGAAGGGACCGAGGCCATGAGCTTCCGTTCCTGTCGGTGGTTCAATGGTGGGCTTTATCGCTTGTCAAGTGTCCCATGGGCGGGCAACGTGTTTTCTCCACCTGTGGACAACTTCAGGGCTGTGGACAACCTCGGGGTGCCCCCTTTCGTCTGGGAGAATGTCTGACGTAAGGCTGCAAGGCGTTCGAGGGAATCAAGGAAGAAGGACGTACCGACCGTGGCTCAGAGCAGCACAGAGACCGACTGGGTCTCCCGTTTCGCGGACGAGGTCATCGCCGAGTCGGAGCGACGTGCGCCTGGCAAACCGGTCGTCGTCGCCTCCGGACTCTCCCCCTCCGGCCCGATCCACCTCGGCAACCTCCGCGAGGTCATGACCCCGCACCTGGTCGCCGACGAGGTCCGCCGGCGCGGCCACGAGGTCCGCCACCTCATCTCCTGGGACGACTACGACCGGTACCGCAAGGTGCCTAACGGCGTCGAGGGCATCGACGCGTCCTGGGAGCGGCACATCGGCAAGCCGCTGACCTCCGTCCCGGCCCCGGCCGGATCGGCGTACCCGAACTGGGCCGAGCACTTCAAGGCCGCCATGGTCGACGCGCTCGCCGAACTGGGCGTCGAGTACGACCCCATCAGCCAGACGGAGCAGTACACGGCGGGCACCTACCGCGAGCAGATCCTGCACGCCATGAAGCACCGCGGCGACATCGACGCCATCCTCGACCAGTACCGGACGAAGAAGACGCCGAAGAAGCAGTCGCAGAAGCCCGTCGACGACGCCGAGCTGGAGGCCGAGGAAGGCTCCGGCGCGGCCAACGAGGACGACGGCTCCGGCGGCACCGGCGGCTACTACCCGTACAAGCCGTACTGCGGCCGCTGCGAGAAGGACCTGACGGCCGTCACGTCGTACGACGACGAGACCACCGAGCTCGCCTACACCTGCACGGCCTGCGGCTTCGCCGAGACCGTGAAGCTCAGCGAGTTCAACCGCGGCAAGCTGGTCTGGAAGGTCGACTGGCCCATGCGCTGGGCGTTCGAAGGCGTCATCTTCGAGCCGTCCGGCGTGGACCACTCGTCCCCCGGCTCGTCGTTCGTCGTCGGCGGCCAGATCGTCCGCGAGATCTTCGACGGCGTCCAGCCGATCGGCCCCATGTACGCCTTCGTCGGCATCAGCGGCATGGCCAAGATGTCCTCCTCGAAGGGCGGCGTGCCCACCCCGGCCGACGCGCTGAAGATCATGGAGGCGCCGCTGCTGCGCTGGCTCTACGCCCGCCGCAGGCCCAACCAGTCCTTCAAGATCGCCTTCGACCAGGAGATCCAGCGGCTCTACGACGAGTGGGACAAGCTGGAGGCCAAGGTCGCCGACGGCACCGTGCTCCCGGCGGACGCCGCCGCGCACGCCCGCGCCGCCCGCACCGCCGCCGGTGAGCTGCCGCGCACCCCGCGCCCGCTGCCGTACCGCACGCTCGCCTCGGTCATGGACATCACCGCCGGCCACGACGAGCAGACCCTCCGGATCCTCACCGAGCTGGACCCGGAGCAGCCGGTGACCACCCTCGACGAGGTCCGGCCCCGCCTGGACCGCGCCGAGAACTGGATCACCACCCAGGTCCCGGCCGACCAGCGCACCATCGTCCGCGACGAGCCCGACACCGAGCTCCTCGGCTCGCTCGACGACGAGGGCCGCGAGTCCCTGCGCCTCCTCCTGGAGGGCCTGGACTCGCACTGGTCCCTGGACGGCCTCACCACGCTCGTCTACGGCGTCCCGAAGGTCATGGCGGGCCTCGACCCCGAGGCCAAGCCGACCCCCGAGCTGAAGGTCGCCCAGCGCTCCTTCTTCGCTCTGCTCTACAAGCTCCTCGTCAGCCGCGAGACCGGGCCCCGCCTGCCCACGCTCCTCCTCGCGGTCGGCGCCGGGCGCGTGCGCAAGCTGCTCGGCGCGTAACCGTACAGATGTGACGAAGGGCCGCCACCGGGGGTCCGGTGGCGGCCCTTCTGCGACCTTCGGACTAGACCCGGTTCCGACGTGCGCACGACGAAACGCGGCGCCCCGCGCGAGACCGTGAAGACATGAAGAACGAAGCCATCGCAATCATCGGCTGGATCGCCCTCGTCCAGGGCGGACTCGGCGCCGGCGGGCAGACCTTCGGCGACAAGGCCTGGGGCCTGCTCCAGAAGTGGTGGGAGATCCCCACCGCCGGATACGTCGTCCTCGCTGTCGCGGGACTCGCGCTCGCCCTCTGGGGCGAGAACGCGAAGAAGCGGGCCAAGGCCTGAGCGATGCGGCAGCGGCCGGTCAGGCAGTCGCCCGTCAGGCGATGTGGTCCTCCGACAGCTCCCGCTCCATGCGCTGCCTCAGGCCCGGCATCCACTGCCGGAGCAGCGAGGCGCTGCGCGGGTGATGTGCGCCGTACCGGTCACTCAGCAGTATGTCGAGCTGCTCCACGCTCGGCGGAAGCTCGTTCTCCCCGTAGTACGTGAGCAGCGCCTTGTAGGCCGCCTCCGCGAACTCCTCCAGGGGCGGTTCCTGATCGACGTACTCCGGGTACTCCTCGAACTGCTCCGCGCCCTGCTCCTGGCGCGGGTCGGGGATCGGGAGCTCCTCCGGGCCGTAGGGCACCGCCACAGGCGTGGGCTCCAGGCCCTCGACGATCTGGGGCGCGTACGCCCCTTCGTACGCCTCCGGAGGCAGCTGCTGAGCCTGGAACCACGGACTGTCGTGGTTCGGCTCCTGCTCGGGGCCTTCCGGGACCGCCGTCCGCTGGTCCTGCTGCACAGAGCCCTGCGGAAGCTGCGGCGCCATCGGCGCCACTGGCGCCATCGCGGCCGGAACCGCCACCGGCTCCGCCTGCGCGACCACCGGCTGCGGGGGCAGCAGCATCGGCTCCACGCCCGCCGCCGCGAGACCGGCCGCGGCCGTCTCCGCCAGCGGCACGCCGTACTTCGCGAGCCGCAGCGGCATCAGCGCCTCCACCGGCGCCTTCCGCCGCCACGCACGCCCGAACCGGGCCTGCAGCCGCGCCTGGTAGATCAGCCGGTCCTGCTCCAGCTTGATCACCTGCTCGTACGAGCGCAGCTCCCACAGCTTCATCCGCCGCCACAGCCGGAACGTCGGGATCGGCGAGAGCAGCCAACGCGTCAGCCGCACGCCCTCCATGTGCTTGTCGGCGGTGATGTCGGCTATTCGGCCCACCGCGTGACGCGCCGCCTCCACCGACACCACGAACAGCACCGGGATCACCGCGTGCATACCGACACCCAGCGGGTCTGGCCACGCCGCCGCGCCGTTGAACGCGATCGTCGCCGCCGTCAGCACCCACGCCGTCTGGCGCAGCAGCGGGAACGGGATCCGGATCCAGGTCAGCAGCAGGTCCAGTGCCAGGAGCACACAGATGCCGGCGTCGATACCGATGGGGAAGAAGTAGGAGAAGTTGCCGAAGCCCTTCTCGACGGCGAGCTCGCGCACAGCGGCGTACGAACCCGCGAAACCGATACCGGCGATGACCACCGCACCGGCGATCACCACACCGATCAGTATCTTGTGCGTGCGTGTCAGCTGCACCGCGGCCACCCGCGATCCCCTCCCGTCAATCCACATCTCGCGGGCACAGCGTGGCACATGCGCGAGGAGCCCGGCCCCAGGGGGAGGGACAGGCTCCTCGAAAACACGTGCAAAATCGGGTGTACGCGACGTGTACGCGACGCGCCACGACTCCCGACGGCTTCTTGGCGGCCTACTTGTTCGCCGCGGCGACCGCCGCGACCGCCTCCTTGGAGGCCTTCACCGCGCCGTCCATCACCGTCTTGTCCGAGGGCGCGTCCGCACCCGCGTAACCGGCGCCGTTGTACGTCAGCAGCACCAGCACATTGCCCGTGCGGGCGACGACCGAGACGTACTTGAAGTCCTCGTCGGTCTTCTTCAGCTCGTACGCCACCGTCTTCGCCTGCTCGCCGATGCCCGAAGCGTCCGCCGTACGGACCTTCTTCGCACCCGCCGTCGCCTCGACCTTCGCCAGCTCCTTGGCGAAGTTGGCCTGGGCACGCTCCTGGCCGCTGCCGAGCGAGGCGTCCGAGGCGTAGCGGTAGAACGAGACGTCGAGCCAGCGGTACTGCGAGCCCTTCACGCCCTTGTCGTCCAGACCGTTCCACGAGCAGCCGCCACGGCTCTCGACATCGCTGGACGGCGCCGCCGTACCGTTCTTCGCCTTCGCCTTCGGCACCAGACCCGCGGTCGTCTTCGCGGAGATCGACTTGCAGACATCGGGCAGCTTCGCGAACTTCGCGGGCTCGACCGTCTTCGTCGACTGCGAGGCGTTCGGCGCCGACGACGCCGAACCCTTGCCCTTGTCCGGGGTGCCCGAAGCGCCGTCGGAGTCCGAGGAGCAGCCGGCGACGACGAGCATCACCGGGACGGCTGCGCAGGCGAGTATGCGGGTGAGTCGCGGGGCTGATCGGTGCATGGTTCCTTCAGTCGCTTGTCGTACGGTCCGGTCAGGAGGGAGTACGCCGACACGTTACGTGGTCCGGGAATCGCCGCGGAGCGGCTCCGGACGCCCACCCGGCGGCTACTCCTCGAGGCGCTCGGCGAGCAGACGGGCCAGATTCCGGGCCTTTTCCTGCAGTTCCTGGCTGTCGGGGGCCTCCGCGGAACCCGTCGTCTGCTCGACGTACTCGACTGTCACGATCACGTTGGATGTGCGGAACACCACGCTCACCGTGCGGTGCCGGCCGTTCGCGCCGCCCGCGCTGAGCGCGTCGTCGAGGAACGCCACCTGACCGAGACCCGCCAGGACGCGGGGCTCAAGACCGGTGGTGGGGGCGGTGGTGGGCGTGGTGGCCGCGGTGCCGGTGGAGGTGCCTGAGGGCGTGCCCTGGGGGGCGCCGGGGGCCGTCGTGGCGCTCGGGGTGCTCTGGGTGCCCTGGGCGCTCGGGGTGCCGGTCGCCGTGCCGCCGGGGGTGCCCGTGCCGCTCGGGGTGGTCCCCGTCGGGGGCGGCGGGGGCTGGGGGAGGTCCGCGGCGAGCTGCTTGCCCGCGAACACCTCCTGCGCGCGATCGTCGTCGCTCACGGCCGGGTCGTACGACACCACCCGCTCGATGTCGAGCCGCAGCCGGTGCATCGAGTCGGGAGTGTCCGCCTTCCAGCTGCAGCCGACCCGGCGGTCGGTGTCGTACGTGACGGCGGCGGTACCGCGGTACGCGGCGTCCCGCTCGTCGTCGGGGAGCTGGGTGGCGCCGGGGAGCAGGTCGCGGAGCGTGTTGTGCGGGACCGCGCCGCAGGGCTCGAAGAGCGTGCGGTAGCGGCCGGGGGGCGCGGCGGGGGCGGCCGGACCGGCCTTGGAGTCGACCGCGCCGGTGCCGGCCCCGCTGCCGGCGGAGCATCCGGTGAGCCCGAGGACGAGGGCGGCGCCGAGCGCCACCAGACCCGGTACGTACGCCTGTCGCTGCACGCTCCCAGGCTCCCTTCTCCCGAGGACTCCCCCGAAAACCCTTTGCCGCCGGAGACCGGTCGGTGGACACAATGTCTATCGCACGCGCTGCCGTTGATGCCGGTCCGTCGTCACCTGTACGGGCCTTGGAACCGGTTTTTGCGTTATCAGGCTTTTTGGGGGAATTGAGGAAGTATGTCGTATGTAGAGGTACCGGGTGCGAAGGTGCCCATCCGGATGTGGACCGATCCTTCCATGATCGACGACGGCGCGATGCGCCAGCTCCACAACACGGCCACCCTTCCGTGGATCAAGGGCCTCGCTGTGATGCCGGACGTGCATTACGGCAAGGGCGCGACGGTCGGTTCGGTGATCGCGATGCAAGGGGCGGTGTGTCCGGCGGCGGTGGGTGTGGACATCGGCTGCGGGATGTCGGCGGTGAAGACGTCCCTGACGGCGAACGACCTGCCCGGGGACCTGTCGCGGCTGCGGTCGAAGATCGAGCAGGCGATTCCGGTGGGGCGTGGGATGCACCGGGACATGGTGGATCCGACGCGGCTCTACCAGTTCGGGACGAAGGGGTGGGACGACCTGTGGTCGCGGTTCGATGGGATCGCGGACTCGGTCAAGTTCCGTCACGAGCGTGCCGAGAAGCAGATGGGAACGCTGGGATCTGGGAATCACTTTGTCGAGTTCTGTCTCGACGAGGACGGTTCCGTCTGGTTGATGCTGCACTCCGGCTCGCGGAACATCGGCAAGGAGCTCGCCGAGTACCACATCGGCGAGGCGCAGAAGCTGCCGCACAACCAGGGTCTGGTGGACCGGGACCTGGCCGTCTTCGTCGCGGACACCCCGCAGATGGGGGCGTACCGGAACGATCTCTTCTGGGCGCAGGAGTACGCGAAGTACAACCGCGCGGTCATGATGGCGCTCTTCCAGGAGGTCGTGCGCCGGGAGTTCCGCAAGGCGAAGGTGTCCTTCGACCCGGTGATCTCCTGCCACCACAACTACGTGGCGGAGGAGCGGTACGAGGGCATGGACCTGCTTGTCACCCGTAAGGGCGCGATCCGGGCCGGCTCCGGCGACTTCGGGATCATCCCGGGGTCGATGGGCACGGGCTCGTACATCGTGAAGGGGCTCGGCAACGACGCCTCCTTCAACTCGGCCTCGCACGGCGCCGGCCGGAAGATGAGCCGGTCCGCGGCGAAGCGGCGCTTCTCGACGCGGGACCTGGAGGAGCAGACGCGGGGCGTGGAGTGCCGGAAGGACTCCGGTGTCGTGGACGAGATCCCGGGTGCGTACAAGCCGATCGAGAAGGTCATGGAGCAGCAGCGGGACCTGGTGGAGGTCGTCGCCAAGCTGAAGCAGGTCATCTGCGTGAAGGGTTGAGTGCGCGACGGCGAGAGACGGGGGACGTCCTCGCCGTCGCGCGTGTCACGGCGGCGGTCGGCCGGTGTCGTCAGAGTTCGCGGTGGACCTTGGTGTTGGAGGCCTGGGCGCGGGGGCGGACGACGAGGAGGTCGATGTTGACGTGCGGGGGGCGGGTGCAGGCCCAGGTGATGGTGTCGGCGACGTCGTCGGCGGTGAGGGGTTCGGCCACGCCGGCGTAGACCTTGGCGGCCTTCTCGGTATCGCCGCGGAAGCGGGTGGTGGCGAACTCGTCGGTCTTGACCATGCCGGGGGCGATCTCGATGACGCGGACGGGGGTGCCGACGATCTCCAGGCGGAGGGTCTCGGCGAGGACGCGGGCGCCGTTCTTGGCGGCGACGTAGCCCGCGCCGCCTTCGTAGGCGGAGTGGCCGGCGGTGGAGGAGACAACGACGACCGTGCCGTCGCCGCTCGCCGTGAGGGCCGGGAGCAGGGCCTGGGTGATGTTGAGCGTGCCGATGACGTTGACCTCGTACATCTGGCGCCAGTCGTCGGGGTCGCCGGTGGCGACGGGGTCGGCGCCGAGTGCGCCGCCGGCGTTGTTGACGAGGACGGCGAGGGTGCGGAAGGCGGTCGCGAACTCCTCGACGGCGGTGCGGTCGGTGACGTCGAGGGCGTAGGCGGTGGCCTGGTGGCCCGCTTCGACGATCTCGGCGGCGAGGGCTTCGACGCGGTCCTTGCGGCGGGCGGTCAGGACCACGCGGTATCCGGCGGCGGCCAGCTGCCTGGCCGTGGCGGCGCCGATGCCGCCGCTCGCTCCGGTGACGACGGCGATGGGGGTACCGGCGGCGGTCATGACGTGCTCCTCGCGCGTGTGGTCGATTGTGTCGATCGCGTGGTCAGGATAGGTCGGGGAGTTCAGGGAGATCGCCGGCCGCGGGGTGGGATCGGACACGCTGGCTGATGGATAGTCAGAATATGTGCCGATTCGTCGGTATCTTCTGGCTATGGGTGCGATGCGTAGGGCTCTGGTCGGGGTGGTTCTCGCGAGTGTGGTTGTCGGTGGGACGGGTGTGGGTGCTCGTGCCGCGGGGGCCGAGGCCGATCTTGCTCATCATGGGCAGCTCTCCCTCTGGGAGTGGCGGATCGGGGTCCGGCTGGTCAGTGAGAACCACGGGCCGTCGGACGTGTCCCAGGCGACGGTGCGGCTGGCGTTCTCCGAGCCGATGGCGGGTGGGCAGGAGCTGCCGCCGTCCTGTCTGTGGGAGAGCGACCGGGTGGTCGTCTGCCGGACGGGTGAGCTTCGGGCCGCGGGGGCGGCGGAGGAGCTGGCGCTGGAGCTGCGGACGGCGGCGTCCCCGGACGAGGTGACCGTCGACATCTCCACGCTCTGGATGGACGGGGCCGTTGACGCGAACCCCCGGAACGATCGGCATCGGGTGCTGGTGCTCGCCACGGGCGATCCGTACGTCTTCTGAAGTCTGCCGATGTCTTCTGATCTCCTCTGATGTCTTCTGAGTCGCGTGGTCAGTAGGTGTAGCCGTCGGGGCGGACCAGGAGTGTCGTGGTGCGGGTGGGGTCGGTCCAGGTGGCCCGGACGACGCGGGTCGGTGTGGTGGGGGCGGCGGCCGGGAGGTCGGGTGTGGTGCCTTCGGGGGCGATTTCGGGGGTGATGAGGACGAACTCGCCGGCCCGCAGCAGTTCGTAGAGCCTGCCCTCGCGGAGTTTCAGGTCGGGGACGCGTCGGTGTGCCCGGCCGTAGGCGATGCCGAGGCCGCTGATCATGCCCATCGCCTTGGCGGAGGCCGCGGGAACCTTGCCGAGCAGTTGTGCGGCGAGGGTGCGGGCGGTGCGCAGGAGGGGGCCGCGGGCCATGGCGAGGCGGACGATGGCGCCGCTGCTGCGGAGCACCGCCGCTCCGACGGGGTGGCGTTCGGCCTGGTAGCTGTCGAGGAGGGCCTCGGGGTCGGGGGTGTCGCCGTGGAGGACGGCGGCGAGCTTCCAGGAGAGGTTGGTGGCGTCCTGGAGGCCGGTGTTCATGCCCTGGCCGCCGGCGGGGGAGTGGACGTGTGCGGCGTCGCCGGCGAGGAACGCGCGGCCGACGCGGTAGCGGGGGGCCTGGCGTTCGTCGCTGTGGAAGCGGGAGATCCAGCGGGGGTCGTGCATGCCGTAGTCGGTGCCGAAGGCGAGGCGGGTGATCTCGCGGACCTCGTCGAGGTCGACGGGGTCGCTGTCGGGGGCCTGGCGGGTGCGGTTCCAGCCCATGACGCGGTACCAGCCGTCGCCGAAGGGGGCGATGAAGGCGAAGGCGTCGTCCACTCCGTTGACGCGGAGCAGGTCTGCGGGTTCTTCGGTGAGGCGGACGTCGGCGAGGACGAGGGAGCGGATCACCGCTGTGCCGGGGAAGGGCAGGCCGAGCGCTGTCCGGACGGCGCTGCGGGCGCCGTCGGTACCGACGAGGTAGCGGGCGTGGAGGGTGAGGGGGGTGCTGTCGGGGTCGGTGGCCTCGGGGTCGGTGGCCTCTGCGGTGACCTCTGCGGTGACCCGGTCGGCGTCCTGGGTGAGTCCGCGCAGTCGCGTGCCGTACCGGATGTCCACACCTGTGGATCGCGCGCGGCGTTCGAGGACGCGCTCGACTTCGTACTGGGGGATGACGAGGAGGTAGGGGAAGCGGGAGGGGAGCCGGGTCAGGTCGAGGGCGGGGCGGCCGAAGAGCCGCAGCCGGGCGACGGGGGTGCCGGTCGCGACGAGTTCGTCGGCGAGGCCGCGGGCGTCGAGCTGCTCCAGGGTGCGGGCGTGGACGGCGAAGGCCCGGGTGATGTTGCTGATCCCCTCGGGGCGGCGTTCGAGGAGGATGACGCGGAGGCCCGCGGCGGCGAGGTCGCCGGCGAGGAGCATTCCGGTGGGGCCCGCGCCCACGACGAGGACGTCCGTGTCGAGGTGGTTCATGGCTGCCTCCAGGTGGGTGCGTGCGCCATCAACGGCGTTTGCCAACCGTTGTTGGTCAACGCTTCTTGGCAACGGTAGGGCCGGTCGGCTCGAACGCCGGGAGCGCGACGACGTCCTGACCGCGCTCCTGCGGGCCTGGGCTACCAACCCGGCCGGCGTCGAGCGCCTGCAGGCGATCTTCGCGGGGCAGCGTAGGGCCGAGGCGGCGCAGGGCCGAGCGCGGGAGTCTGCTTCGTACACTTTCTGCATGCCGCAGAAGAATTCCGCCCGGCGCGACGGCCTCATGAGCGAGCTGTACGACGAGTCCCGCCGCTACATGGCCGCCTACGCGCTGTTCAACCAGGCCGTCGCCGATCATCTGCGGCTCCACCCGACCGACGTGCAGTGCCTGAACCTGCTCTCCCTGGAGCCCGGCCCGGTGACCACGGGCCGGATCGCCGAGCTGACCGGGCTGACCACCGGCTCCGCGACCCGGCTCGTCGACCGTCTGGAGCGGGCCGGCTACCTCACGCGCGAGCGGGACTCCGAGGACCGGCGGCGGGTGCTCGTCACCGTCGTGCCGGAGCGGATGGCGGAGCTGGGCGCGTTCTGGCGGCGGCTCAACGGCGCCTGGGGCACCATGTTCGACGCCTACAGCGACGCCGAAGTCGCCCTGCTCATCGCCCATATGAAGCGGACGGTGGAGCTCAGCGCGACCCAGGTCGAGCGGCTGCGTACGGGCGACCTCGACTGACGGAGCGGCCGGCCTGCTCGGGGTCGAGCTCTCGGGGCAGAGCTCTCGGGGCCGAAGGCTCCGGTCATCCGAAGGCTCCGGTCAGTGGGCTGCCGCGCCGCCGAACTCGCGCAGGGCGTCGGTGACGATCGCCTCCAGGCGGGCGTGGTGGGCGCCCCGCCAGTACACCCGCTCGCACTCCGTGCACCGGGCGAAGACGTCGTACGTCTTCTCCGTGCCCTGCTCCAGGCGCTCGCGCACCGAGTCCTTGTCGGCGGTCGTCAGCGGCCCGTTGCAGGCCGTGCAGCGGGTCCAGGGCTTCAGGGGCGGCGCGAACCGCTCCAGTACGTCACGGAGCTGGTCGTCGGGCTGGTCGCTGTACACGTAGGCGCCCGCCCACAGCTCCCGGCGGCGCAGCAGCCCCCGGTCGCGGGAGAGCATCACGCGTCGCTCCCGCGCGGAGAGCGTCGCGAGCGCGGGGTCGCCGATGTCCTCGCTCTCGTACGCCGCGTCGACTCCGAGGAGTCGCAACCGCCGCGCGAGCGTGCCCAGATGGACGTCGAGGAGGAACCGGAGCGGGGCGCCGGGCACCGACTGGGGGCGCTCGACGTCCTCGACCTCGATCGTCTCGCCGGCGGCCGGGATGTGGGACACCTCCACCGGGTGCCCGTCGACCAGGATCCGGCCGGCTTCGGTCAGCGGCACACCCAGCGACTCCACGACATGGCCGAGCGTCGAGGCGCCGTCCGTGGTCACAGGGGTGCGCCCCGCGCGTCGTTCCGCCGAGACGAAGAGCCTCAGGCCGGGGGCGAAACTGATCTGGATCTCCGGTCCGTTCACGGGGACAGGATGTCACCGGGGCCCGCGGCGCGGCCAGGTATTTCGGCCGGGGCGAGGCTTGTCGCTGCTGCTGGGGGCCCGGAGGCGTGGTCCTTAGGGGCGGAAGGCCTCCGCGTGCTCGGTGGCCCACTGGGCGAAGGTCCGTGCCGGGTGCCCGGTCAGCTCCTCCACGGTCCGGGACAGTGGGGCGGGTCGGCCGTCGTACGAAGCCCAGTAGGAGAGCAGGGCGTCGGCGAAGGTCTCCGGGATGTGGGCGGACATGGACGTCTTCCACTGCTCCGGGGTGACCGGTGTGTAGGGCGTGGGGCGGCCGGTCGCCTCGGCGAGTATCGCCAGCTGCTCGGCGAACGTCAGTGACTCCGGGCCGGTCAGCAGGTAGGAGGAGCCGCGCAGCCGGGGTTCGGTCAGGACCGCGAACGCGGCCTCGGCGACGTCCCGCTCGTGGATCGGGTCACCGTGCGAACCGGGGTACGGGAGCTCCACCGGGCGCCCTGCCCTGATCGCCCAGGACCACTGCAGGGCGTTGGTCGCGAACGCGCCCGGCTGGAGGTGGGTCGCCTCGACGTCGCCCCGGGCGGCGGCGGCCTCCAGGGCGCGCTCGACGGCCAGGTGCGAGGCGGCGATCGGGTTCTCGGCCGCGTCCGGTGCGAGCACGGAGCTGGAGGAGAGCAGGGCGATGTGCCGGACCCCGGCCACGGTGGCCCGGGCGAGGAAGGTCTCGATGTGCGAGGGCTCCGCGTACAGGAAGACGGAGTCGACGCCTTCGAGCGCGGCGTCGAAGTCCGCCGGGTTGGAGAGGTCGCAGCGGACGGTGTCGATGTCGGGGGCGGAGCGGGTGCCGCTGTCGCTGTCGGTGCCGCCTGGTGGTGAGAGATCCGTGGGGTTCTTGGAGGCGGCCCTGACCTTGATGCCCGCGCTGTGGAGCAGGCCGAGGAGGGTCGAGGCCACGCGGCCGCGGCTTCCGGTGACGAGGACGGTCATGTGAGGGGTCCTTTCGGTGAGGTCGGCTGCGTAAGGAAGAATCTGTGTCACGCAGATAAATATCCGCGAGGGTCCCCAGTCCCGTCAACCCTGAATCAACCCTGACGGGAGAGCCCTGAGATACCGTCCCCGACATGAAGATCGTCGACCTCGAGCCCGGTGACCCGCGCCTGGACTCCGACCTGCTCCCCGTCCTGCGCGAACTGCGCCCCCACCTCACGCCGCAGCTCTTCCACGAGGTGCAGGAGCGGGGCCACGCCCAGGGGCTGCGCTTCACCGCCGCCTACGCGGACGACGACACCTGCGTGGGTGCCGCCGGCTGGCGGATCGTCGACAACACCAGCACGATCCGCAAGCTCTACGTCGACGACCTGGTGACCGCCGACGACGCCCGCTCCACCGGCGTCGGCCACGCGCTCCTGTCCCACCTGGAGGAGCACGCGCGCGAGGCGGACTGCCGGGAGCTGGACCTCGACTCCGCCACGCACCGCACCGGAGCCCACCGCTTCTACCTGCGCGAGCGCCTCGACATCGTCGCCTTCCACTTCAGCAAGATGCTCAGGCCCGAGGACGGCTAGGCAAGAGGCTCCGGGTCCGCGTTCAGGTCCAGGCGCCAGTCGTTGCACCGCAGCGCGTGGCCCGGCGGGTACTCCAGCTCGCGCTCGCCGCGCAGCTCGAAACCGGCCTTGCGGCACACCGCGTTCGACGGCCCGTTGTCCGTCGACGGGAACGCGTGCAGGTGGCGGTGGGCGCGCGTGGCCCGGGCGAAGCCGGCGACCGCGCGCGTGGCCGCCGTCGCGACGCCCCGGCCCTGGAAACCGGGCAGCACCGTCCAGCCCGTCTCGTACACGGGCTCCCCGTCCCAGGTCTGCTCCCAGAAGCCGATGCTGCCGACCGCGACCTCCTCGGGGAGCAGCACGATCCGGAACATCAGCCCCGCGTTCGTCCGCCGCTCGCTCAGGTCCACGTAGCGCCGGTGCCGCTTGAGCAGGGCCTCCTCGGTCTCTGGGCCGCCCAGGTGCTCCATGAGCTCGGGGGCGTTCATGGCGCGCAGCAGCCAGAGGTCGTCCTCGGACCATGCTTCGAGGCGTATGGGGGAGGCCTTGTCCATGTCCATGGCCGCACTGTAGGTCAGGGGTCTGACACCTGGCGGGCGTACGCGGTGGGTGGGACGCCGACCGTGGCCGTGAAGTCCCGTACGAGATGGGCCTGATCGCTGTAGCCCAGCTCGGCGGCGAGGCCGGCCCAGTCCGGGGAGCCCTCGGTCCCGGTGGCCTCGGCGCGCTCCAGGGCCTCGTGGATGCGGTAGCGGAGGATGACCCATTTCGGGCCGACGCCGACGTAGTTGGCGAAGAGCCGTTGGAGCGAGCGGCTGGACAGGCCCGCCGCGCTGGCCAGTTCGGAGACGCGGCGGATCGACCGGTCCGTACGGGTCAGCTGCACCAGCTCCATGGCCTGTGTGGCCTGCGGATCGGGTGCGGGGCCGTGGGCGAGCAGGAAGGCGTCGAGCGCCGCCACGCGCGCGTGGTCGGTCTCCGGGTCGAGGACGGCCGCGACGGAAGTGGCGACGGAGGCGGAGGTGGCGTCGGTGTCGGTGAACACCGTGTCGAGCGGGACGCGCCGGCCGGTCCACTCCGACACCGGCCGGTCGGGGGCGAAGGGCCGGAAGCCGCCTGGCCGGAACTGCACGCCGCAGACCCGGCCGACGCCGGTGAGCTTCTTGGTGAACAGTTCGAGGCCGATCCCGGCGACCTCCGCGAAGGTCGTGTCCTCGTCGCGGTAGCGCTGGAAGACCACGTTCACCGAGGGGTGGGGGACGACGTGGCTCGCGTACGGCTCATCGAGCTCCCAGTCGATGAACCAGTAGTGCTCCAGGTACGGGCGCAGTTCCGGTGCCGGGTCGTGGCGGCGGAACCGGACGCGGGCGAGGAGTTCGGCGGCGTCGACGATGCCTCGGGTGTCGCGGCGGGGACCGGAATCAGTCATGGCGCGGAGCCTAGGGGCGCGCTCGGACAGTGGGCGTGCGGGGCGCAGGGCTCACCGTAGGCGGCCGGCCGAGCCCACCGTGAGGCGGGAGACGACCTGGCCGAAGGCGTCCTCCTCGGCCGGTGTCAGGGACACGGTCTCCTGGGGGTGCCAGACCCGCTCCAGTGGAGCGTCCGCCCGGGCGCGGCGGGCGTGGGAGCGCAGGCTCAGCGCCACCCACACGGCGGTGGATACGGCGACCAGCCCGACGAGGGTGATCACGCGGGGGTCCGAGAACTGGCCGGGCAAGGACGACATGGCTGACTCCGGGGAGCGAGGGGCCCTGCGGTTACGCGCCCTGGCAGACGGCGCGCGCGCACGGCGCTGACGATTCCTGCTGCTTCCTCCCGACCTGTTCAGTCAACACCATTCCGGGGACTTTCGGCAGGGGGGTCCGGGACCTTGGTCCCGGCCGGTGCGTGTGCCGCTCCGGAAGCGCTTCGGATGGGCCGGAGGCCCTCTTGTGCGGGCCGGTGAAGCGCCCCAAGGTGGCGGCATTGGTGGGAATGGCGGCATGGCGGAATGGCGGGTTTCGGCCGGGGAGGCCGGGGAGGGAGCAGTCGCATGTCGGAGATGAGGGCGTGGGGGTTCACCGACGACAGGGGTACGGCCGTGGAGGCCGTACGCGCGCCGGTGCGGGTGGCGGCCTATGTACGGGCGGGGGCGGCCCTGCTCGACCTGGGGGTGACGCCGGTCGCGGTGTACGGCTCCGGGCACGACGGGAACGTCCTGGATTCGGTCAAGGCGGGTCGGCTGGAATCGGCCGGGGTCCCGTACCTGGGGGCGGGGCGGGCGTTGGACGAGGCCCGGCTGGGGGGTCCGCGGCCGGATCTGATCGTCGACGTCACGTACGACGGGAAGAGCGCGTACGCGCTGGACGAGGGGGTCGCGGAGCGGGTGGGGGTGCCGGTGGTGGCGCTCTCGGTGGGGAACGAGGGGACGCTCTCGGCGATCATCGGGCGGTTCGGGGAGTTGGCGGTGGCGTTGGGTGGGGGCGGGGGTGGGGGTGTCGTGGGGCTTGGGGTGGACGGCCTCGTCGGGCCCGTCGGTTCCGTCGACCCCGTGGTTTCCGCGGAGGCGGTCTTGCGGGACGCGGCCGCGGGGGTGGACGTGCGCGTGCTCGCGCTCTCCGGGGCCGGTCCCGACCAGGTTCACCTTGCTCGGCCGCAGGCGTGGCCCGAGCTGGCGCGGCTTGCTGAGCTGGGGGTCCGGTTGGTGGATCCCGGCCCCGGGCCCGGGGCGAACTGGCTGACGGCGGACTGGGGGCGGGTGGCGGCGTTGGAGCCGGGGCTCGTGCTGTACGACAGCCGAGCGAACGCGGTGCGGCCGGGGCCGGTGGGGGGTGCGGTGGGGGGTGCGCGGGTGGCGCCTTGGAATCCGGAGACGCCGCCGAGCGGGGTGGCGTACGCCGCGTTCTTCTTGGAGCTTGCGGAGGCGCTCCGGGCGTAGGTCCGCCCTGGCCCCCGGGTGCGGGTCTGGCCCCTGGCCCCCGTCCCGGGTGCGGGCCCTGGCCGAACGGCCCCTGGACGGGCACCGCCCCCGTGGGTTGTGCCCACCCGTCCCGCCCTGCGGGACGTTTGCCCACAACGGGGATCGCGGGAGTACCCCCCCACAACGCAGGTCGCGGGAGGGCCGCCCCGGCCGGTTACGGGCGTCGCCCCTGCGGGTCCCCGACGGGGGGCATGTGACGGGCACCGCCCCCGTGGGTTGTGCCCACCCGTCCCGCCCTGCGGGACGATTGCCCACAACGGGGGGCGCGGGAGCACCGCCCCTACCCCAACCTCGCCCGCAACGACCCCGCGAATTCCTCCGCCCTTGCCAGTTGGGTGCGGAGTTCCGCTACCCGCTCCCATGCTGCCTGCTCGTAGTGGCGGATTCGGGTGAGGAGGGTGGTGCGTTCTGGGGTGGTGAGGGTGGGGTCGGTGAGACGGGCGGCTGCCTCCAGGAGGTCGCGGGTTTCCTCGATCGTGAAGCCCAGGGGCTTCATCCGGCGGATCACCATCAAGCGGTCGACGTCCGCCTCCGTGTAGAGCGGGAAGCCGCCCTGGGACGACGCCGAGGGGACGACGAGGCCGCTGTCCTCGTACTGGCGGATGGTCCGCAGGGACAGTTCCGTCCGTGCGGCGACCTCGCCGATCTGCATGGGTTCGCCGGCCATGCGCAGTCTGCTCACGGCACCCGTCCTTCCCGCGCGGCTTCCGCGCACCCAGAAGTCATTTGTCCTAACTTCAGCACTTATGAGAGCTGGAAGTGCGGCGAAACGCCTGCTCGTCGGACGGCCATTGGACAGCGGCCGGCTCGGCGAGACCCTGCTGCCCAAGCGGCTCGCCCTGCCGATCTTCTGCAGCGACCCGCTCTCCTCCGTCGCGTACGCCACCGAGGAGATCCTGCTGATCCTCGCCCTCGGCGGGCTCGCCGTGCTCCATCTGGCCTGGTACGCGGCGGTCGCGATCGTCATCCTGCTGGTGGTCGTCGTCGCGTCCTACCGGCAGACCTGCTACGCCTACCCCGGCGGCGGCGGGGCCTATGTCGTCTCCGCCGAGAACCTGGGCCAGACCGCCGCGCTCACCGCCGCCAGCGCCCTGCTCATCGACTACGTCATGACCGTCGCCGTCTCGATCGTCTCCGGCGTCGCGGCCATCACCTCCGCCGTGCCCGCGCTCGACGGGTATGCCGTCGGTCTGTCCGTCGGATTCGTCGCGATCCTCGCCTGGCTGAATCTGCGGGGTGTTCGTGAGTCCGGGCGCTACTTCGCCATCCCCACGTACGCCTTCATCGCCACCATCTACCTGATGTTCGCCGTCGCCGCCGTCCGGATGGCCACCGGCGCGACCATCCGCGCCGAATCCGCCGACCTGCCCGTGAACGCCGAATCCACCTACGCCGGACTCGCGCTCGTGCTCCTCGCCATGCGGGCCTTCGCCTCCGGCTGTACGGCCCTGACCGGCGTCGAGGCCATCAGCAACGGCGTACCGGCCTTCGAGAAGCCCAAGAGCCGCAACGCGGCCACCACCCTCGCGATCATGGGCGGCTTCGCCGTGACCATGTTCTTCGGCATCACCACCCTCGCCATGGTCTACGAGGTGCACGTAGCCGAGGACCCCACCGAACTCGGGCGCGCCCCCGGCACCGCCATGCCCACCGCGCTCGCCCAGATCGGCCGCGCCACCTTCGGCAGCTGGCACTTCCTCTTCTACCTGCTCCAGGCCGTCACCGCCGCCGTCCTGATCATGGCGGCCAACACCGCCTTCAACGGCTTCCCCATGCTCGCCTCCGTCCTCGGCCGGGACCGCTACGCGCCCCGCCAGCTCTTCCACCGCGGCGACCGGCTCGTCTACTCCAACGGCGTCCTGCTGCTCTCCCTCGCCGCCATCGCCCTGATCGTCGCCTTCGACGCCAACCTCACCCGGCTCATCCAGCTCTACATCATCGGCGTCTTCGTCTCCTTCACCCTGTCCCAGGCGGGCATGGTCAAGCACTGGCGGCGAGAACTCGCCACCCCGGCCGGCGCCGCGAACCGCGTCCACATCCTGCGCCGCCTCGCCATCAACGCCTTCGGCGCCTGCCTCACCGCCGTCGTCCTCGTCATCGTGCTGATCACCAAGTTCACGCACGGCGCCTGGATCGTCGTCCTCGCCATGCCCGTCCTCTTCGCCGGCATGAAGGGCGTGCGCCGGCACTACGAAGCCGTCGCCGCCGAGGTCGCCGTCCCGCCAGGCGCGCGCCCCCGCCCGCTCTCCGGGAACCACGTGATCGTCCTCGTGGCCACCATCAACGCCCCGAGCCTGCGGGCCCTGTCCTACGCCAAGACCCTGCGCCCCGCCTCGCTCACCGCGGTCACCGTCGCCGAGGACCCCGCCGAGGCCGAGGTCCTCCGCGCCACCTGGGACGCCCACGGCATCGACGTACCGCTGCGGGTGCTCAGCTCTCCGTACCGCTCCGTCGTCCAGCCGGTCCTGCGGCACATCCGGGACGCGCCCGAGCGGCGGGAGGACTCGGTGGTGTCGGTCGTCATCCCCGAGTACGTCGTCGGGCACTGGTGGGAGCAGCCCCTGCACAACCAGAGCGCCCTACGGCTCAAGGCCCGGCTGCTGTTCATGAAGAACGTCGTCGTCATCGACGTCCCCTACCGGCTCGCCTCCGCCCGCGAGCTGGCCGCCGAGCGGGCCAAGGCCGCCGCCGCGCGCGACAGCGAAGGAGAGTGAGTCCTACGGCCAGACCAGGCAGTACGGCTGGTGCCCCGCCTCGTGCAGGCGGTGCGAGAAGTCCTGCCACTCGTGCAGCAGCTGGTAGACGTTGAACGCGTCGCGCGGGCCGCCGCGGTCCGGGACCGTGGACCAGATGAAGGCCGCCGCGCCCACCGACTCCTCGCCGATGCCGCGCAGCGGGTCGACCACGGTCATGGGCAGCTTCACCACGGCGTAGTCGGGGTGGAGGACCACCAGTTCCAGCGGGGGCACCTTGTGCAGGGGCATGCCCTGGATGCCCGTGAGGACCATCGCGGCTATCGTCTCGGGCTTGATCTTGGTGAACATGCCACCCATGCCGAGCTCGTCGCCGCCCAGCTCCTCCGGGCGCATGGAAATCGGGACGCGGGCCGCCGTGGCACCGTCGGGCGCACCGAAGTACTTGTACGTCACCCCCAACCGGCCACTCCCGCTTCCCGTCGCGTGCTCCGTCGACCCCGTCGTTCCGCCCGTGGACCCCGGGGACTGCGCGGGCTCTTCCGTACGCCGTCGCCGGTGCTTCCCCCGACGGGCAGGCTCCGGACCCAGATCGTCCGTCCCCTCACCCAGTCCGCCACCGCGATGCATATCTCCACCCGACTGCTTTTTCGGCAACACGAGCCCCGTCGTGCAACCCGATCAACGTGACAGTGACCTCCCCCACGCTCT
The DNA here is from genome assembly GCF_042718575.1 of Streptomyces sp. NPDC058579. NCBI lineage: Bacteria > Bacillati > Actinomycetota > Actinomycetes > Kitasatosporales > Streptomycetaceae > Streptomyces > Streptomyces sp. NPDC058579. Next base: position 38,989 of record NZ_JBHXPI010000024.1, read on the forward strand.
CGCGGTGAAACACCTGTCCGCAAGAACGTCCGGCCCTCTGACACCATGGATTCCGTGAGTCATCCCTATGACGCCCCAGTTTCGCAGACGCGGAGGATCCACGCCCCGGCGTAATGCACGGGGCACGTCAAGGAGTGCTCACACCCTCCCTCCGTACTCGCAGCCGTACTCGCAGGTCAGGACCACAGTGCCGTATTCATACGAAGCCCCAGTCTCACAGACGCTTTTCGACCGCGCGTCCCTCGTGACGCCCGGCGGCGTGAACTCACCGGTGCGCGCCTTCCGGGCCGTGGGCGGAACGCCCCGGTTCATGGTGTCCGGTACCGGCCCGTACCTCACCGACGCGGACGGCCGAGAGTATGTCGACCTCGTCTGCTCGTGGGGGCCGATGATTCTCGGCCACTCCCACCCCGAGGTCATCGCCGCCGTGCAGGCCGCCGTCTCCCGCGGCACCTCCTTCGGTACGCCCGGAGAGGGCGAGGTCGCCCTCGCCGAGGAGATCGTCGCCCGGATCGAGCCCGTCGAGCAGGTTCGGCTGGTTTCCTCCGGTACGGAGGCCACGATGTCCGCGATCCGGCTCGCCCGGGGCTTCACCGGCCGGGCGAAGGTCGTGAAGTTCGCCGGCTGCTACCACGGCCACGTGGACGCGCTGCTCGCCGCCGCCGGCTCCGGCGTGGCCACGTTCGGCCTGCCCGACACGCCCGGCGTGACCGGCGCGCAGGCCGGCGACACGATCGTCCTGCCGTACAACGACCTGGAGGCCGTGCAGGAGGCCTTCCACAAGTACCCGGGCGAGATCGCCTGCGTCATCACCGAGGCCTCGCCGGGCAACATGGGCGTCGTCCCGCCGCGGCCCGGCTTCAACCAGGGCCTGAAGGACGCCTGCGCGAAGAACGGCGCCCTGTACATCTCCGACGAGGTCATGACCGGCTTCCGGACCTCGCGCGCCGGCTGGTACGGCGTCGACGGCGTGAAGCCCGACCTGCTGACCTTCGGCAAGGTCATGGGCGGCGGCTTCCCGGCCGCGGCCTTCGGCGGCCGCGCCGACGTGATGGGGCACCTCGCCCCGGCCGGCCCGGTCTACCAGGCGGGCACCCTCTCCGGTAACCCGATCGCCACCGCCGCCGGCCTCGCGCAGCTGCGGCTGCTCGACCAGGCCGCGTACGACAAGGTCGACGCGGTCTCGACGGAGATCCAGGGGCTCGTCACCGACGCGCTCGCCAAGGAGGGCGTCGCGCACCGGCTGCAGACCGCCTCCAACATGTTCTCCGTCTTCTTCACGTCCACCGAGGTCCGCAACTACGACGACGCGAAGAAGCAGGAGGCCTTCCGCTTCAACGCCTTCTTCCACTCGATGCTGGCCGACGGCGTCTACCTGCCGCCGTCCGCGTTCGAGTCCTGGTTCGTGTCGACGGCCCACGACGAGCGCGCGGTCGAGCGGATCGCCGCCGCGCTGCCCGCCGCCGCGCGCGCCGCAGCGGAGGCCACCGCATGAGCGTCAGCGGGAGCCTTCCGAGCGGCGACAGCAGCAGTGCCGGCAACGGCACCGGCGGCGACGACGAGATCACCGTCGTCCACCTGGTGCGCCACGGCGAGGTGCACAACCCCGACGGCGTCCTCTACGGCCGCCGCTCCGGCTACCACCTCTCCGAGCTCGGCCGCCAGATGGCCGACCGGGTCGCCGAGCACCTGGCCGACCGGGACATCACGTACGCCGTCGCCTCCCCGCTGGAGCGGGCGCAGGAGACGGCGCAGCCGGTCGCCAAGAGCCACGGCCTCGACCTGGCCACGGACGGGCGGCTGATCGAGGCAGGGAACGTCTTCGAGGGCAAGACCTTCGGCGTCGGCGACGGGGCCCTGCGCAAGCCGGGCAACTGGAAGCACCTCACCAACCCGTTCAAGCCGTCCTGGGGTGAGCCGTACGTCGAGCAGGTCGTCCGGATGATGGGCGCGCTCGACGCGGCGAAGGACGCGGCGCGCGGGCACGAGGCGGTCTGCGTCAGCCACCAGCTGCCGATCTGGATCGTGCGGAGCTTCGTGGAGAAGCGGCGGCTGTGGCACGACCCGCGCCGCCGCCAGTGCACGCTGGCCTCGCTGACCTCGTTCACGTACCGGGGCGACAAGATCGTCTCGGTCGGCTACAGCGAGCCGGCGCGTGACCTCGTCCCCGCGCACCTGCTGGCGGGCGCGAAGCCGGTGAAGGGGAAGGCGAAGGCCTTCGGGGCGTAGCGCTCCGCGGGGGAGACCGGTAGGAGCCACAAGGGTCGGTGCGCACGTGCCGGTCCGTTGTGGCTGGTCGCGCAGTTCCCCGCACCCCTAGCCGGGTCGACCCCTACGCACTTTGTTCGAGTCCCGCACATCTGGGTAGACCGTCAAGGCGATCGGATGACGTGAAGTCATCTGGTCGCCTTGAAATTTTTGTGCTAATTCCCGGAACCTCCGTGTTCCTCCTGGCATCTCACTCATTGTCGGTTCGGATGACCATTCGGTCATACGTAAACGCGAATGGGGACGTCATGCGCGGGATCACTCGAAGGGGCCTCATAGGGGCAGGCGTTGGCGCGGCCGCAGCGATCGGGATCGCCGGGTGCAGCACCAATGGGTCGGACAAATCGGGAACTTCCGGACCTGGTAAGGGTGGCGACGCCTCGGGATCGCCGAGCGCCGCCAAGCCCACCGGTCCAGAGGTGAAACTCATCGGCGACGGTTCCACCGCCGACACCGGAAAGCAGCCGAACCAGCCCGACGCCCCCGTCCCGCTCGAACCCGGCCAGACCCCGCCCCAGTTCGTGATCTTCTCCTGGGACGGCGCCGGCGAGGTCGGCAACGGTCTCTTCCCGCGCTTCCTGGAACTCGCCAAGAACCACGACGCCGCGATGACCTTCTTCCTCTCCGGGGTCTACGTCCTCCCGGAGTCCAAGAAGGACCTCTACCGCCCGCCGAACAACCGCGTCGGCGCCTCCGACATCGGCTACCTCACCGACGACCACATCAAGGACACCCTCAAGAACGTCCGCCAGGCCTGGCTCGACGGGCACGAGATAGGCACGCACTTCAACGGCCACTTCTGCGCCGGCTCCGGCTCGGTCGGCAACTGGACCCCGGCCCAGTGGCAGAGCGAGATCGACCAGGCGATGAAGTTCGTCACCGAGTGGAAGACCAACAGCGGCTGGACCGACCTCGACCCGCTGCCCTTCGACTACAGCAAGGAACTCGTCGGCGGCCGCACCCCCTGCCTCCTCGGCCAGGACAAGCTGCTGCCCACGGCCAAGCGCCTCGGCTGGCGCTACGACGCCAGCTCGCCCGGCGGCCGCCAGATGTGGCCGGACAAGCGCCAGGGCATCTGGGACCTCCCGCTGCAGGCCGTGCCGTTCCCCGGCCACTCCTTCGAGGTCCTGTCGATGGACTACAACATGCTCGCCAACCAGTCGAAGAACACCACCAAGGGCATGCCCTCCCGCTACCCGGGCTGGCGCAAGCAGGCCACCGAGGCGTACCTCGCCGGATTCAACCGCGCCTACGAGTCCAACCGCGCGCCCTTCTTCATCGGCAACCACTTCGAGCAGTGGAACGGCGGCATCTACATGGACGCCGTCGAGGCGGCGCTGAAGGGCATGGCCGGCAAGAAGGACGTGCGGCTCGTCTCCTTCCGCCAGTTCGTGGACTGGCTGGACGTGCAGGACCCCAAGATCCTCGCCAAGCTCCGTACGCTCGAAGTCGGCCAGTCGCCCACCGGCGGCTGGAGCACGTTCCTGAAGGCCGCGGCATAGGAAGCCCGCGTCATAAGCGGAGTACGTCCCTTAGGCCCCCTTGACAAGGTTCTTTACGGGCACCCAGGGGGGCGCCCAAGATCCCCCAAACGCCCATGCGAAACTTTTCACATGAGCCTTAGCCGCGCCCCTCGACGCACCCTGCTCGCCGTCGGAGCCCTGTCGGCCGCCCTCGCTCTGTCGGCCTGCAGCTCGGACTCCAACGGCAAGTCGGGAGGCGGCGGCGGAACCAACTTCGTGACCAACACGGGCGGTATCTCCACCGTCGCCAAGGGCGAGCGCACGGCACCCAACAAGATCGCGGGCGAGACCCTCGAAGGCGAGAAGCTCGATGTCGCCGACCTCAAGGGCAAGGTCGTCGTCCTCAACGCCTGGGGCTCGTGGTGCGGCCCCTGCCGCGCCGAGGCCGCGCACTTCGCCAAGGTCGCGAACGACCTCAAGGGCAAGGGCGTCGAATTCGTCGGCCTGAACACCCGCGACTTCAACAAGCAGCAGGCGATCACCTTCGAGGAGAACTACGAGGTCCCCTACCCGAGCCTGTACGACCCGGCCGGGAAGGTGATCCTCAACGGATTCCCCAAGGGCACGCTCAACCTCCAGGCCATCCCGTCCACCGTCGTCCTCGACAAGGACGGCAAGATCGCCGCCCGCGCCCTGATGGCCCTCGACGAGAAGAAGCTCCGCTCGATGATCGAGCCGCTTCTCGCGGAGAAGTGATCCGGTGAACGAGACGGTCTTCAGCGGGGCCCTCCTGCTCGCCCTGCCCATCGCCGTGCTCGGCGGCCTGGTCTCCTTCTTCTCCCCGTGCGTCCTGCCGCTCGTCCCCGGCTACCTCAGTTACGTGACCGGCGTCACCGGCACCGACCTGGCCGAGGCCAAGCGCGGCCGGATGGCGGGCGGGGCCGCGCTGTTCGTCCTGGGCTTCACCGCCGTCTTCGTCTCGGGCGGCGCCCTCTTCGGCGGCTTCGGCAACACCCTGCAGGAACACCGCGAGGTCATCTCCAAGGTCCTCGGCGCCCTGACCATCCTGCTCGGCCTCTTCTTCATGGGCGCGATGCCCTCGATCACGAGGCGCGAGTTCCGCTTCCACAAGCGGCCCGTGACCGGGCTCCTCGGCGCGCCCATGCTGGGCGTGCTGTTCGGCGTCGGCTGGGTGCCCTGCATCGGCCCGACCCTCGCCGCCGTCCTCGCGCTCGCCTCCAACGAGGCCAGCGCCGGGCGCGGGGCCGTCCTCACCGTGGCCTACTGCCTGGGCCTCGGCCTGCCGTTCATCCTCACCGCGATCGCCTTCCGCAGGGCCCTTGGCGCCTTCGGCTGGGTGAAGCGGCATTATGTCTGGGTCATGCGCGTCGGCGGCATCATGCTGATCGCGACCGGCCTGCTGCTCGTCACCGGAGCCTGGGATCGCATCGTGTCCGAGATGCAGGTCTGGACTGCCGGCTTTACCCCGGGGATCTGATCCATGACCCACACCAGCCCAAGCCACACGGACCCGAACGAGACCGGCCCACACGACGGCGACGAGCGCGACGAGCTCGGCGCCGCCGGTTCGCAGCTGTCCACCGCGCCCCGCGAGGAGACCGCCGCCGAGACCGCCGTCGCCGGCCCCACCCTCGGGGTCATCGGCTGGATCCGCTGGTTCTGGCGGCAGCTCACCTCCATGCGGGTGGCGCTGATCCTGCTCTTCCTGCTCTCCCTCGGCGCGATCCCCGGCTCCCTCGTCCCGCAGACCGACGCGGACGAGCTGAAGGCGCAGACCTTCAAGGACGCCCACCCGACGCTCACGCCGATCTACGAGAAGCTCCAGCTCTTCGACGTCTACAGCTCGGTGTGGTTCTCCGCGATCTACATACTGCTGTTCGTCTCCCTCATCGGCTGCATCGTCCCGCGCACCTGGCAGTTCGTCGGCCAGCTCCGCGGCCGCCCGCCCGGCGCCCCCGGCCGCCTCACCCGGCTGCCCGCGTACACGACGTGGCGGACCGAGGCCGAGCCCGAGCAGGTCCGCGAGGTCGCGCTCGGGCTCCTGAAGGGCCGCCGGTTCCGCGCGCACACCGTCAAGGACGCCGTCGCCGCCGAGAAGGGCTACCTCCGAGAGACGGGGAACCTGCTCTTCCACATCGCGCTGATCGTGATGCTCGTCGCCTTCGCCTGGGGCCAGCTCTTCAAGTCCGAGGGCGGCAAGCTGATCATCGAGGGCGACGGCTTCGCCAACACCCTCACCCAGTACGACGACTTCAAGTCCGGCTCGCTCTACAGCACCGACGACCTCGCCCCGTTCAGCTTCCAGCTGGACACCTTCACCGGTACGTACGAGAAGAGCGGCCCGCAGCGCGGCACCCCGCGCACCTTCGAGGCCGCCGTCACGTACTCCGAGGCGGGCGGGAAGGACAAGAAGGCGATCGTCCGGGTCAACGAGCCGCTGAAGGTCGGCGACTCCAAGGTCTATCTGATCGCCCACGGGTACGCGCCCGTCGTCACCGTCAAGGACGGCCGCGGCAAGGTCGTCTTCCACGGCGCCGTCCCGCTGCTGCCGTTCGACAACAACATCACCTCGACCGGCGCGATCAAGGTGATGGACGGCTACCGCGACAAGAACGGCAAGAAGGAGCAGCTGGGCTTCCAGGCCTTCTTCGTGCCGACGTTCGCGGGCGCCGGCAAGGGCGACATGTTCTCCCAGTTCCCGGCGCTCGACTTCCCCGTCATGGCCCTCACCGGCTACCACGGCGACCTGCGCGTCAACTCGGGGCTGCCACAGAACGTGTACCAGCTCGACACGTCCAAGATGAAGCAGTTCAAGGTCGAGTCGGGGACCGGAGTCGCGCAGCGGATGCTGCCCGGCGAGACGATGACCCTGCCCGACGGTGCCGGCTCGATCACCTTCGAGAAGGACATCAAGGAGTGGGCGAGCTTCCAGATCTCCCAGCAGCCGGGCAACGGTCTCGCCCTCGCGGGCGCGATCGCGGCGATCGCGGGCCTGACCGGCTCGCTCTTCATCCAGCGCCGCCGGATCTGGGTGCGGGCCGTACGGGGGAAGGACGGCGTGACCGTCGTCGAGATGGCGGGTCTTGGCCGGAGCGAGTCCGCCAAGCTCCCGGAGGAGCTGGCCGAACTGGCGGCCGCGCTCCACGCACAGGCGCCGACCGCGCCGGAAACCGCGGAACCCGCAGCTGATCTCGTAGCAGCCGATCCTGCCGAAGCCGAAGGGGCTGAGAAGTGAATCTCGCCGCCGTGAGTCTCGCCGCCGAGACCAACGAGAGCCTGGCGCAGTTGAGCAACGAGCTCATCTACGCCTCGATGGCCGTCTACACCCTGGCCTTCCTCGCGCACATCGCCGAGTGGGTGCTCGGCAGCCGCAGCAAGGTCGGCCGTACGGCCGCCGCGCTGACGGACCGGGCGAAGGCGACCGCTTCCGCCCCCGCCGTCCAGGTGAAGCAGGCCGGTGGCGCCACCGCCGTCCTCGACAAGCCCACGGTCGTCACCCGGTCAGGCGCGGGCGTCCGCGACGTGCCCGACGGCCCCGGCGCGGCCGGCGGCACGGTCAAGGGCGACCTGTACGGCCGTATCGCCGTCTCGCTCACCGCCCTCGCGTTCCTGATCGAGGCCGCAGGCGTCGTCTCCCGTGCCCTCGCGGTGCAGCGCGCCCCCTGGGGCAACATGTACGAGTTCTCCACCACGTTCTCCACCGTGGCGGTCGGCGCGTACCTCGGCTTCCTCGTCGCGAAGAAGAACGTCCGCTGGATCGGTCTGCCGCTGGTGACGACCGTCCTGCTCGACCTCGGCCTGGCCACCACCTGGCTGTACACCGACAGCGACCAGCTGGTCCCGGCGCTCGACTCGTACTGGCTGTGGATCCACGTCTCCACCGCGATCTTCTGCGGCGCCGTCTTCTACCTGGGCGCGGTCGCCACGCTGCTGTACCTCTTCCGCGACTCGTACGAGAACAAGCTCGCCACCGGCGGCAACCCGGGCTCCTTCGCCCGCTCCGTCCTGGAGCGGCTGCCGTCCGCGGCCTCCCTGGACAAGTTCTCGTACCGGATCAACGCGGCGATCTTCCCGCTGTGGACCTTCACGATCATCGCGGGCGCGATCTGGGCCGGCGACGCGTGGGGCCGCTACTGGGGCTGGGACGCCAAGGAGGTCTGGTCCTTCATCACCTGGGTCGGTTACGCGGCGTACCTGCACGCGCGTGCCACGGCCGGCTGGAAGGGCCGCAAGGCCGCGTACATCGCGCTCATCGCCTTCGGTTGCTTCCTCTTCAACTACTACGGCGTGAACATCTTCGTGAGCAGCAAGCACTCGTACGCGGGCGTCTGAGCTGGCACGGTATCTGCCCCGGCGGGACGCTTGAGGTATGAGCGAGATACCCCGGGGCAGCTGCGAGTCCCACGACGGCAACCTGCGTCACCTGCGGTACGTGATCGATCTGCCCCACCCGCCCGTACGGGTCTGGGCGGCGGTCGCGACGCCGGAGGGCCTGCCGCAGTGGCTCTGCGCGGCGGATCCGCTGGAGCCGAGGCTCGGCGGGGCGGTGACGCTGCGCTGGCTGAACGGGGACACGGTGGTCTCGGGGACGGTGACGGCCTGGGACCCGGAGTACGTGGCGGAGTACACGGTCGAGCCGACGCACGGCCGGATCCGGTTCCATCTGGAACCGTCCGGCGGGGGCGACGGCTCGACCGTGCTGCGTTTCACGAACGAGTTCCGGGCGACGCGGGACGAGAAGCTGGACGTCATGGCGGGGTGGCACGACCACTTCGAGCGGCTCGTGCGCGCGCTGGACGGTGACCCCACCGACTGGCGGACCTGGACGGCCGAGCGGTGGCAGCACCTACGGGATCTGTACGAGCGGGACGAGGCGCCCTGGCCCAAGTGGGAGCCGTAAAGACCCCGCTCTTACCCCCTCCTCGGCGGGAGGCAGTTCTCCTTCGGCGGGGTGCGTTCCGGCCAGGCGATCTGGACGAACTTCTGGGTGCCGTCCTGGGACAGCTCCACGATCGGGACCGCCTTGTTGAACGGGTTGCCGTAGTTGTCCAGGCAGATCCAGCCGCTCGCGCCCTCGACCCGGAGCGAGCCCTTGACCTGGGGCCACTGCGTGCTCACGTCCGCCAGTTCCGGGTACTGGGCGCCCTGCGGGGTCGCCTGCCGGATCGCGTGGACCGCCGTCGCCATCGCGTCGTACGCCACGATCGCCTGGCCGTCCGCGAGCGGGACCGGCTTCGCCGACGCGCGGGCGATGTCCGCGAGGAACGTCTCGTACGCGGCCGTCGAACCGCCCGTCGCCGGGACCGCGCGGCCGGGGGCCGGCTGCCAGGCGTCGGGGTGGGCGAGGGAGGCGTAGCGGACGGTCAGCTTCGCCTTCAGGGCGGACCGGTTGAGCTTGGCGTCGGCGCCCAGGTACGAGCCCTCGTCGCCGGTCAGGATCGTGAACGGCCGCTCGGCGCAGCCCCGCGCGCCGAGCGCGTTGATGAACTGGCGCAGCTGGGTGTGGCGGCCCGCGAAGAAGACCGTCTCCGCCCTCGTGTCGCAGATGAGGTGCGTGATCTGGCGGAACGTGTTCGCGGTCGTGCCCTCCTCCGTGGGGTCCGGCGGCGAGGTGAAGAGCTGCGGCTCGTACGGCGCGCCCTTGAGGGAGGCCGAGAACGCCGCCTTCAGGGTGTCCGTGTAGTGGTCGCCGGTCCGGGTGTCCTGGACGAGCAGGGCCTTCGCCCCTTCGACCTTCCCGAAGTGGGCGAGCGCCTTGGCCTCGTCGCCGTTGGTGGGGGAGACCCGGGCGAGACCGGGGTAACGGTTCTTGCCGGCGCCCGCGCCGTTGGCTATGTCGTCGGCGGTGATGGTGGTGCCGACGACGGCGATGCCCGCGCCGGTCAGGGCCGCCACCGCCTGCCGTACCTCGGTGGAGGAGGTCGCGACCCCGGAGACCGCGCGCAGCCGGTCCTCCCCGCCGGTCATCCGCTTCAGCCGCTCGACCGTCGTACTCCAATGGGCGTTGCCCTTGCCGGTGTTGGCGAGGACGAGCCGGATCTTCGGGGTCTCGCTGTTCGACTCGTGGTTGGCCCGGTACTGGCGGGCGTACGCGCCCTGGATCTCGTACAGGACCTTCTTCCGCATGCCCGGGTCGGTGGAGGTCAGCGGCAGCAGCAGGGCGATCGTCGCGTACTCGCCGGACTTCAGGGAGCGGTTCTCGGTGCGGATGAGACCGGCGATCTCGGTGAGATCCGGGACGCCGAAGTCGTACCCGTCGCCGTTGACGCCGACGCACTCGGCGCTGCCCGCCGGACGCTCCACGCCCGCGGCGCAGGAACGGTCCTCCGGGGTCAGGGCGCGGTCCACGGCGTACCCGGCGACGGAGCCGACGACGGCCACGGCGACCACGCCGGTGAGGATCTTCTGACGGGCGGTGTACCAGAAGCGGGCGCGCAGCCGGCTGACCATGGCCTCAGTCTCCGTTCTCCGTGCCGGGCGGGAGCGAGAGGCCCCGCCAGGCACGGATGTCACTCGGCCAGTGGGTGGCCGCGTCCCAGAGCGGACTGTTCCCCGTGCGGTGGCGGCCGGAGAGCTGGCGCAGCTCGTGCGCCAGCTTGTCGGTCACCGCCTCGTCGGGCAGCGCGAGCGGATCGGTGAGCAGCCAGACGGCGTGCAGCAACCGCCGCAGCGAGAGGTGGAGTTCGACGGTGTCGTCGTCGTACGTGTTCGGCAGCGGGTCGCCGCTGACCTGGCCGAGCGCGGTCGCCCGGCGCGGATCGGGCTGGCCGGGGCTGTGCCGGTCGCGCGGGTACGGCGCCGAGGCGATGAACCGGAGCCGTTCGAGCCAGCCCAGGACATCCGCGTCGGGGAACGTGACGCGCAGGTGGGTCACCGCGTCCTCGGTGCGGCCGAGCGCCAGCTCCTGGTGCAGCCGGTACGGGACTGGCCCGGGGGCGTAGTGCCGGTGCAGGGTCTCGTGGACGGCGCGCCAGGTCGCGTACTCCTCGCCGTCCTCGAAGCGGAGCCGGTGCAGGAGCAGGGCGCGCAGCAGCGGATCGGCGACGAACCGCTCGGGGCCCTCGGGCCAGTCCTCGGCGCGCAGCAGGTCCCGTACGCGCAGCGCCATGTCGCCGTCGAGGGACTCGCCGCGCAGCCGGGTCCGGGCGAGCAGCCGGGCCGAGTCCTCGTCGTGCGCGGCGGCGAGGACGGCGAAGGTGGCGTGGCGCAGGCCGGGCAGGAGCACTTCGAGGAGGGTGGGCGCGACCGGCACGGGGGCGCTGTCCTCGCGCAGCTCCACGGTGAGGTCGAGGAGTGCGCCGGGGGTCAGCGAGGGCTTCTGGCCGGCCGGTGCCTCGCCGGCCGCGCGGCCGAGGAGGACGACGCCGAGGGGCCGGCCGCCGGTCAGCCGGTGGATGGCGCGGGCCAGTTCGGCGGGGGTGCGCCCGGCCGGGTCGAAGCGGTCGAAGGCGCTGCGGGTCTGGGCGGGCGACAGCGGGGGCAGTTCGACGGCGAGGATGCCGGAGGTGACGTCCGGGCCGCGCGGGCAGGGCGCGCGGTGCGCGGTCTCGGGCAGCCGCAGCCGGGTCGCGTGCCGGATGCCGTCGTGGTCGCGGACGCGGGAGGCGGCGATGACGACGACCCGGTCGCGGCGGCCGTCGGCGCGGGCCCGCAGGATCGGCTCGATCAGGCGCCGGCCGAGCGGCTCGTGGGCGTTGTCGAGGAGGAGCACGGGTCTTCCCCGGCGGGCGCCGCGGTTGGCGAGGCCGGTGAAGGCGCGGGCCAGGTCCTCGACGAGGGCGCCGACGAGGAAGTCCTCGGCCTCGCGGCGGCGGCCGCCGCCCTGCGAGAAGTCCATCGCGAGCTGCTGGAGCCCGGCCTTGCCGCGCCCACCGGCGTTGCGATAACTGCCGTACCACCCCTCGGCCTTCTGCTGGAAGCGCCCGAACACCTCTTCCAGGACCGTCTCGACGGTGGCCTCGGCGAGCAGCCCGGCCATGGGGGCGGTGGCCTCGGCGAAGTTGGCGGCGAGCTTGGCGAGGACCTTGGTGACCCAGTTCGCGGCGGCGCCCTTGGCCGCGTCGACGGTGGACAGGACCGGCCCGAGCCGCTGCAGGTCGCGCCGGGCCCGCTCGTCGTCCTCCTGGGACCAGCTGATGGAGGCGACGGCGACGAGACCGAGCGAGAGCCGCGGGAACTGCACGGGCTTCGCGGCGAGCACGCGCGGCGCCAACTGCACGGCGAGCTCGGCGAGGGCGCCGGTGAGCGGGTTCCAGCCGGGGCCGTGGTCGGCGGGCGGTTCGATGTGCGCGCAGTCGAGCAGGGCGAGCGGGGTGGCGGCCTTGTAGGCGTTGCGGACCTGCTTGAGCAGGGCGGTCTTGCCCATGCCCCGGCCGCCGGTGAAGACGGTGACGGGCGGGTCGTCGTCGTGCTCGTACGGGGTACGCGCGTAGCGGTACGGCGTGAGCCCGACCAGTCGCGCGGCGAGCCCGGCGTCCTGGAAGACCGCCTCCCGCCCGTACAGCTCCCTGTCCACGTGCCGCCACCCCCGTCACGCCACCTGCGCCGCCCCACCTGCCACAGTCAACTCCAGGATATCGAGGGGGTGTTGGATTGGCGGCCGCCCTTTCGACTCTGTTGTGGGTCTGTTGCGTGGAAGGGGTCAGTCCGTGGCGATCGCGTCGAGTTGCCCCCGGAGGTAGGAGTGGGACTCGATGCCGTGGATGGTGGTGCCGGGATTGCACTCGTAGAAATAGACGAGCGAGATGAGTTCCTCGCTGGGCACGTCGGCGGGCGGCGGCAGCACGCGATGCCGACCGGAGCGCCAGCGCGTCCCGGTCCAACCCGCCATCAAGTCCCCGATATTGACGGTGAAGGCCTCGGGATCGAATGGCGCGTCCTGCCAACCGCCGGCGTCGGTGTACACCTGGAGCCCGCCCTTGCCGGCCTGCCGGTCGAGGATCGTGACCGTACCGAAGTCGGTGTGCGGCCCGATCCGGAACTGCCCGGGCTCGGGCTCACCGGTCCGCTCGCGCCCCGGGTACCAGTTGATGTTGAAGCCGAAGGTGGGGTGTCCGGTGTGCCGGGTGAAGAAGTCCCGCTCCTCGCCGAGGGCTTCGCCGAGGAGATCGAGGACGTGGTCGGAGAGCGTCTGCATGGCGGTGAGATAGCTCTCGACGAGCGGCTTCAGCTCGGGCACCTCGGCGGGCCAGGTGTTGGGCAGGAACCACTCGGCGTCGATGGCGGCGTCGCCGGTGGGCCGGTCGGCCGCGAAGGACAGCGACTCCTTCAGGTCGGGCGGGGTGACGGTCCCCTCCGCGTACCCGTTGGCCTCCGCCCCGGGCCCGAGCCACCCGCGCCCGCCGACCCGCACGGCGTACGGCTCCTTGACGGCGGCCGGCAGATGGAAGAACCGCCGGGCGACGTCCCGGATCTCGGCCCGCAGCCCCGCGTCGACCCCATGCCCGCTGACCAGCAGAAACCCGGCTTCGCGCAGGGCACGGTCGACGGCGGGGAGCTGGGGGGCGGGGGCGCGGCGGAGGTCGATGGTGGGGAGGGCGGTTGTGGGGGGTTGCTCAACCATGACCGATGTCCTCGTTCCAGAGAGCGGGGTGTTGGGCGACGAACTCCCGCATGAGCGCGACGCATGCAGGATCGTCGAGCAGGAGGATCTCCACCCCGTGCTCGGCCAGCCAGTCATGGCCGCCGTGGAAGGTCTCCGCCTCCCCGACGACCACCCGCGAGATACCGAACTGCCGGACGAGCCCGGAGCAGTACCAGCACGGCGAGAGCGTCGTCACCATGGTCGTCCCCCGATACGACCGCTGCCGCCCGGCGGCCCGGAAGGCGGCGGTCTCGGCGTGCAGCGACGGATCCCCGTCCTGCACCCGCCGATTCCTCCCCCGCCCGAGGAGGGCTCCGTCGGCGGCGTAGAGGGCGGCGCCGATCGGAATCCCACCCTCGGCCAGCCCGGCCCGGGCTTCGGCGAGAGCGGTGGCGAGCCACTGGCGTGCCTGTTCTTGGTCCACGGGGTGACTCTTCCCCGGACAACCACCCACATCACCCGCGAAACGGCTGAAGGGGTACGGGGGGGGGAGGGGGGCGGTCGTGTTCGGGGGTCTGGCGGGCTTCTGGTTCGGCCGCCCTCGTTCTGAGTGTGGCGACCTCCGGTGGTGGGTCAAGGGCGCTCCCTGCGGTCGCGTCGGCTTCGCCGATTGCGCTTCGCTCCACCCTTGACACACCACCTCCGGCCGCCTGCTTTTACTCGGGGGGCGGCCGGGGGGCGTGGCCACCGGGCCGGCCGGGGATCGCTGCGGTGACGGGGGCGGGGTGGCGGCCCGGTGGGGTGGGGGCTCGGGGATTGGCCGGGCGGGGCGGGTCCCTTGCGCCCGGTGGGGTGGGGGCCGGGTATCGCTCCGGCATGAGGGCGGCCCGCCGCCCGGTGGGTGGGGGCTCGGTTCGCGGCGGGGGCGGGTGAGTTGGTGCCGGTCGGCGTGGGGTGGGCGGCAGTGGCGTGGGGCGGTGACGGCACCGGCTCAGCGGCCGGCGGCCGTCGTCCGGCTGGGCCTCATGCCCGGCTGATCACTGCCGGTGGGTCCGAGAGTTCTGCGGGCACCGCTTTGAGCGGCCAAGGGAAGGCATGGGCCCGCGTGTGGTGTCTCAACTGCCCCGAACTGCGCGCATCACCATGTGAACAGCAGCTAGGAGCGGGCAATTCGGGCACTGGTGGCGACTTGGGGGAGAAACATGCACCTGAGCGGCGAACCCGGGGCCTGGCTTTGTCGAGCATTAGTGACGTCACTTGTCGATGGGCTTGGGAGGCGCCCCGATCCACGGGCGGGTGATGTTGACGAGTTCGGGAGGCAGGGTGGCTCTTGCCAGGGCAGCATCGGGATGCTCTTGGCGAAAGGTGCTGGTCATGCGCCAGATGGTGCGCTCGGTACGGTCCCGGGAGGGCGCTGCGCAGCGTCCTGGGCATGGAGTTTGGAAGGGGAACCGGTGTTGATCCAGGCAATTGGAGCCGTGCTGCCGGCGGCGCTCGCGGTCGCCCTCAGCCCTTTCCCTCTGATCGGGATCGTGCTGATCCTGGCCGGCCGACAGGGCCGGCGCAACGGCCTGCTGTTCACGGCCGGGTGGATCGCCGGGCTCGGAACCGTGGCAACGCTCGTCGTGGTCGTGCTCGGTGGAGCCGACGACCCCGAAAGCCCTTCGTCAGCGATCGCAGACTGGGGACGGGTACTCGCCGGAGTCGCCCTCATCGTGCTGGGGGCGCGCAAATGGTGGCAGCGTCCAGGTGCCGGCACCGAGACCGAGACGCCACGCTGGATGGCATCACTCGATGACGTCTCGGCCCGGCGGGCGCTGCTCCTCGGCGCGCTGCTGTCGGGCGCCAACCCGAAGAACCTCGTCCTGACGGCCTCGGCCACCACGTCGATCGTCGAAGCGGGGGCTCACAACGGCGATCTCACTCTGGCCGTCATTGTCTTCGTTCTCGTCGGCTCCTGCACCGTCCTCGGCGCCGTCATCATCCATCTCTTCGGCGGTCCGCGCGCGGCGTCGTTCCTTGACAGTGTCAGGCAATTCATGATCACCAACAGCACCGTGATCACCGTGATCGTGCTCCTCGTTCTGGGCGCCAGCATCCTGGGCGACGGACTCACCGGACTTGGTCGGTGAGTCCTCCCATCGTCAGCACGGGTGAGGCGTCAAACCCCGAATGGCCGGCTCGCTCTCCTTCGCGATGCACGAACCCCACAGAGGCCCTCATCCAGGCACAGCGCGTGCTCGACGCGGCGCGCGAGGCAACCTGCTGTGCCGTCATTTCTCATCAGCAACCCAGGGCGAGCTGATCACCAACTGCCGCCGGAACCCATGCACAAGGGCTGTCACGAGACATCGACGAAGCCACGGGGCCCTTCCCGCCCCGACCCGCCTTGGCGTGAGTGACGGGATGGCCGTCGTGTCGGCCTTCGGAGGACGACAGGCGATTCGCAGTGCGACAGCTCTACGATCCCAGTTCATGACCACTCCCGACTGCTACGTATGCAGCAAGGAAGCAGAATTCGACGACCTTCCCCCACGCGAGTGCGTCGCATATGACCAGCACTGGCGGGTTGTCCACGCCTTCAACACCGCAGTGCCCGGCTGGCTGGTGCTGCTGCCTCGGCGCCACGTTGCCGCGGTTCATGACCTCACCGACACAGAGGCAGCTGCCCTAGGGGGGTGGCAGGTCAAGCTCTCCCGCGCTCTCCGAAACCTGACTGGTTGCGCCAAGACCTACGTCGTCCAATTCGCGGAAGCAGAAGGCTTCGCGCATGTGCACTTCCACATCGTTCCGCGCATGGCAGATCTGCAACCCGAGCATCGCGGGCCGGGCATTTTCGAGCTGCTTCGGCGACCAGAGCAGGAGCGCGTAACGGCTGGCCAGGCAGACCAAATCGCCCACTCTCTCCGAGCTCACCTTCACGGGCACCCGAACGCTCAGTGACCAGCCAGGCCTGAAGCCCGGCCGCCCGCCCGGCGTCAGTCGCTGAGCAGGGGCCGCCACCGCCCCATGCCACTGCCGCGCACTCTGGACCGACCGGCACTAACTCACCTGCCCCCGCCGCGAACCGAGCCCCCACCCACCGGGCGGGAGGGACTCGTCCGGCCGGAGCGATGCCCGGCCCCCCACCCACCGGGCGGGAGGGACCCGTCCGGCCGGAGCGATGCCCGGCCCCCCACCCACCGGGCCGCAGGCCGGTCCCGTCACCGGAGCGATCCCCGGCCTCCCCCGTGGCCACGCCCCCGGGGCGCCCTCCGAGAGTGTTTTCGCGCCTGGAGGCGCCGGGTCAAGGGTGGCCGTAGGCCATCGCGGAGCGACGCGACCGCAGGGAGCGCCCTTGACGCGGCGGTGGAAGGTGCGACTCTCGGAGAGAGGGCGGCCCCGCCAGAAGCTCGCGTCGGCGTTCGGCCCGAGAGCCTCTCCTCAGGCCTCCGTCCCGGGGCCGTTCTGCCCGGCGGTGGGCAGAACGCAAGAGCCCTTGCCGGGAACGGTGACGATCAGTCAACGATCACGCAGTGTCAGCCTCGGATTCCTCGCGTACTACGTCCGCGGCCTGGTCCGCGCCTTCATCGAGGTCTGTCCGGAACAGGCCGGTAGGTAGGGCCTGCGGTCGTCACACCTGTTCCTGACCCTCGTCCGCCGGGAGTGGATCGGCGACGAACGTGCCCTTGCCGTGGACGGTCAGGATCAGGCCCCGCTCGCGCAGGACCCGGGCTGCGCGACGGACCGTGAGGTAAGCGACGCCGTACTCCTCCGCGAGGTCTCGCTCGGCCGGCAGTCGGGCGCCTGGACTCAACTCACCGGCCGCTATCCGGGCGGCGATGTGGTCGGCCACCGCGACGTACACCAGCTGCGGGCCTTGCGGGTCGAACTCGGGGATCTGGTTGCGGTCGGTCACCCGACCAACGTAAGCATCGAAGACCTGTGCGAACCACTGGTGAGCTATGCAGAGCTATACATGCCTCGTAGGCTCATGTGACACGAAGACCCCGGCGAGGTGGCTAGACCTCCCGGGGCATGGCCGCCAACTGCTAAGGGAGTTGATGACGTGCGGAACCCTATCGCGCGCCTGCTGGGCCGGACCTGGATGCCGGTCCTTCTCTGGCTGCTCGTCCTGACCCTGCCGCCCACAGGGAGGCACCGCCCGCGTCCGGCGACTCGACCCCGCCCGACGCCACAGCGCGCCGCGCCGCGCCACCGCGCCCCCACCCGCCGCTCTCCCTACGCCCAGGAGCAGACGATGCTCCTCGACGGCGCCCAATCGCCACTGGAGCGGCCGTACGTACAGCGCAGGCGCCGCCGGGCGTTGTGGCTGGCGACGGTCGGGGTCGACCTCGACCAGCGGAACATCCACGCGAGGGGTGCCCGGTGAGCCGATGTGGCGCGCGGCGGCCCGTGATCGCCGTCGTGGAGGTGATGCGCGCGGTGTGCGCGGGCTCGGTCTGCGTACTCGCCGTGGGACACGACGGTCCGCACCGCGACCGCGCGGGGGACGCCTGGTGGGTGACCCCGGAGATCGCCGACGCGGTGAGCGTCTCGGCGTTCCTGTGGCCCGAGCGCGGGGGCAGGGAATGGCTGGCGCCGCCGGACTCGGTCGTGCCTGCCGCGTCGCCCCCGCCGGCTCGTGGGCCGGTCCCGGCCCCGCTCGTAGCGTCGTCGCCGTGGGCTGTTGGCCGTCCGGAAGGCGGCGGTCTCGGCGTGCGTGGGCCGGGCCCCGGCCCCCTCCCGCGCCGGTCGGGCGGCCAGGGGTCGTTGCCGCCGATCGGCTGAAGCCCAGGGCCGTACCGGCCAGGTGTGCGGGACGCGGGTGGCGGGTGGATTTAGCTTGCCGAGTTGTCCGTCGTTCTATCGAGAGGTCTCTGCCATGCGTTCCCTGCTGACCGCCCTCGCCGCCGGTGCCATCGTCTTCGGTACTGCCGGTGTCGCGAGTGCTGACGTGTTCGTCAACTTCGAGCCGGAGGCCTCGCACACCATCGTGTTCGGCGACTGGTTCCAGTTCGCGCAGGACGACGTGTTCAACGCCGGGCACGACAACACCGTGGGCTCCAACAACTGAGGCCCATCGGCCGGGCCGATGGCGCCATCGGGAGGACGCCCCGCTGGCTCGTGGACCTGCCGGCGGGGCCGTTCGTAGCGTCGGGGGCATGAGAAACGAGAGTGGGACGCAGGCCAGGGGCACCGTCGAACTGACCCTTGCCATGGTGCTCTCCGGCACCCTCGGCATCTTCGTCGTCGAGTCCGGGGCCTCGCCCTTCACCGTGGTGTTCTTCCGGTGCCTCTTCGGGGCCGTCGCCCTCGGGGTGTACAGCCTCGTGCGGGGGTACTTCCGCGGGCACGGGTTCACGGCGAGGAAGTTGGGGATGGCCGCGCTCGGGGGCGTGTTCATCGTCTTCAACTGGGTGTTCCTCTTCGAGGCCTACGAGGCGACCTCGATCTCCTTCGCCACCGTCGTCTACCACACCCAGCCGTTCTTCCTGGTGGTCCTCGGCGCCGCCCTCTTCCGGGAGCGGATCACCGCCGCCAAGTTCGGCTGGCTCGGGGTCGCCTTCGTCGGGCTCGTGCTCGTGTCCGGCATACGGCCCGGGGACACCGCTTCCCTCAAGGGGCTCGGGCTCGCCCTCTCCGCCGCCGTGCTCTACGCGCTGTCGACCATTGTCACCAAGCGCGTCAGCGGCGTACGGCCCCACCTCATCGCCCTCGTCCAGGTTCTTGTCGGGCTGCCGTTGTTGCTCCCCTTCGTCGAGTTCGGGGAGGGCGGCCAGATTGGAAGCCGGTGGGGTTGGCTTGTTGGGCTTGGGGTTATTCACACCGGGGTTATGTATGTGTTGATGTACGCCGCTTACCAGAAGCTGCCCACCGCCAAGATCGCCGTGCTCGCCTTCACCTACCCCGCCGTCGCCATGGTCGCCGACTGGGCCGTGTACGGGCATCACATCGGGGTCGTGCAGGCCCTTGGGGTGCCGCTGATCGTTCTCGCCAGTCTGCGGGTCACGCTTGCGAAGCCCGCGGGGTCTGCTCCGACACCAGTCGCCGCGCCTGCTCCACGAACAGGCGCACATGCGCCGGAAGCCGCTTCCCCCTCCTCCACGCGATCTGCGTGAAGAGCGTGAACGGGACCTTCCAGTCCAGCTCCACCAGCACCCCGGTCGACAGTTCCTCGGCCACCGTGATCCTGGGGACCAGGGCGATGCCCAGGCCGCTCGCCACGCCCCGCTTCGTCGCCTCGATCGTGCCGAACTCCATGAACGGCGGGGACCACTCGCTGAGCGCCGCCTCGAACAGGTCGCGGTACGGGCAGCCCGGCTCGGTGCCCACCAGCTGGGTCGCCGCCAGGTCCGCCGGAGTCAGGGACGTACGGGTCGCCAAAGGGTGACGGGGGGAGGCGACCAGGGCCAGGGGCTCCGGCGCCAGGATCTCGCTCTCCAGGCCCGCGTGCTCCGTGTCCGGCTCCATCAGGAAACCGATGTCGTACGTCCCCTGGCGCAGCGCCTGCCTCGTCTCGTC
This sequence comes from Streptomyces sp. NPDC058579, assembly GCF_042718575.1. Classification (NCBI taxonomy): domain Bacteria; kingdom Bacillati; phylum Actinomycetota; class Actinomycetes; order Kitasatosporales; family Streptomycetaceae; genus Streptomyces; species Streptomyces sp. NPDC058579. Next base: position 58,768 of record NZ_JBHXPI010000024.1, read on the forward strand.
GCCGAGCGTGGTCCGCAGCGACAGCTGGACCTTCGGGTAGCGGTGGTGGAAGAGCTCCAACAAGGGTGGCAGACGGTATGACGTCAGTGACTCCATCGTGCCGATCGCGATCGTTCCCGCCGGTACGTCCGTTTCCGCTACCGCCGTCCTCGCTTCCTCCGTCAGCTCGATGATCCGGCGGGCGTACGGGACCAGGCGCTCGCCCGCCTCCGTGAGGCGGATGTGGCTGCCGAGACGCTCGAAGAGTTCCACGCCCAGTGAGGACTCCAGGGCGCGGATCTGGCTGGTCACGCTGGACTGGGCGTACCGCAGTTCCGTCGCTGCGCGGGTGAAGGAGAGGACCGTGGAGACCTTCTCGAACGTGACCAGGAGCTTCAGCTCCATCAGTCCTTGTCCTTGTCCCTGTCCTTGTCCGGGGCCTCGCCCTGGTCGCGCTTCTTGAGGTCCTCCTCGGGGAGGGACTCGTCCTTCCCCTTCTCCTCGCGGATGGACTTCAGGAACTCGGGGTTGTCGTCCGGCGCGACCCACTCGGAGCGCTGCGTACGGCCGCCGGCCGGGGCCTTGCGCTTCTTGCCCGCCACGAACCACACCACCGGGCCGACGATCCAGAACAGCAGGATGATGATGACCCAGACGACCTTCGGCAGGTGCTTGGCCTCGTCCTCGGGGGTGTTGAGGCAGTCGATGAAGGCGTAGATCGTCAGCGCCAGCGGCAGGATGAACATCAGCGCCCTGAGCATGTGGGACAGCCCCCTGGAAACAGTGGCGGGGAACGTTTCGTCGGCCCCGGTGACAGGTCAAGCCTAGCCGGTGACCGATACTTGCCCCTATGGCTTACGACGATCTCCGCTCGCTGCTCAGGGCGCTGGAGCGCGAAGGCGACCTCAAGCGCATCAAGGCCGAAGTCGATCCGTACCTGGAGGTCGGGGAGATCGTCGACCGGGTGAACAAGGCGGGGGGTCCCGCGCTTCTCTTCGAGAACGTCAAGGGCTCCGCCATGCCGCTCGCGATGAACGTCTTCGGCACCGACCGGCGGCTTCTCAAGGCCCTGGGGCTGAAGTCGTACGAGGACATCTCCGACAAGATCGGCGGGCTGCTCAAGCCCGAGCTGCCGCAGGGCTTCGTCGGCGTACGGGAGGCCTTCGGCAAGCTGGGCTCGATGGTCCACGTGCCGCCGAAGAAGGTGAAGGCCGAGAACGCCCCCGTGCAGGAGGTGGTCCTCACCGGCGACGACGTCGACCTGGACATGCTGCCCGCGCTCTTCACCTGGCCCAAGGACGGCGGCTCCTTCTTCAACCTGGGGCTCACCCACACCAAGCACCCGGAGACGGGTGTGCGGAACCTCGGGCTCTACCGGCTCCAGCGGCACGACAAGCGCACCATCGGCATGCACTGGCAGATCCACAAGGACAGCCGGAACCACTACGCGGTGGCCGCGGCGAAGGGCGAGCGACTGCCGGTCGCCATCGCCTTCGGGTGTCCGCCCGCCGTGACGTACGCGTCGACGGCGCCGCTGCCCGGCGACATCGACGAGTACCTGTTCGCGGGCTTCGTGCAGGGCAAGCGCATCGAGATGGTCGACTGCAAGACCGTGCCGCTGCAGGTGCCCGCGCACGCCGAGGTCGTCATCGAGGGCTGGCTCGAGCCGGGCGAGATGCTCCCGGAGGGGCCGTTCGGCGACCACACCGGGTTCTACACGCCGCAGGAGCCCTTCCCGGCGCTGAAGATCGACTGCGTCACCATGCGGAAGCGGCCGCTGCTCCAGTCGATCGTGGTGGGGCGCCCGCCGACCGAGGACGGTCCGCTCGGGCGGGCTACGGAGCGGTTCTTCCTGCCGCTTCTGAAGATCATCGTGCCGGACATCGTGGACTACCACCTGCCCGAGTCGGGCGGCTTCCACAACTGCGCGATCGTCTCGATCGACAAGAAGTACCCGAAGCACGCGCAGAAGGTCATGCACGCCATCTGGGGCGCGCACATGATGTCGCTGACGAAGCTGATCATCGTGGTGGACAAGGACTGCGACGTCCACGACCTGCACGAGGTGTCCTGGCGGGCGCTCGGCAACACCGACTACTCCCGCGACCTGACCGTCGTCGAGGGGCCGGTGGACCACCTCGACCACTCCTCGTACCAGCAGTTCTGGGGCGGCAAGGCCGGCATCGACGCGACGAAGAAGCTCCCCGAGGAGGGCTACACCCGGGACGGCGGCTGGCCGGACATGGTGGAGTCGGACCCGGCGACGGCGGCCCTCGTGGACCGCCGCTGGAAGGAGTACGGCCTGTGACCACCGCGGCCGTACCCGGCGCCCGGCCGGGGCGTACGAAGGCGTTCCTGCGCCTGGTGATGATCGAGCACTCGGTGTTCGCGCTGCCGTTCGCGTACATCGCCTCGCTGACCGCGATGTTCCAGCTGGACAAGAACATCCACTGGGCGAAGCTGCTCCTCGTCACCATCTGCATGGTGGGGCTGCGGACCTTCGCGATGGCCTGCAACCGGATCATCGACCGGGAGATCGACGCCCGTAACCCGCGAACGGCCGGCCGCGAGCTGGTGACCGGCGCGGTGTCGGTGCGCTCCGCGTGGACGGGGGCGGGGATCGCCGTCGTCGTGTTCCTCGGGGCGGCGGCGCTGCTCAACCCGCTCTGCCTGGCGCTCGCGCCGCTCGCCGTTGTGCCGATGGTGGTCTACCCGTACGGGAAGAGGTTCACGAACTTCCCGCACGCGATCCTCGGACTCGCGCAGGCCATAGGGCCCATCGGGGCCTGGCTCGCGGTCACCGGGGAGTGGTCCTGGGGCGCGGTGATCCTCGGCCTCGCGGTCGGGATCTGGATCGGCGGCTTCGACCTGATCTTCGCCTGCCAGGACGTCCAGGCCGACCGCGCCGAGGGCGTCATGTCGGTCCCCGCCCGCTTCGGCGTCCCGGCGGCGCTCTGGGGCGCGCGGGGCTCGGCGGTCGTCACGACGGGCCTGCTGGTCTGGTACGCCCTCGCCACCGACGCCGGAACGTTCTTCTGGGTCGGCCTGGTGATCGTGGTCGCCGCGTTCTGCTACGAGCACACGATCGTCAAGCCCCACGACCTGTCCCGCCTCAACCGCGCGTTCTTCACGACGAACGGTTTCATCGGCATCTCGCTCTTCCTGTGCGCCCTGATCGACCTGGTGGTGCGGGGGCTGACGGTCTAGAGCCTCTCGCCCCACCCGGCCCGCTCAGTCGATCTCGAAGCGCGGGCGGGCCGGTGCGGCCGGTCGGGCCGGCGGCGGGGCCGGGACCGCGGCCGGGTCCGGGGTCGCGGGGTCTATCGGCCGGAGGCCGCCCAGCGGATCGCCCCAGTTGCCGCCGCCACTGCTGCTGCCGCTGCTGCTGTCCGAGTCGTAGTCCGAGTTCGAGCCCACGTCCGCGGTGATGTTCTCGCCCTTGCGCGGAGCGCCCTTCTTGTCGTTGCGCCGCTTGATCGAGTCCTGCAGTGTGTTCGGGTTCTCCAGGAGCGGGAGACCGAGGCCGGGGGCGGACTCGCCCGTCGCGGCCTGGAAGACCGAGCGGGCGAAGGTGGTGCAGTTGAACGTGGCCAGGTTGTAGGAGCGGCTCTCGTTCGACCGGATGAACTCCCGCGCCTTGTTGTACTGCTCCTCCGTGAGCTCCGCGGTGAGCTTGGAGGACGCCTGGTCAGGGTGATCGTGGTTCCTCCTGACCTGACCCTTCACCGACCTGAAGGGCTTGTCGTGCGCGACCTCCTCGGCGGGGAAGAAACCGTACGACTTCCAGGTCTCCGTTCCGCCCTCGTCCCTGTAGAGGGCGACCCAGGCGTGACCGAGGGCGAGGTTCGCCCAGTAGTCGAGGTGGTGGGTGCGGCTGTTCTTCGCCGTCTGGATCTGGATCCGGTACCGCGTCTGAGGGGCCTGCTCGCCCGCCGGTGCGCTCGCCTGCCCGTCTCCGGAGCCGGCCCGCTGGATCGCGAACTGGGGGGCGGGCTGGGTCGCGTCCTGCCGGCCGAGCGCGCGGACGGCCGCCGCGTTCCCGTGGCTGCGCTGGATGGCCTGGAGGGCCGCGGGCGTGAGGTGTCCGGGGTGCCCGGGGTGATGGTGCCCGGAGTGATGGGCGTGCTCCGGGGCTGCGGGTGTCCGCTGCTCGTGCCCGGAGCCGTGGCCGTGCGTGGCCTCGGCCGATCCGCGGTCTCGGTGAGTGAACATGGCCGCTCCGGAAGGGGTGACGTCATGATGTGCGCCACCGCAGTCTTCTCGGGAGACGGTCGACCGGTCGAGGCCCCTGAGGGCAGAGCCGGGGCACTCTCGCTCGACCGCACGGTCACCCCGTCAGGGCTGCCCGCCCGTCCTTGGCCGGCTGGTCACCCCGTCAGGGCTGCCTGCCTGCCCTTGGCCGGCTGGTCACCCCGTCAGGGCTGCCCGCCCGTCCTTGGCCGCCGGCCGGAAGAGGAACGCCGCGCCCACACCAGCTGCCAGGCCGACGAGGTGGCCCTGCCAGCTGACGGTCGTGTTCGTGGGGGAGATGCCGGCGAGGACGGCGCCGCCCCAGAGCGCGGCGAGCGTGAGCCCCACGGCGATGGCGAGGAGCTTGCGCTCCACGAAGCCGCGGACCACGAGGTAGCCGAAGAGGCCGAAGACCAGGCCGGACGCGCCCGCGGTGATCGAGTTCGAGGGGGAGATCAGCCAGACGCCGACGCCGTCGGCCAGGATGATCAGCCCGCAGACGGCGAGGAAGCGGCGGATGCCGCCGAGCGCCGCGACGAAGCCGAGGACGAGCAGCGGGACGCTGTTGGCGGCGACGTGTCCGAAGCCGAAGTGCAGGAACGGCGCGGCGAGGATCCCGCCGAGGCTGTCCGGGTCGCGGGCGATGATGCCGTACTCGTCGAGCGCGTGGCCCGTCGCGTGGTCGACGCCTTCGAGCACCCACAGCAGGGCCACCCAGCCCGCCATGAGCTGTACCGCGGCCTTCGCCCGGTCGGACGTACGCCACTCCGTCGTCTCGATGTCTGACATGACCATCCCCCTGCGGTCCGAACCCTGTGTAGGGGAGAACGTACGGGACCCCGTGCGGAGTTCTCCTGCCGGGCGGCCGGATAGGCTCGGCGGCGTGGAGCGCGTGGAGCCGGTAGTAGAGGAACAGCAGCGTCGTCCCTGGGTGGTCGGGGTGTCAGGGGCGTCGGGGACGCCGTATGCCGCCGCCGTGCTGAGGGGGCTGCTCGCGGCGGGGGAGAGCGTCGACCTGGTCGTCTCGCGGGCGTCGCGGCTGACGCTGCTCGACGAGACCGGGATCGCCTTCCGGGACGCGCACTGGCGCGAGGACCTGGCGACCTGGCTGGCGCGGGGCGCCGACGGGAAGCCGGGGACGTTCGCGCCCCAAATCGACGACGTGCGGTACTGGGCGGCCGGTGACCTGGCCGCCGGGCCGAGCAGCGGCTCGTACCCGGTGAAGGGGATGCTGATCGTGCCCGCGTCCACCGCCTCGGTGGCGGGCGTGGCGCTGGGGCTTTCGAAGGACCTGCTGCAGCGGGCGGCGAGCGTGACGCTCAAGGAGCGGCGGCCGCTGGTGGTCGCGGTGCGGGAGACCCCGCTGAACGGGCAGACGCTGAAGCACCTGGTCGCGCTGGACGAGGCGGGCGCAGTGGTGCTGCCCGCCTCGCCGGCGTTCTACGCGGGGGCGACGCACATCCAGGATCTGGTGGACTTCGTCGCGGGGCGGGTGCTCGACGCGGCAGGGGTGCCGCACCGGCTGTACCGCCGTTGGGAGGGGGAGCTCGGTGGAGCGGCTGCCCCTCGGGGGGATTAGGGCCGTGATCAGCGCTTCTTCGCGGTGCGCTTCTTCTCGGCGCGCCGGGTGGCGCGGGACGGCTGGTGGGCACGCGAGCGGTCGGCCAGGTCCTGCAGCTCGCGCATACGGGCGTAGGCCATCTCGATCGTGTACACGGTGAACACCACTCCTGAAAGATCGTCTTTGTTCAATTGAAAGATTCACAGGGTGTCGACCCCTGTGTGCCTTAGATTCTATACCTAAACTCGCGGTATCGCTGGACAATGGAAGGCTTCATACCTATGGACGCCGTGGACAGGCAGCTCATCCAGGCTCTGCGCGAGAACGGCCGCGCTTCGTACGCCGAACTCGGCCGGCTCGTCGGGCTCTCCGGCCCCTCCGTCACCGACCGCATCAACCGTCTGGAGGTGGCCGGCGTCATCACCGGCTACCGCGCGACGGTCGACGCCGCCTCGCTCGGCCTCGGTGTCACCGCGCTCATCGGCATCTCCCTCTCCGACGCCGCCGACCACGAGGACGTGGCCCGCCGTCTGAAGGACCTCGCCGAGATCGAGGACTGCTGGTTCATCGCGGGCGACGACTCCTTCATGCTCAAGGTCCGCGTCGGCGACGTCGACGGCCTGGAGAAGACGATCCGCCGCCTCTCCGGCACCAAGGGCGTCTCCCGTACCCGTACGACGATCGTGCTCTCCACCAAGTGGGAGAACCGGGTCGGGGATCTGCCCGAGGAGGGCTGAGAGTACGGTGGGTGGAGCCTGAAATCGTCAGACATGGGAGGCGGCCGCATGGACGCGGGACTCAAGCGCGAGCTGGAGCAGAAGGTCCGTTCCGGAGAGCGGCTGAGCCGCGAGGACGGCATCGCTCTGTACGCGTCCGACGACCTGGCCTGGCTCGGCGGCCTGGCCCACGAGGTCCGGACCCGCAAGAACGGTGACGTCGTCCACTTCAACGTCAACCGCCACCTCAACATGACGAACGTGTGCACCGCGTCCTGCGCGTACTGCTCGTTCCAGCGCAAGCCGGGCGAGAAGGACGCGTACACGATGCGCATCGAGGAGGCCGTCCGCCTCGCCAAGGCGATGGAGAACGAGAACCTCACCGAGCTGCACATCGTCAACGGGCTCCACCCCAACCTGCCCTGGCGCTACTACCCGCGCTCGCTCTCCGAGCTGAAGAAGGCGCTCCCGAACGTCTCGCTGAAGGCGTTCACCGCCACCGAGATCCACCACTTCGAGACCATCTCGGGCATGTCGGCCTCCGACATCCTCGACGAGCTCATCGAGGCCGGCCTGGAGTCCCTCACCGGCGGCGGCGCGGAGATCTTCGACTGGGAGGTCCGCCAGCACATCGTGGACCACCGCACCCACTGGGAGGACTGGTCCCGGATCCACCGCCTCGCGCACGAGAAGGGGCTCAAGACCCCCTCGACCATGCTGTACGGGCACATCGAGGAGCCCCGGCACCGCGTCGACCACGTGCTGCGACTGCGTGAGCTCCAGGACGAGACCGGCGGCTTCCAGGTCTTCATCCCGCTGCGCTACCAGCACGACTTCGTGGACATGCAGGACGGCAAGGTCCGCAACAAGCTCCAGGCGCGCACGAAGATGGCGACCGGCGCGGAGGCCCTCAAGACCTTCGCCGTCTCCCGCCTCCTCTTCGACAACGTGCCGCACGTCAAGGTCTTCTGGGTCATGCACGGCGTCCAGACCGCCCAGCTCGCGCTCCAGCACGGCGCCGACGACATGGACGGCTCGGTCGTCGAGTACAAGATCACGCACGACGCCGACAACTACGGCACGCCGAACAAGCTGGGCCGCGAGGACCTGCTCGAACTGATCCGGGACGCCGGCTTCCGCCCGGTGGAGCGGAACACGCGGTACGAGATCATCCGCGAGTACCCGGGCCCGGAGGCGGACCGCCGCGAGTCGCCCCAGCCGATGCGGCTCTGAGGCACCGACCGATGTCCCTGAGGTTCGAACTCGACCCCTCGATCACCCCTGAGGTACGGGACGGCGTCCTGCGCCTGTGGGCGGACGTCTCCAACGCGGGCGGAGCCGTCGGCTTCGTCCCGCCGGTGACCGCGGACGAGGTCCGGCCCGAGCTGGTCAAGCACCTCGCCGCCATGGCCGAGGGCCGGATGCGGCTCGTCGTCGGGTACGGGGAGGACGGCACCGTCGCCGCCACCACCTTCGTCGCGTACAACACGCACCGGCTGATGAAGCACTGGGTCTGGCTCTACACGGTCATGGTCCACCCCTCCCACCAGGGCAAGGGGTACGGCCGCGACCTCATGGCCGCCGTCGAGGACGCGGTGCGGGGCTTCGACGGGATCGACGCGATCCGGCTCACCTGCCGGGGCGGCACGGGCGCCGACCGCTTCTACGCCTCCTGCGGCTACAAGGAGGTCGGGCGGGTGCCCGGCGCGATCCGGGTGGCCGAGGGCGACGACCGGGACGACATCATCATGCTGCTCCCGCTGAATTGATCCCCTTCGTCCCGTGCTTCACTGGACGGGCGAACTGACACAGACAGAGAAAGGGGCCGTCGTGGCCGCGAACGGGACGGGCGCTGCGACCCTCCGCTACACCCTCATGCGCCTCGGCATCTTCGCCGGGTGCTTCCTCGTGCTGGTCGGGCTCGTCCGCCTCGGCGTGCTGCCGCGCGGCCTCGGCGACTCCAACCTGCTCTGGGTGCTGATCCTCTCCATCGTGATCTCCGCGCCCCTCAGCTTCGTCCTGCTGCGGGGCCAGCGGGACGCGATGTCCGAGCAGATCGTGGCGAAGGTGGACCGGGCGAAGGACCGCCTGGCGGAGAACCGGTCGCGCGAGGACGCGTAAGACCTGGGTGCGAACCCGGGTAAGGCCCGGGTAAGTTTCATCACAGTACAAACACCGCACAGACACCCCGATCGGGAGCTTCGAAGGCTCCTGGCCGGGGTTTTCTGTGTTTCGGAGGTCCGGGAGGGTTCTGAGGGCCTCAAAGAATGGCTTTGAGGTTCTCAAAGTTCAAGTGTTAACGTACCTGCCATGAAGACAGCAGTGCGCCCCCTCGATGCCGTGAGCACCCCGCTCGTGGCGCGCCTGCATGTCGATCTGTGCCGCTGTATGTCCGCGGTCTGTTGCCGCGAGCTCTGACCCCGGCATCATGCAGCGGTACCGCCTGCACGCGTGTGTACCGCACCCCCGTCCCCGTATTTCCCCGATACGCATCGCTGGAGTGTGTCTGTGTCCGCGTCCGCGTCCACGCCCGAGACGAAGTCCCCGACTTCCTCCCGAATACCCAAGATCCCCTTCTGGGCCCAGATCGTCGCCGGTCTCGTGCTCGGCGTCCTGCTCGGCTGGCTCGCCCGTAGCCAGGACATCAGCTGGCTGAAGGACACCCTCGGCCAGGTCGGCGACATCTTCGTCCAGCTCCTGAAGCTGGCCGTCGCCCCGCTCGTCTTCTTCGCGATCCTGGTGTCGATCACCAACCTCCGGAAGGTCAACAACGCGGCCCGGCTTGCCGCGCAGACCCTCGTCTGGTTCATGATCACCTCGCTCATCGCGGTCGGCATCGGCCTCGCGATCGGCCTGCTCACCAACCCGGGCGCCGGTACCGGCCTCACCCCGCAGGACGGCAAGCTGCCGAAGCGCGAGGGCACCTGGATCGACTTCCTGACCGGGATCATCCCGACGGACGTCATCACCCCGTTCACCGAGCTGAACGTCCTCCAGATCGTCTTCATGGCCGCCGTCGCCGGCGTCGCCGCGCTCAAGCTCGGCGACCGCGCCAAGCCGATCCTGGCTCTCTCCGAGTCGGTCCTGGAGCTCCTCCAGAAGGCCCTGTGGTGGGTCATCCGCCTCGCCCCGATCGGCACCGTCGGCCTCATCGGCTTCGCCATCGCCGACTACGGCTGGGAGCTGATCGGCAAGTACGCGACCTTCACCGCCGACGTCTACATCGGCTCGGCCCTCGTGATGTTCGGCGTCTACCCGCTGCTGCTCGCGACGGTCGCCAAGGTCAACCCGATCCAGTTCTTCAAGGGCGCCTGGCCGGCCATCCAGCTGGCCTTCGTCTCCCGCTCCTCGGTCGGCACGATGCCGGTCACCCAGAAGGTCACCGAGCGCCTCGGCGTCCCGAAGGAGTACGCCTCCTTCGCCGTGCCGTTCGGCGCCACCACGAAGATGGACGGCTGCGCCGCGATCTACCCGGCGCTCGCCGCGATCTTCATCGCGCAGATCTTCGACGTCCAGCTGGGCATCCAGGACTACCTCCTGATCGCCTTCGTCTCGGTCGTCGGCTCGGCCGCCACGGCCGGCCTGACGGGCGCCACGGTCATGCTGACCCTGACCCTCTCCACCCTGGGCCTCCCCCTGGAGGGCGTCGGCCTGCTGATGGCCATCGACCCGATCCTGGACATGATGCGCACGGCCACGAACGTCGCCGGCCAGGCTCTGGTCCCGGTCGTCGTCGCCGCCCGCGAGAAGATCCTCGACCTCGACGCGTACAACTCCGCGTCGTCCTCCCCGGTCGACGAGCGCGAGAGCACCCGCGAGTCGGTGGCCGTCGCCGCCTGACCCTCACCCGCACGCCCGTGATGCCCATGTCCCCTCGGGGGCATGGGCATCACGCGTTCCCGCGGTCCGTGGCGGTGCACATAGGCTCTCCCCGGAGTCGGTGGGCAGGGCGGGAAGGCGGCGGTCGTTGTGGGTGGGGTGAAGGGGAAGCGGATGCCTCGGGAGGTGCGGGAGCGGCAGATGATGGATGCCGCCGTGCGGGCCTTCGGGCGGCTGGGGTATCAGGCCGCGTCGATGGACGAGATCGCCGAACTCGCCGGGGTCTCCAAGCCGTTGGTCTACTTGTACTTGAACTCCAAGGAAGAGCTTTTCACCGCCTGCATCCGGCGCGAGGCGCAGGCGCTGCTCGCCGCCGTGGTGGGTGGGGTCGATGCGGCGGAGCCGGCCGAGGAGCAGTTGTGGGCGGGGCTGCTGGCCTTCTTCACGCACACCGCCGAACACCCCGACGGGTGGGCGGTGCTGAGCCGGCAGGCGCGGACGCACGGGGAGCCGTTCGCCGGTGAGGCGGGGCGGATGCGGGACGAGATCGTCGCGTACGTGGGGACGCTGATCGGGGCCGCCGCCCAGGAGACCCACCGCGCGACGGACCGCGATCCGGAGCTGGCCGAGCGGGACGTCGCGGGGCTCGCCCAGGCGCTCGTCGGGGCCGCCGAGTCGCTGGCCTGCTGGGCCAACGAGACGCCGGGGATGACGGCCTGGGAGGCGGCGGCGACGCTGATGAACTTCGCGTGGGCCGGGCTCGGCAATCTGATGCGGAGTGAGCGGTGGTCCCCTCGGGGATTGTCCCCGATCCCTGATCTCTCCTAGATTTACCGGGAGTTACCGAAGGCCGAGGAGTCGCACGTGTCCGTCATCGAGCCTCAGCCTCGGATCACCCTCGTCGCCGGAGCGGTACGGGAGGCCTCCGTACCGGCGCTCGTCCCGCCGGTCCCGCACGGGTCGCTCGCCGATGTCCCCTTTGGCAACGCGGCTGTCGAGCCCGAAGCCGTCGTCTTCGGGCGCAAGCGCGCCGACGGCGGTTGGGGCGACGTCACCGCCTCCGCCTTCGCCGCCGAAGTCCACGCCGCCGCCAAGGGGTTGATCGCCGCGGGGCTGCAACCCGGCGACCGGCTCGCGCTGATGGCCCGTACCACCTACGAATGGACGCTGCTCGACTTCGCCGCCTGGGCCGCCGGCCTGGTCACCGTCCCCGTCTACCCCACCTCCTCCGCCTTCCAGACCCGCTGGATCCTCCAGGACTCCGGCGCCGTCGCCTGTGTCGTCGAGGACCCCGCGCAGGGCCGGCTCGTCTCCACCGAGCGCCGCGGGCTGCCCGGGCTCGCGCACCTCTGGGTCCTCGACGCCGGCGCCGTCGACCAGCTCAAGCGGGCCGGGGAGCGGGTTCCCGACGAGGCCGTGACCGCCCGGCGCGGGCTGCTCGGCCCCGAGACCCTCGCCACCCTCGTCTACACCTCGGGCACCACTGGCCGCCCCAAGGGCTGCGCCCTGACCCACGGCAACTTCTTCGCCGAGGTCGACAACGCCATCGCCTTCCTGCACCCGGTGTTCCGCGAGCTCAGCAAGGAGGCGCCCGCGACCCTGCTCTTCCTGCCCCTCGCGCATGTCTTCGGGCGGATGGTCGCGATCGGCTGCGTACGGGCCCGGGTGCGGCTCGGGCACGCGCCGTCCATCGAGAACGGCGACCTGCTCGCCGACCTGGCCGGGTTCCGGCCGACGTTCCTGCTGGCCATCCCGTACGTCCTGGAGAAGGTGTACAACTCCGCCCGGGCGACGGCGGAGCGGAGTGGCCGGGCCTCCTCCTTCGACCGCGCCGCGCGCGTCGCCCAGCGGTACGGCCACGAGGACGAGCCCTCGCTCGGGCTGCGGGCGGCCCGCGCGCTGTACGACCCGCTCGTCTACCGGCGGATCAGGGACGCCCTCGGCGGCCGCGTACGGCACGTGATCTGCGGCGGCTCCCCGCTGGGCACCCGCCTCTCCGAGTTCTACTCGGGCGCCGGGATCGACGTCTACGAGGGGTACGGCCTCACGGAGACCTGCGCGGCCTCCACCGTCACCCCGCCCCGGCGGCCCCGCACCGGGACGGTCGGCCGGCCCCTGCCAGGGACGGCGGTACGGATCGCGGACGACGGCGAGGTCTGGCTCAAGGGCGGCCACGTCTTCGCCGGCTACTGGGACGCCCAGCGCGGGGTGGCGCTGCCCTTCAACGACGAGGGCTGGTTCCCCACCGGCGACCTGGGCGCGCTCGACGAGGACGGCTATCTGCGGATCACCGGCCGGAAGAAGGACATCCTCATCACCTCGGCGGGCAAGAACGTCGCCCCCGCCCCGCTGGAGGACTGGCTCCGCGCCCACCCGCTGATCGGCCAGTGCCTGGTCCTCGGCGACAACCGCCCGTACATCACCGCGCTGCTCACCCTGGACCAGGAGGGGCTCGTCCACTGGCGGCGGATGCGGAGGAAGGACCACCTCCCGATCCGGCAGCTCGCCCGCGACGAGGAACTCCTCGGTGTGCTCCAGCGCGCCGTGGACGAGGCCAACCGGCTGGTCTCCCGGGCCGAGTCCATCCGCGCGTTCCGCGTCCTGACCACCGAGTGGTCCGAGGCGAGCGGCCACCTGACGCCCTCGCTGAAGCTGCGGCGCGCGGCGGTGCTGCGCGACTTCGCCGACGACGTCGAGGGCATGTACGGGGGCGAGGACGCGGCCGTCACACCATGAGGGTCACTTCGTGTATCTCGTCGGCGGCGTGGCCCGTACGGGCGTGAATGCGCTGGACGGCCTCGGCCGAGGGCCCGTGGGACAGGCAGTAGACGGTGCCGGACTCCGGGTCGGCCCAGGCCTTCTCGAAGTGGACGCCCTCGTCCTTCTCGATCAACTGGTCCGCCGCGTGCGCTTCCTTCAGCTCGTCGGCGGTGATCCCGACCATGTTCCGGTGGACATCCATGTACGTACCCATGGTTCTCCCACCTCCTCCTCTCATGGTGCGCCCCGGCCCCCGGTCACGGCCAGAGCAGCTCCCGCGCCCAGCCGGCGGCGTCCCTGCGGTACCGGAGCCGTACGTGCCGCCTGCGCTCGTCGCCCTGGAAGAACTCGACCTCGGCCGGTTCCAGGACGTACAGCGTCCAGCTCTCGGCGTGCGCCCCCGGCTCCGCCTCCGCCCGTTCCCAGGCCGCCCGGCTCACGCGTGCCAGCGTGTCCAGGTCGTCAAGGACCTCGCTCTGCCGCCCCACGAGCGCGGAGGCCAGGGCCCCGGTGGTGCGGGCGTGCAGATCGGCGTAGGCCTCGTCGCGCGGCGAGGTCGAGACCCGGCCCCTGACCCGGACCTGGCGGCCCTGGACCGGCCAGTAGAACCCGAGCGCGGCCTCGGGGCGGGCGGCGAGCTGGCGGCCCTTGGCACTGGTGGCGTGCGAGGCGAAGTGCCAGCCCCGCGCGTCGGCCCCGTGCAGCATCACGGTCCGCACATCGGGCCGCCCACCCTCGTCCACGGTCGCCAGCGACATGGTGTGCGGCTCCACCTGCCCCGCCTCGGCCGCGGCCACGAACCACTCGTGGAAGAGCGCCAGCGGCTCGACGGGCGCGGTCTCGGGCGCGAAGACCGGGAGGGTGGTGTCCCAGACCTTGAGGGAGCGGAGGGTGCGGTCGAAGTCGTTCATGCCGGAAGCCTAGGCCGCGTACTCCGTGGACTCGTCGTGCGCCTTGCTCTCCGCGTACTCCTTCAGCGGGACCGCGTTCGCCGCGTGCTGGATGTCGGTGCGGATCTTCCTCGCGATGAGGTTCTTCCAGGGGGTGCGGGGGAGGGTGCGGACCATGGTCATGCGGAGGGCGATCTTCCAGCGGGAGGAGACCGTCATCTCCTTCGCGAAGCGGGCCGCGAAGCGCTGGTTCAGTTCGACGCCCGGGCGCATCACGCGTTCGTACGCGGCGAAGGCCGTGCGGTGGTCGCCGTGGGCGGCCGCGAGTTCGCCCGCGAGGACGTAGGCGCCTATGAGGGCGAGGCCGGTGCCCTGGCCCGAGGCGGGGGAGGTGCAGTGGGCGGCGTCGCCGATGAGGGCGACGCGGCCGCTCGACCAGTGGTCCATTTCGACGAGGGCGATCGCGTCGAAGTAGAAGTCGTCGGCGTCGGCCGCGTCGGCGATCAGGCGCGGGATCTCCCAGTCGTCGCCCGCGAAGGCCTCCGCCAGCAGCCGCTTCTGCGCGGCCGTGTCCCGGCGGTCGTAGGAGAGTTCGTCGGGGGCGGAGAAGACGAAGAGGTTCTTTGCCGTGTGCGCCTGCTCGCCCGCCGTGCTGTAGACGGAGATCAGCTTCTTCGGGCGGGCGTGGTACGTCTCCCAGCGGGTGAGGCCCAGGTGGTTGGGGGCGGAGAAGATCGAGATGTACGCGCCCAGGTAGCGGGTGAAGCGCCGTTCGTCGCCGAAGGCGAGGCGCCGGGTGTTGGAGTGCATGCCGTCCGCGCCGACCACCAGGTCGAAGCGGCGGCGGGTGCCGCTCTCGAAGGTGACGTCCACGCCGTCGCCGTCGTCGTGGAGGGCCGCGATGGAGTCGCCGAAGACGTACTCGACGTCGTCGCGGGTCCGCTCGTACAGGATGCGGGCGAGGTCGCCGCGCATGATCTCGTCGTCCCCCTCGGTCCGCCCGCCGAAGATCTCCGCGGGCAGCTCGCCGATCGTGCGGCCCTGCGCGTCCACGTACGAACCGCCGTCCATGTCCGTGGAGTTGGTTCGCACTTCGTCCAGGATGCCCAGGCGGCGGCAGACCTCGATGGCGGTGCCTCGGATGTCGACCTTGTAGCCGCCGGTGCGGAGTTCGGGGGCGCGTTCGACGACGGTGGGGGTGAAGCCGTGGCGGTGGAGGAGGAGGGCGAGGGCGGGGCCGGCGATGGAGGCGCCGGAGATGAGGACCGTTCGGTTCGCGGGTGCGTGCGTCATGGCAGGACTCCTGGTCGCGTGATCGCGGTCGTGGGTGCGGAGTCGCGTCGACCCCGCAGCCATGACTATACGAGTGTCCTACACGCTTGTCTATGACGGATGTATAGATCCGTCACCGGTCGTTAGCCGCGGGCCAGTACCACCGTTCCCGACGAGCAGAACCAGCCCCCCGTCCCCGACGCCACCGCCAACTCCGGGAGGCTGCCGTCCGGGCGCCGGACCTGGAGGCCCGGGGCCTCGCCGCGTAGCTGGCGGACCGCCTCCACCAGCAGGAACAGGCCCCGCATCCCCGGGTGGCAGGCCGAGAGACCGCCGCCGTCCGTGTTCACCGGGAGGTGGTCCTTCGCCTCGACGAACGCGCCGCCCTCGCCCTTCGCGCAGAAGCCCAGGTCCTCAAGGGTCACCAGCGTCATGTACGTGAAGGCGTCGTAGACCTCCGCGAGGTCGATGTCCGCCGGAGTGACGCCCGCGCGCTCGAACGCGAGCCGGCCGCTGACCGCCGCCGGGGAGACCGTGAAGTCCTCCCACTCCGACATCGTCGTGTGCGAGACGTGCTCGCCCGTCCCGAGGACCCACACGGGCGCCTTCGCCGTGTCCGGTACGTACTCCTCGGCCGCGAGCAGCACCGCGCAGCCGCCGTCGCTGCGGATGCAGCAGTGCAGCTTGGTGAACGGGTCCGCGATCACCGGGCCGCCGAGCACCTCGTCGACCGTGATCGGCTCGCGGAACATCGCCTCCGGGTTGAGCGCCGCGTTCGCCCGCGCCTGGACGGCGACCTCGGCGAGCTGCTCCAGGGTCGTCCCGTACTCGTGCATATGGCGACGGGCGGCCATCGCGTACTTGGAGATCAGGGTGTGTCCGTAGGGGACCTCGAACTGCAGCGGGCCGCGCGCCCCGAAGGAGAGGTTCGAGGTGCGGCGGCGGGCCTTGATGTCGGCGCGGGCGGTCGAGCCGTAGACGAGCAGGACGGCGTTGGCGTGGCCCGCGGCGATGGCGTCGGCCGCGTGGGCGGCCATGACCTCCCAGGTGGCGCCGCCGACGGCGGTCGAGTCCACCCAGCGGGGCCGCAGCCCCAGGTACTCGGCGACCTCGACCGGGGCGAGGGTGCCGAGCCCCGCCGAGGCGAGGCCGTCGATCACCGAGCGGTCGAGGCCGCTGTCCGCGAGGGCGCGGCGGGCGGCCTGGGCGTGCAGAGTGTAGGGAGTGGCCTCGTCGACCCGGCCGCAGTCGGAGAGGGATATGCCGACGACGGCGACGCGTCGCCCGGCGCGGTCGCGGTTCCGTGAAGTGGTGGGCATGAATCTGACGGTACATCAGATACAGCGACAGGGAGTCTCTAGATGGTGCGAAGCATGGCCGAAGACGTCGACACCTACCTCACCGAGGTCTTGGACCCGGACCGCCTCACGGCGCTCGTCCGGCTGCGCGAGCTCTGCCGCACCGAACTCCACGGCTTCGAGGAGGCCATGGAGTGGGGGATGCCGACGTACCGGCGGCCGGGCGGGGAGCCGGAGATCGCCTTCGCCTCACAGAAGCAGTACATCTCCTTCTACTTGATGCGTCCGGACGTCCGGGAGGGCTTCGAGGAGCGGCTCGCCGACCAGGACATGGGCAAGGGGTGCCTGCGCTTCCGCCGCCCGGAGCGGGTGGACTTCACCCTCGTACGGGATCTGCTGCGGGCTACGGCGAAGGCGCCGGGGGAGGTCTGCTGAGTCCCCCTGTGGTTCCGCGTGCTCCAGACTCTGGGTTTCTGGGTCCGTCCGCCCTAACATGACGGGCCGTCAGATACGGAGGGGAGCACCATGGACACCGCCTTCACCGCGGAGCAGGACGAGATCCGCCGCACCCTGCGCGAACTGCTCGCCAAACGCTCCGGGCCCGCCGAGGTCCGTGCCGCCGTCGCCACCCCCGAGGGGTACGACACCGACCTGTGGAACCGGATGTCCGGCACCCTCGGACTGCCCGGGCTCGCCCTGCCCGAGGAGTACGGAGGGGTCGGCTGCGGCCCCGCCGAACTCGCCCTCGCCTGCGAGGAGACCGGCCGGGCCCTCGCCCCGTCCCCGCTCCTCGCCACCGCCCTCCTCGCCGCGCCCCTGATCCACGCCCTCGGCACCGGACCGCAGCGCGCCGACCTGCTGCCGCGCATCGCCGACGGCTCCCTGACCTGTGCACTCGCCGTCCCCGGCGGCTCGCTGGCCCTCGCCCTCGGCCTGACCGGCGACAACGGCTCCTGGGTCGCGGGCGGCGGGCGGGCCGGCGGCGTCCAGGCACGGGCCGCGGACGGCGGCTGGCAGCTGTACGGGGAGGCGACCCAGGTCCTCGACGGGCACAGCGCCGGGCTGCTCCTGGTCGCCGCCCACACCGGCGGCTTCGCGCGCAGCCGGACCCTGCTCTTCCTCGTACGGGCGGAGGTCGCCGGACTCGTCCGCGTACGGCAGCCCGCCCTGGACGCGACCCGCTCCCAGGCCTCGATCCAACTGCGGGACGTGGAGGCGGAGTTGCTCGGCGAGGAGCCGGTCGACGTGCTCGGGGCGCTCGCCGATACCGGGCGGTCGGTGGCCGTGGCGCTCGCGGCCGAGGCCGTCGGCGCGGCGCAGGCCGCCCTGGACCGCACGGTCGAGTACGTCGGCTCCCGCGAACAGTTCGGGCGGCCCGTCGGCTCCTTCCAGGCGGTCAAGCACCGGGTCGCCGACCTGTACGTCCAGGTGGAGGCGGCCCGCTCGCTGACGTACGGAGCCGCCCGCGAACCGGGAACGGGCGCCCTCGCCCTCGCCGCCGCCCTGGAGGCGCTGCGGACGGTGGCCGGCGAGACGATCCAGCTGCACGGCGGCATCGGCTTCACCTGGGAGCACGAGGCGCATCTGTACTTCAAGCGGGCGACGGCGGACGAGCTGCTCTTCGGGCCCGCGCGGCGGCTGCGCGAGCGGGCCGCCCAGGTGACAGGACTCTTCGGAGAGGTGGCGGCCTGATGCCCGTCGGCGTACGTCTGATGCAGAAGGTGTCGTCCACGAGGACGTTCGCGAAGGTCGCCCCGCACTTCATCCCCGCGATGGACCGGGCCGTGCACCGGCTGACCCGCGGCAAGGTGCTGCTCAGCGCCCAGATGCTGCCCGGGCTGATCCTCACGGCGAAGGGCGCCAAGTCGGGGCAGCCGCGGGTCACGCCGCTCGCGTGCATGCCCGAGCCGGCCGGGACCTGGCTCCTGATCGGCTCCAACTTCGGGCGGGACGGGCACCCGGCGTGGACCGGGAACCTGCTGAAACACCCCGACGTGGAGGTGAGTTGGCGCGGCGAGACGATCCCGGTGCGGGCGGAGCTGCTCGCGGGGGAGGAGCGGGCCGCCGCGTGGCGGGCCGCGCTCGGGTTCTGGCCGCCGTACGCGACGTACCAGGCACGGGTGGAGCGCGAGATCAGGCTCTTCCGGCTGACGAGGCGGTGACGGGCGGGGGTGTACCGGTGGCCCGGCCTCTCGCGATGCCCGGGGCGTACCGGCCCGGGGCTTACCGGCACAGGGCGTACCGGCCCGGGCGTACCCGTGGCGTCAGCCTCTCGCGATGCCCGGGCGTACCGGCCCGCGGCGTACCGCCTCCGGACAGGGGAACGCCGGCGGCGGTCTCGGGAAGAGGCCGCCGCCGGCGCGACAGGACGGACGAAGCGCGGGTACGGGGGTCTGCCGGCGAGCCGGGCGGGCTACTTCGTCGGCTTCTTGCCCGTGATCCCCAGGTGCACCAACAGCGCCAGGTTCGGCTTCAGTTCGGCCTGCTTCACGCCCCAGGTCTGGAACCCCTTCTGGTGGCCGGCCACCGAGGCCAGCATCGCCACCAGGGATCCCGCCATCGCCGCGGGGCTGACGTCCTTGTCGACCTTCCCCTTGGCCTGGAGGTCCTTCACCGCGTCCGTAAGGGAGTTGGTGACGGAGTTCAGGATCTTCATGCGGATCTTGTAGAACCGCTTGTCGCCCTCGGCGGCGCCGAGGTCCACGACCCGCAGGATCGCGTCGTGCCGGCGCCAGAAGTCCAGGAAGCCCTCGACCAGTTCCTCGGAGGTCTGCCAGCCGGCCTTCCCGACCCAGGAGCGGCCGGAGACCAGCTCGGTCAACGCGGCGCCCTCCTTGGCCATTTCCTCGGCGATCTCGAGGACGGCACCCTCGACGTCGGGGAAGTACTGGTAGAACGTCGCGGGGGAAGTGCCCGCCTTCCGGGCCACGTCGATGACCTTGACGTCCCGGTACGGCGAGGAGCTGAGCATCTCGCTGAGGCAGTCGAGCAGCTTCTGCCGCGTCGCCTGACCGCGTCGTCCGGCCACGCGGCCGTCGACGGTGCGTACTTGTCCTGTCATGCCGTCAGCTTACCGAGCAGTGATCGGCGCGCGATTCGGCCGACTGCAAATGGGGTGCACCCCCTCCGGGGCGGCACCCGGGTGGCCCCCCGGACCCCAGGAGCCCCGGGTGGCCCCAGGGCCCCAGGGCCCCAGGAGCCCCGGGGAGCCCGGCCGAGGGGTGCTCCACTCGAAAAGGCTTATTAACAGCCTGTGGACAACTTCGGTGGACAACTCCGTCGAGGCCGAGGCGAGCGCCTCCCTATATGGCGGTATGTTCGATTATGGGGCGTGCGGGGAGGGGTCCCGCGACCTAGCGTGGAGCCATGGCGGCATTCACAGAGGGCACCCCCTGCTGGGTGGAGGCACAGCTTTCCGACCTGGAGGCGGGGAAGCGGTTCTACCGCGAGCTCTTCGGCTGGACCTTCGACCCCGACCGCGACGAGGCCCTCAGTGACGGCAAGCGCGTCGCCGGGCTCGTACCGAAGAGCGACGGCCGGATGCCCACCACCTGGACCGTCTACCTCTCCACCGCGAACGCCGGCACGCTCGCCGCCCGGATCAGGAACGCCGGCGGCCAGATGATCATGGAGCCGTACCCCGTGGGCCCCTTCGGCGTCCTCGCGCTCGCCGCCGACCCCGGCGGGGCCGTGTTCGGACTGCGCCAGGCGGGCGACGACAACGGCTTCGAGAAGACGATGCTCCCCGGCTCCTTCTGCTGGATGGAGGTCTATACGAGGGAACGCGACGCGGTCGACACCTTCTACGCCTCCGTCTTCGGCTACCTCGGCCGCCAGGTGGAACCGGGCGAAGAGGGCAGGGAGAGCGACTTCGACTACCGCGTCTGGTCCCCGCCCGGCTCGCGCGCCGGCGACGACACCGCCTTCGGCGGCCGGGCCGTCCTCACCGACGCCTTCCCGGCCGCGATGCCGGGCCACGTCCTCGTCTACTTCGCCGTCGCCGACTGCGACGAGACCTGCGCGACGGCCGTCGCCCTCGGCGGCCGCGTCACGAACCCGCCTTTCGACACCCCCCACGGCCGCATCGCCGTCCTCCACGACAACCAGGGCGCCCGCTTCGCGATCCTCGCCGAACCGAAGGAACCGGAGGGAGAGGGCAACGCGGCGGACGAGCCCGCCTCCACCCCCGCCTCCACCCCCGCCCCCGAACCGGTCGAACCGGACGAAAGGCCCCCCGCCCCCTCCGGCGATATGCGCTGAGACACCCCGATCCGCCCCCGGGTTCGCAACCGGCGCCTCGGACAGGAAGAATCAGGGCCACGGGGCCGTACCCTCATGGCCCGTACGGGGAGGTGGCAGGCAAGTGGAGCAGCTGACGCAGCACGACCCGAGACGGATCGGGCCCTTCGAGGTGCTGGGCCGGCTCGGTGCAGGTGGCATGGGTCTCGTCTATCTCGCGCGCTCGGCCTCCGGGCGGCGCGTGGCGATCAAGACCGTGCGGACCGAGCTCGCCGAGGACCAGCTGTTCCGTGTCCGTTTCACCCGTGAGGTCGAGGCCGCCCGGGCCGTCTCCGGTTTCTACACGGCCGCCGTCGTCGACGCCGACCCGCGGGCCGCCGTGCCGTGGCTGGCCACCGCGTACGTCCCCGCGCCCTCCCTCGAAGAGATAGTGAACGAGTGCGGGCCGCTGCCGGCCCAGGCCGTCCGCTGGCTGGCCGCCGGGGTCGCCGAGGCCCTGCAGTCCATCCACGGCGCCGGTCTGGTCCACCGCGACCTGAAGCCGTCGAACGTCCTCGTCGTCGAGGACGGCCCCCGGGTGATCGACTTCGGTATCGCCTCGGGGGTCTCCAACACCCGGCTGACCATGACCAACGTCGCCGTCGGCACGCCCGCGTACATGTCGCCCGAGCAGGCCCGCGACTCGCGCAGCGTCACCGGCGCGAGTGACGTCTTCTCGCTCGGGTCCATGCTCGTCTTCGCCGCCACCGGGCACGCGCCGTACCACGGCGCCAACCCCGTCGAGACGGTGTTCATGCTGCTCAGGGAGGGTCCTGACCTGGAAGGGCTGCCGGACGAGCTGCGGCCGCTCATCGACTCCTGTATGCAGATGGACGTCTCGCGCCGCCCCACCCCGGCCGATCTGCAGGCCCAGCTCGCGCCGCATCTCTTCGGTCCGGGCAGCGACGACAGCGGTACGGCGTCGGCCTGGCTGCCGCAGTCGGCCGTCGAGATGATCGAGCGGCGCCGCGGCGGCCGGACCACCCTCCCGCCGCCCCCGGTCAGCCCGCCCACCCCGCCCCGCCCGCCCCGGCAGCCGCCGGAGTGGAGCGGCGACGGGCGCGGCGGCCAGGGCGGCGGCCGGCACGCGGGCTCTCCCGCCGAGGTCGGCGGTCCCGTACGGCTCGCGGGCGCCGGCGTCCAGATCGGCCCCGGTCTCCGGGTCGCCGACACCCGCGCCGCGCTCGGCCCGGTCGTCGACTCGAGCACCGCCACCGGCTGGATCCGCCCGCCCGGCGGCACGCACACCCACGAGCCGAGCCCCCAGCCGGACACCCGGCTGCCCGTACCCCCGCCGACGCCGGAGCCCGAGCCCGCGCACTGGCGGCCCTGGCGCTTCCGGATGTCCAACGACGTCTGGGGCACCCCGGTCGTCGCGGGCGACCTGCTCTACGTCACCTCCTTCGAGGTGCACGCCCTCGACGTGGCCAGCGGCCGCCGCCAGTTCAAGACGCGGGACGTCGCCTGGTCGATGGCCGTGGCCCAGGGCCGTATCCACGCCTCCGACGGGCCCACGCTCTACGCCCTCGACGCCACCGACGGCAGCGAGCGCTGGCGGCTCCAGACCGACGCCTGGGTGTACTCGCTCAAGGTCGACCGGGGCACGGTCGTCACCGGCACGCGCGGCGGCGGGGTCCAGGGCTGGGAGGCCTCCAACGGCGCCAAGCTGTGGGAGATCACCGGCGCGCAGACCGACTTCGAGACCCCGGAGGCGGGGCCCGCCGTGCACGGCGACACCGTGTACGTGTGGCGGGAGGCCCGGCTCCAGGCGCTCGACGCCCGTACGGGTGCGGAGCGCTGGTCGTACCCGGTCGGCGACGCCGCGTCCTGCGGCAACGTGCCGGTGCGGGTGGCTCCGGCGGAGGACGGCTGCGTGTACGTCGCGGCCGGTACGCGCGTGCTGTCGATCGACAACGCGGGCGGGCACGTCCGCTGGCACTTCGAGGCGCCCGCGGTCTTCCTCTCCCCGCCCGCCTTCGCCCCCGGTCCTGCCGTCACGGGCGGCGGGGTCTACCTCTCCGACTACCTCGGCACGGTGTACGCCCTGGACGCGACGACCGGCCAGGACCGCTGGCGGATCGCGACCGAGTCCCGCCAGTCCGGTGAGCCGGTGCTCGTCGTCAACGGGAACGTGCACGTCGGCAGCGGCAGCGCGCTGTACACGCTCGACGCGGTCACGGGCACGCCGAAGTGGCGGTTCGCGGCGGGCGGCGAGCTGATCGGCACGCCGGTGGTGGCCGACGGGCGCGTGCACTTCGGTTCGGCGGACCACGTCCTGTACACGCTGGACGCGGCGGGCGGCCAGCTGCGCTGGAAGCTGGCGACCGGCGGCGAGATCACGGGCTCGCCGGTGGCGCGGGCCGGGGTCGTGTACGCGTGCAGCAAGGACCGGTGCGTGTACGCGCTGGACGCGGTGAAGGGCACGGCCACGGGACGGGGCGCGGCGCCGAGGGTCTGACGCGGAGGGCATGACGGGCGTGACGCCCGGGGGCCTGAGGGCCTGAGGCCTGAGCCCGTACGCGAGGGCTCAGGCGCGGTCGTTCTGGCCCGGGCCGGGGGCCTTGCCCTGGTTCCAGTCCTGGCCCTGGTTCCAGTCCTGGACCTGGGTCCGGTCGCGGTCCCAGTCCGGGGCCTGTGTCGGGGGCCAGTCCTGCGCCTGCGTCCGGTCCCGGTCGGGATCCCAGGTGGGGACGCCCATCGTCCGGGTGGGCTCGCCGCCGTCCAGCGTGGGGTACGTGGGGCGCATCGGGTACGTCGGCTCCGGTTCCAGGGGCACGGTGTGGGCGCGTGTGCGGCCCGACATGACGAGTGCGCCGAGGAGCAGCAGGAGCCCGCCGCCGAAGGCGTTCGCGACGCCGATGCCGAGCCCCGTACCGTCCCCGCCGACCGTCAGGCTGCCCTCCGCCTGTCCGACGCGGACCATCCACAGGATGGTGAAGCCGAGCACGACGAGGCCGGCGAAGGCCACGAGCAGCCGGGAGCGCAGCACCACGCCGAGCAGGGTGACCAGGGCCGCGAAGGCGAACGGGAGCAGGATCGAGCCGATCACCTCCGCCTTCGCGTCGGTGATGCCGCCGAACAGGTCCTCGATGCGGTAGTCGCTGCCGTGACGGCCGTCGTACCAGGCACGGAAGGGGCTCCAGACGGCGGCCGTCGCTCCGGCGAGGGCCAGGACCGAGCCGATGATGTTGCGGACCATCGATCGGCCTCCTTACCGGTCCGGCTCTCGGTCTTGACGCTACGCCGGGTACGGGGGGCACGCCACGCGGCGCCGGCGAGACACCCACTAGGGTGGCGCGGACACGACAGAAGGAGCGCAATGGCAACGGGGACGGCGCGCCGCAGGGGGCTCAAGCTCGCGGCGACGCTCACAGTGGTGGTGCTCGCGCTGACGGGCTTCCAGACGAGCAAGAGCAGCGGCGGCAGCGGGGGCAAGAGCAAGAGCAGCGGTTCCGGAGGCGGCTGCTCCAGCTCCAAGAAGAAGAACAACGACTACGACTACGACGACAACAACGACCTCGGAAGTTCGAGCGGCGGCAGCGACTACACCACCGCGCCCACGCCGAGCGTCACGTCGTCCCCGACCTCCACGGTGGACGTGGTGGTCGTCGACTGTGTGAAGCCGGAGCAGAAGAAGCGGAAGGGCAAGCCGGCCCGTAAGGCGGACACGACGGCGACCCTGGAGATCACCTCGCGCGAGATCATGACCCAGACGTTCAAGGTCGAGGTCGACTTCGAGGGCTCCGGCGGGGTGGACGTCGACGAGGCGTCGAAGCTCGTGACGGTCGAGCCGGGCGAGACGAAGACCTTCGAGGTCGCGATGGCGAGCCCGAAGACGGTCGCGAAGGTGAAGACGTGCGCGGTCGACCGGGTGACGGAGCAGTGACCGAGCAGTAGCGGGGTCACCGCAGCCGGAAGCCGTCCCCCCGCCTGACGAACAGCTCGGACTGCCGCTGCGGCGGCAGGTTGCCGAGCGTGACCAGGTGCGGTGCGTGGGCGAGGGCCTGGGCGCGGGCGGCCTCCTTGGCCGACCAGAGCGCCCGGACCGTGCCCTGCACCGCCTCGGTCGGGTGGGACGCCACGACGGCGGCGGCGCGGCGGGCGGCGTCCAGCGCGCCGCCGTCCGCCGTCAGCTCGGAGACGAGGCCCGTCTCGTACGCGCGGCGGGCCGAGATCCGTTCGGCGCTGCCCATGAGCGCCATCCGGGCGATCTCCCCGTAGGGCATCTTCTGGGCCATGTGGATGGTCTCGAAGGCGCTGACCATCCCGTAGGTGGTGTGCGGGTCGAAGAAGGTGGCGCCCTCGCCGGCGACGAGGAACTCGGCCTCGCCGAGGAGGTAGAACGCGCCGCCGCAGGCCATGCCCTCCACGGCGGCGACGACCGGTTTCCACAGGTCGTTGGCCTTGGGGCCGATGGCGATCAGCGGGTCGTCGATCGTGTACGGGGAGGAGGGCTGCGGGACGCCCGTGGCGGCCGCCCGGTCGATGCCGGTGCAGAAGGCCCGCTGTCCGGCGCCGGTGACGACGGCCGCCCGTACGGTGTCGTCGAAGCGGAACTCCCGCCAGATCTCGCCCAGTTGGCGGGCCATGTCCAGGGTGATGGCGTTGTGCTTGTCGGCCCGGTCGAGGGTGACGACCGCGACGCCGGTCTCCTTGTCGCGTGCGACGGTGACGGTCATCCGCGCTCCAGGAGCCAGCGCGGCACGGCCATGCCGTCGATCTCGGTGAACGCCACCTTCACGCCCGCCCCGATCCGCAGCCGCGCCGGGTCGACGGAGTCGAGGGCCGCGTCCGGGGTGGCGACGACGTTGCCGACGAGCCGGATGCGGGGCGCCTCGGCGAGTTCGACGACGACGGCGTTGTACGGGGCCTGGGCGGCGTAGTCGGGCAGCAGCGGCGGGTGGGGCAGGACGTACGACCAGATGCGGCCGCGCCCGGACATCAGCCGCCACTCGGCGGCGAAGGACTGGCAGTGCGGGCAGCAGGGCCGGGGCGGGAAGCGCAGTTCGCCGCAGCCGGCGCAGCCCTGGATCCGCAGCTCGCCACGGGCGGCGTACTCCCAGAAGGGCGCGCCGTCCTCGTCCACGACAGGCGTCAGCATGGTGGAACTCAACTCCTCAGGCTCGCAGCAGGATGGCCGATGTGGGGACGCCCTCGCCGGCGGTGACCAGGCAGGTCGAGGCGTCGGGGACCTGGGCGGTGGAGGTGCCCCGGAGCTGCTTCACGCCCTCGTTGATGAGGTTGAAGCCGTGGACGTACGCCTCGCTGAGGCCGCCGCCGCCGGTGTTGATGGGCAGCCGGCCGCCGATCTCCAGTGCGCCGCCCTCGGTGAACGCGGCGCCCTCGCCGCGCTCGCAGAAGCCGTAGCCCTCCAGGGAGAGCGGGATGAGCGGGGTGAACGCGTCGTAGATCTGGGCGACGTCGACGTCCTGGGGGCCGAAGTCGGCCTGCTTCCACAGGTGTCGGGCGGCGGTCCAGGCGGGGCCGGTGAGCGGGTCGTCGTTCCAGTAGTTGACCATGCCGTGGTGCTGGGCGGGCAGGCCCTGGGCGGCGGAGTGGACGTACACGGGCTTCCGGCGGCAGTCGCGGGCCCGCTCGGCGCTGACGATCACGCAGGCCAACGCCCCGTCGGTCTCCAGGCAGTTGTCGAAGAGGCAGAGGGGCTCGCTGATCCAGCGGGCGGTCATGTACATCTCGCGGGTCAGCGGGCGTTCGTACATGATCGCGGCCGGGTTCTGGTTGGCGCGGTTGCGGCAGGCGAGGGCGACGTTGAAGAGGTGGTCGCGGGTCGCTCCGTACTCGTGCATGTAGCGCCGGGCGAGCATGCCGATCTCGTCGGTGGGGCGCAGCAGTCCGAAGGGGCGGGTCCACTGGCCGGGGGTGGGCAGCTGGGCGGCGGTGTTCTTCCAGGGCCGGGGCCCGCTGCCGCGCTTGCGCGAGCGCCAGGCGACGCCGACGCTCGCCTGCCCGGTGGCGACGGCGGCGGCGAGGTGCCCGACGGTCGCGCAGGATCCACCTCCTCCGTACCCGATCTTGGAGAAGAAGGTGACGTCCCCGGCGCCGATGGCCTTGGCGACCTCGACCTCGTCGGTCTCCTCCATCGTGTACGAGGCGAAGCCGTCGACCTCGGAGGGGGCGATCCCGGCGTCGTCGAGAGCGGCGAGGATCGCCCGGCAGGCGAGGGTCTTCTCCGACTCGGGGAGCTGTTTGGCGAACGGCGTCTCTCCGATGCCGACGATGGCTGTGCGGTCCTTGAGCACACGACCCCCTCGCTCGTCCTCACTGCTGACAGCGCGTCAGGCTACAGCTAATCTGACGGATAGTCAGCTACGGGTGCGGCGGGAGGGGCGGTTATGCGCGGTGACCTGGAGTGGGGCTCCATAGCGGGCCTGGTGCGCGCGGCGGCCGAACGGTACGGGACGGCGGAGGCGGTCGTCGAGGGCCGTAACCGGGTCTCGTACGAGGAGTTGGGCGCGCGGGTCGAACGGGCGGCGGCCGCCTGCATGGCGGCGGGCGTGGAGCGGGGCGACCGGGTCGCGATCTGGGCGCCGAACACGCTGGACTGGATCGTCTCGGCGCTCGGCGCGGTGACGGCGGGCGCGGTGCTCGTCCCGTTGAACACCCGCTTCAAGGGCACGGAGGCGGCGTACGTCCTCTCCAGCTCCCGGGCGAAGCTGCTCTTCATCACCGGCACGTTCCTGGGTACTTCGTACGTCGCGTCCCTGCGCCGTGCGGAGGTCGAACTCCCGGACCTGGAGCGGGTGGTGGTGCTCGGCGAGACCGCCCCGGACGACTACGTGACGTGGAAGTCCTTCCTCGCGGAGGGCGACGGGGTGAGCGGGGCGGCGGTCCGGGCGCGGGCGGACTCCCTCGATCCCTCCGCCCCCTCGGACATCATCTACACCTCGGGGACGACGGGTGCGCCGAAGGGCGCGGTGATCACGCACGCCCAGACCCTGCGCTGCTACGCGATCTGGTCGGAGCTGGCGGGCCTGCGCGAGGGCGACCGCTACCTCATCGTGAACCCCTTCTTCCACACGTTCGGCTACAAGGCCGGGATCATCGCGTGCCTGATGCGGGGCGCGGTGATGATCCCGCAGCCGGTCTTCAACGTGGACACGGTCCTCGCCAACATCGCGGCGGAACGGATCTCGGTGCTGCCGGGCCCGCCGACGCTGCACCAGTCGATCCTGGACCACCCGTCCCGTACGTCCCACGGACTCTCGGCGCTGCGGCTGGTCGTCACGGGCGCGGCGGTGGTGCCGCTGCGGCTTGTGGAGCGGCTGCGGGGGGAGCTGGGCGTGGGCACGGTCCTGACGGCGTACGGACTGTCCGAGGCGAGCGGGATCGTGACGATGTGCCGCCGGGGGGACGCGCCGGAGGTCGTCGCGACGACCTCCGGCCGGCCGATCCCGGACACGGAGGTCCGGCTCTCGCCGGCGGGCGAGGTCCTGGTGCGCGGCCACAACGTGATGAGCGGCTACTTCGAGGACGAGGCGGAGACGGCCCGCGCGATCGACGCGGACGGCTGGCTGCACACGGGCGACGTGGGCGTCCTGGACGAGGCGGGGAACCTGCGGATCACGGACCGGATCAAGGACATGTTCATCGTGGGCGGCTTCAACGCCTACCCGGCGGAGATCGAGCAACTCCTGGGCCTGCACCCGGACATCGCCGACGTCGCGGTCATCGGCGTCCCGGACACCCGGCTCGGCGAGGTCGGCAAGGCCTTCGCGGTCCGGCGGGCGGGGGCGACGGTGACGGCGGACGACCTGATCGCGTGGGCGCGGCGGGAGATGGCGAACTACAAGGTCCCGAGGGCGGTGGAGTTCGTGGGGGAGCTGCCGAGGAACGCGAGCGGGAAGGTGGTGAAGGGGGTGCTGCGGGGGCGGTAGGGGGCGGTGGGGCCGGCGGGCGGCGCGCTGCAACCAACACCGGTCGAGTACACGTCATATGGGCAGGCGTCAGCCGAACGAGCACGGCAAGCACGAAGCGCGAAGCACGACGAGCACGACGGGCGGGGTGGGTGGGGCGGCCGGGGTCCGGAGGCACGGCGACCCCGGACACCGCTCGCGTACGTCCGTCCCGCCCTGAGCACCGCGTCCGTCCCCGTCCCCAGCACCACACAGCCTTCACCCCTTGGAGCAGCAGGTGTCGTCGCCCGAGTTCCCTCTCACGCTCTCCCCGCAGCAGGCCGCCACAGGCGTGATCATCACCGTCCAGCTGCCGACCGGCCCCACCAACGTCTCCGTGCCGCCGTGCCGCCACGGCGACCTCGTCCCGGCGCGCACCGCCGACGGCACGGTGATCCAGCTGCGCATCAGCGTCAACCTCTTCGCCGGCTCCGCCCCGCAGTCGGCGGCGCCCCCGCGCAAGTCCGGGATCCTCGGCTGCGTCGTGCCGCTCGTCGTCGCGGGCGTGATCGGGTTCCTGATCTTCTCGAACAACGACAGCGACAGCACGGACAACGCGGGCGGCGGCAGCACGACCGCGCCCTCGCCGAGCTTCTCGTCCGAGAACCCGCTCGACTCGACGACCGCGCCGACCCCGGACCCCACCCAGACGACCGAGCCGGCGCCTGACCCGTACACGAAGGGCACGTGCCTCAACGGCGAGCTCCCGAACTCCGAGACCGCGCAGAGCGTCTCGGGCGTGGAGGAGGTCTCCTGCTCGGCGTCGGACGCGCACTACAAGGTGATCCAGACGTTCCCGCTGACCTCGGACCTGAACAAGTGCAACAGCAACTCGAAGACCGAGTACGCCTTCTCCCACCGCTACACCATCAACGGCGCGACGATCAACGAGTACGTCTACTGCCTGGTGGGCCTCGGCTCGTACGCGCGGAACTGACGCCTGCGATCACCCTCGCGAGTGATGCCGGTCACTCGCGAGGGCGGTATGGTGGGCGGTATGGCAACCAAGAAGTACACGGTCACCCTGCCGGAGGAGCTGGCGGAGGAGATCCGTGCCGAAGTAGGCCCGGGCGGCTTCAGCGCGTACGTCACGCACGCCATACGGCGGCAGCGGGAGCAGGACCGGTTGGGGGAGCTCGTCGCCTGGATGGAGGAGGAGTACGGGCCCGTCACCGACGAGGAGCTCGCTGCCGCCGAGGCGGAACGGCGCGAGATCGAGCGCTGGCACGAGGAGCGGGAAGCGCGCGAGCGCGCTGAGGCTGAGACTTCGGCGGCGCCGCGGGCGGATGCCGCGTGAGCGACATCTGCTACGTCTTGGACAGTGAGGGACTGTCCAAGTCGGTTCTGGGCGATCCGGGCATGAAGGCCCGCTTGAAGGACGCCCACCGCACCGGTGCCCGGGTCGTGACAAGCTCGATGACGCTGATCGAGGCGTACCACGACCGAGTCCCGTACGCGGCGTGGAAGTGGTTCCTCTCCCGCATCGTGGTCGAACCGGTCACCGAGGAGGTGGCCGCTGCGGCGATCTCCTTGCTGAGGAACGCGGGCCTGCACGGCCACAAGTACGCCATCGACGCGGCGCTCGCGGTCATCGCGGGGCGGCAGCGGGGGCTGGTCACGGTCTATACGTCGGACGAGGACGACATGCGGAAGCTGTGCGCCCCGAACGTGCTGGTCCAGGCCGTCTAAGCGGGCGGTCACCACCAGCGTGCCCACACCGGAGGGGCCGGGCGATTGCCCGGCCCCTCCGTCTTGCGTGTCCGGTCGCGGCGCGGTTCGCGCTCTGTCCTTCGGGTCCCCCCGGGCCCGATGGACGTCCCCCGAGTGCGTGCGCTGCTCGCTTCCGGACGGTTACGGCCTCGGCGACTCCCCCGTCGGTGCCGCCGCGGCCGTCCCCGGCAAGAGCCGGCCCCCGTCCCCCGTTCCCCCGTGGGCCGGCTCGGCTCTCTACTTGAGCGGCTCGCCCGTCGCGTGGGAGTCCAGCGGCTTGATGGGCGACCCCGTGGCGTGCGAGTCCATGGTCGTGATCTCCTCGCCGGTGGCGTGGGAGTCGAGCGGCTTGATGGGCGCGCCCGTGGCGTGCGAGTCCATGGACGCGATGTCCTCGCCGGTCGCGTGCGAATCCGTGGGCTTGACGTTGTCGGCCATGGAGCCAGCTCCTGAAGTCGTTGGGCACTGTGGGACTGTGGGACGTACGCCCGGCAATTCCCCCGAGGACCGCCGGGCGGACGTCCAGGGCCGATCACCTTAACGGTGGGGCCACGTGTCGAACCGCCTGCCCCCCGACGGGACGGGTCGATGAGGACGATCCTGCCGTGCGGCGATAAACGATTGATGAACGACCCGTCCGGGTCAGGCAACCGCCGCCGGCCGCAGCAGCAGGCGCACGTCCTGGGCCTCCGGCGAACCGAGGCCCTCGAAGACCGCGAGGGCGTCGCTCCAGCACGCGCGCGCCCGGTCCGTCTGCCCGAGAGCCGTGAGGCCCCGGCCCAGCACGGTCAGCACGTTGGCCCTGCGCCACTCCCCGCCTATGCCGTGCAGCACGGACAGCGCCTGCTCGGAATGGGCGGCCGCGGCCGCGTACCGGCGCTCGGCGAGGTGGACCTCGGCGAGCCGGAACAGGGTCATCCCGTGCCACAGTTGCTGCCGGCTCTCCTGGAAGACGCTGAGCGCCTCGGTGAGCACCGCACGGGCCTGCACGGTCTGCCCCGACGCCGTCAGCGCGAGGCCCAGGGCGTACTTGCCGTTGGCCAGCCGCAGGGCGAGCCCGGTGTCCGCCTCCTGGTAGAGCACGATGCCCTGCGTCGCCAGTTCGACGGCGCTCGCGACGCGTCCCGTCGCGAGGTGGACGCGCGACAGATTGCACAGCGCGCTCGCCTCGCCGGGCTTGTTCGCGTCGAGCCGGAACGCGTCCCGTGCCTGGGAGAGATGGGTCTCCGCGTCCACGTGACGGTTCTCGTACAGGGCCAGGATGCCGCGCTCGTTCGGCGCGTTCCCCCCGGTCCACGGGTCCCCGGACGCCTGCCCGAGGTCCATCGCGAGCCGGGCCTCCTCGTCGGCCTCGTCGAACCGCCCGGCGGTGCTGTAGACCTGGCTGAGCGTGGTGCGCGCCCGGCCCTCGGAGCGGGCGTCCCCGAGCTTCCGTGCCGCGTTCCGCGCGGCCACCGCCGCCACCTCGTACCGCAGGGCGTTGACCCCCGACTCGGCCAGGTCCTTCGTGGCCATCAGGAGGTCGACGGCCCGGCGCAGGGAGCCCGACGCCAGGGACTGCTGGGCGCAGGCCAGGACGCAATCGGCCTCGGCGTGCAGCCAGTCGAGGGCCACGGCGTGGTCCGAGAACTCCAGGCCGGCGTGGTCGGTGGCCTCCAGATGCGCCACGGTCCGGTCCCCCGGGCGCTCGATCGCGTACACCCGGGCCGCCGTCGACAGATAGAAGTCGAGGAGGCGCGACAGGGCCCTCTCGCGTTCCGTCGGGGGCTCTTCGTCCCGCTCCGCGCATGCACGCGCGTAGAGGCGTACGAGGTCGTGGTAGCGGTAGCGGCCCGGGGCGGCGGACTCCAGGAGGGAGGTGTCGACCAGGGCCTCCAGGAGGTCCTCCGTGGCGTGGAGTTCCAGGTCGAGGACGGCCGCGGCCGCCGCGAGGGAGATGTCCGGGCCGTCCGCGAGGCCCAGCAGGCGGAAGGCGCGGGCCTGGGCCGGCTCCAGCTGGCCGTAGCCGAGCTCGAAGGTCGCTTTCACCGCGAGGTCGCCCGCCTGGAGCTCGTCCAGGCGGCGCCGCTCGTCCGCGAGC
This sequence comes from Streptomyces sp. NPDC058579, assembly GCF_042718575.1. NCBI lineage: Bacteria > Bacillati > Actinomycetota > Actinomycetes > Kitasatosporales > Streptomycetaceae > Streptomyces > Streptomyces sp. NPDC058579. The sequence continues at coordinate 91,274 of NZ_JBHXPI010000024.1, forward strand.
TTGGCCGCCAGGACGGCCACCGTCCACGTGCGGCGCGCCGCCAGGCGCGAGGCGGCGATACGGATCGCCAGCGGGAGGAAGCCGCAGGCGGCGACCACGTCCAGGGCCGCCTCGCGCTCCGCCGAGACGCGCTCCTCGCCGACGATCCGGGTGAAGAGCTGCAGCGCCTCCTCCGGGGACATCACGTCCAGGTCCACCAGGTGCGCCCCCGCCAGGTCCACCATCCGGATCCGGCTGGTCACGAGCGCCGCGCAGCCCGCCGTGCCCGGCAGCAGCGGCCGGACCTGGGCCGCGTCCCTGGCGTTGTCGAGCAGCACCAGGACCCGGCGGCCGTCGAGCGTGGAGCGGTACAGCGCAGCCCGCTCCTCCAGCGAGTCGGGGATCGCCGAGTCCGGTGTCCCGAGGGCCCGCAGGAAGGCGCCCAGGACCGTCTCGGGCGCCGCCCAGCGGGAGCCGGCGCCCTGGAGGTCCACGTACAGCTGGCCGTCGGGGAAGTGCGGGCGGGCCTCGTGCGCCACGTGCACCGCGAGCGTCGTCTTGCCGACGCCGCCGATGCCCGCGAGCGCCGAGACGGCCATCACGGAGCCCTCGGCGGTCGCCAGTTGGTCGCCCAGCTCCCGTACGAAGGAGGCGCGGCCGGTGAAGTCGGGGACGGTCGCCGGGAGTTGCGCGGGCCGGGCCACGGTCGGCGCGGGCGCGGACTCCTCGACCGGGCGGGCCAGTTCGGCGTCGGCCCGCAGGATCCGCTGCTGGAGGCGGGACAGCTCCGGGTTCGGGTCGACGCCCAGCTCGTCGGCGAGGAGCCGGCGGGTGTCCGCGTACACGGCGAGGGCCTCGGCCTGCCGGCCGCTGCGGTAGAGCGCCAGCATGAGGAGCTCGCGCAGCCGCTCCCGCAGCGGGTGCGCCGCCGTGAGCGCGGTCAGCTCGGAGACGGCCTCCGCGTGCGCGCCCGCCTCCAGGTCCAGGTCGAGCCGGGTCTCCAGGAGCTGGAGCCGCCACTCCTCCAGGCGCGTGCGCTGCGTCTCGGCGTACGGCCCCGGTACGGAGGCCAGCGCCTCGCCGTCCCAGAGCCCGAGGGCCTTGTTCAGCCGCGACCGGGCCGCCGTGCGGTCACCGGCCCCGCGCAGCTTGTCGGCCTCGGCGGCCAGGTCCTGCGCGACGTTCAGGTCGAGCGCACCGGAGTGGGCGGTGCGGATGGCGTAGCCGCCGGACTCGGAGGCCAGCACCCCGGGGTTCAGGATCTTGCGCAGCCGCGAGGCGTACGTCCGTACCGCCGCGAGGGCCTGCGAGGGCGGTTCGTCGCCCCAGATGCCGTCGATCAGCTCGCCGGCCGTGGCCGTCCGCCCGTCGCGCAGCAGGAGCGCGGCGAGCAGGGCACGTTGCTGGGGCGAGCCGGAGGGCAGGGCCTCGCCGTCCCGCCAGGCACGCACCGGGCCGAGCACACCGAAGCGCAGGTCGTGACCGACATCGTCGTGACCGACGACGCCGGGACCTGTCGACGGAGCGCGCTGCTCCGGAACTCGCGGGCCGTTCGCACGGTCCATAGCTCCCCCTGCCCGTACCGCTGGTTTCGCCCAAGACAGTCTGCCTTGTCCGGAGGGGGCGCGTCAGCATCGGGTGACTGTCTGCACAAGTCCTGCCCCATGATCCGACAGGTTCCGGCCGACGAGACGGTCGCCGGAACCCGCTCGTACGCGCACAAGGAGCTGACGGGTCGTCAGATCAGCGCTACCGTGAAACGCATGGAGACCTTCCCGAAGATCATCTCGGTGGACGACCACACCGTGGAGCCGCCTCACGTCTGGCGGGACCGGCTCCCGTCCAGGTACCGCGACACCGGCCCCCGGATCGTCCGCGCGCCCCTGAAGGAAATGACCTTCCTCGGCGGCAAGTTCGCGCCCGTCATGGGCGCCAAGGGCGACGACGGGCCGATCGGCGACTGGTGGGTGTACGAGGACCTGCACCGGCCGCTCACCCGCCTCGACACCGCCGTCGGCTACGACCGGGACGAGATCAAGCTCGAGGTCATCACCTTCGAGCAGATGCGCCCCGGCTCGTACTCCGTGCCCGACCGGCTCGCGGACATGGACGTCAACCACGTCCAGTCCGCCCTCTGCTTCCCCACCTTCCCGCGCTTCTGCGGGCAGACCTTCACCGAGGCCAGCGACCGCGAACTCGGGCTCCTCGGCATCCGCGCCTACAACGACTGGATGGTGGAGGAGTGGTGCGGGCCCGAGGCCCACGGACGCCTGATCCCGCTCACCCTCATCCCGCTCTGGGACGCCGACCTCGCCGCCGAGGAGGTACGCAGGAACGCCGCCCGGGGCGTGCGCGCGGTCGCGTTCTCCGAGATACCCCCTCACCTCGGGCTCCCCTCCGTCCACACCGACTACTGGGACCCCTTCCTGCGCGCCTGCGACGAGACGGGCACGGTCGTCGCCATGCACATCGGCTCCTCCAGCCGGATGCCGTCCACCTCCGCCGACGCCCCGCCGGCCGTCGGCTCCACGATCACCTTCGCCAACTGCTGCTTCTCGATGGTCGACTGGCTGATGAGCGGCAAGTTCGAGCGCTTCCCCAACCTGCGGATCATGTACGCGGAGGGCCAGATCGGCTGGATTCCGTACATCCTCGAACGCGCCGACGTGGTGTGGGAGGAGAACCGGGGCTGGGGCGGCGTGGCCGAGAAGGTGCTGCGCCCGCCGTCGGAGCTCTTCGCCGAGCACGTCTACGGCTGCTTCTTCGACGACGCCTTCGGCCTGAAGAACCTCGACGCGATCGGGGCCGGGAACGTCCTCTACGAGACGGACTACCCGCACTCCGACTCCACCTGGCCCAAGTCGCGCGAGGTCGGCGAGGCCCAGATGGGGCACCTGGCCCCGGACGTCGTCGAGCGGATCGTGCGCGGCAACGCGATCGAGCTGCTCGGGCTGTCGGCGGAGGGGCTCTGGGTGCCGTAGCGGTACATGGGTGAGGCCGCCACCCCCGAGCGGAGTGGCGGCCTCACAGGTCCGTGCGGATCAGCGGCTCAGCCGAAGCGGACCGACGAGATCGCGTTGTCGAAGCCGATCGACGCGAGGTCGGCGATGTTGCCGCTCACCGACTTCGACGTGCCCTTGCAGTCCCTCTCCGTCCAGATCTTCACCGTGCCGCTCGCCTGCAGCGAGGACGCGCTGTCGTCGCGCCCCACGTTCTGGCAGCCCGTGCCGGCCAGGCCCTCCGAGGGGTCGCCGAAGTTCTTCTCGTCGGAGAGGGTGACGCTGCTCTTCCCGCCGGCGGGCGCGCTCGCGCCGCCGCCGGCCTTCTTGCCGTCCGGGGTCACGCCGAACCAGGTGCCGCCGACGCCCTGGCCGTTGGTGTCGCCGGGCCGCAGGTCCTTGTTGAAGCGGTAGACGGGCCAGCCGCCGACGGTGACCTGGAGCTTGCCGTCGTCCCGCTTGACGACGCCCACGTCGGACTTCTTGACGCCGTCGATGAAGATCCGCCCGCCGGGCGCGACGACCACCGGAGGCCAGGTGGTCGCGCAGGCGCCGTTGCAGGTGGCCTTCGACGGGTTCGCGGTGTCGTTGTCGAAGCGGTAGAGCGTGAAGCCCGCGCCGTTGACGACGACCGGCGAGAGCGCGCCCGCGCTCGCGGCGCTCAGCTGCACCCACTTCTGCGGCTTGCCGGGCGAGTTGGCCCAGTCGCCGGTCTTCGGCTGGGCCTTGTTCTGCTTGGCGGTGCCGCTGAGGGAGGTGAACTCCGAGGAGGCGGCGGGGGCGGCGGAGCTGGTGCCGCTCGCCGCGGGCTTGTCCGCCGCCTTGTCCGTCGCCTTGTCCTCCGTACCGCCGCCGCACGCGGTGAGCAGGAGCGCGGCCGCGGTGGTGACGGCGGCGATCGTTCCGAGGCGCTGGATCTTCATGGTTCCCCCTGTGTGGTGCGGGCGTCGATGCCCTTCGTGTGCTGCCTTCGAGGGGGAGTACGGGGGCGGCCGCGGGGGTCACTCAGCCGGTTACGGCTCCGAGACATGCCCGGAACGGTTCCGGGATCTCGTCACCGCACGGCCCTTGTCTGATGCACCGTCAGACGCAAGCATGAGACCCGCCGATCCATATGACGAATCGTCAGATCAAGAGCAGGGGGTCCCATCATGGTGGTCTACGGGATGCAGCTCCCGGTCCAGTCGCAGAGCACCCTCTACGCCGAGCCCTGGGAGGCCGACGCGGGCCCCGCCGACCTGCTGGAGATCGCCCGCGTCGCCGACCGCACCGGCTTCGACTACATCGCGAGCTGCGACCACGTCGCCATCCCGCGCCGGCTCGCCGGGCCTATGGGCACCATCTGGTACGACCCGGTCGCCACCCTCTCCTTCCTGGCCGCCGCGACCGAGCGCGTCCGGCTGCTCTCGCACGTCGCCGTCGTCGGCCTGCGCCACCCGCTGGTGTCGGCGAAGGCGTACGCGACCCTCGACCACCTCTCCGGCGGCCGCCTGGTCCTCGGGGTCGGGGCCGGGCACGTCCAGGAGGAGTTCGAGGCGGTCGGCGCGGACTTCGTGCGCCGGGGCCCGGTCCTCGACGAGACGATCGACGCGCTGCGGGCGGCCCTCGGGCCCGAGGAGTTCCCGGAGCACGCGGGGGAGCGGTTCGCCTTCAAGGACCTCGGGCAGCGGCCCCGGCCCGCCCAGGCGCGGGTGCCGGTCTGGGTCGGCGGCTCGTCGCCCGCCGCCGTGCGCCGGGCCGCGGTCAAGGGCGACGGCTGGCTGCCGCAGGGCGACCCGAGGGAGAAGCTGGCCGTCCAGATCGCCCGCCTCAAGGCGCTCCGCGAGGAGGCCGGTGTCGCGGACCCGATCACCGTCGGGGCGATCACCGAGGCGCTGTACGTGGGCGAGGCGGGCTGGGAGCTCGGCCGGCGCACGCTGTCCGGCAAGCCGGAGGCACTGGCGGAGTCGCTGAACGCGTACGGCGCGATGGGCGTGCACCAGATCCAGGTGCGGTTCCGCTCCCGGAGCCGTACCGAACTCACCGATCAGATGGCGGCGTTCGCCGCCGAGGTCGCCCCCCACCTGAGCTGAGGAGTTGGACCGACATGGGCAAGCTGGACGGGCGGGTCGTCGTCGTCACGGGCGCGGCGCGCGGGCAGGGCGAGCAGGAGGCGCGGCTCTTCGCGGCGGAGGGGGCGCGGGTGGTCCTCGGGGACGTGCTCGACGCGCCGGGCGAGGCGCTGGCGAAGGAGCTGGGGGAGGAGCGGGCGGTCTACGTCCACCTCGACGTCACGAAGGAGGAGGACTGGGCGGCGGCGGTGGCGGTCGCCAAGGAGCGCTTCGGGCGGATCGACGGCCTGGTGAACAACGCCGGGATCCTGCGCTTCAACGAGCTGGTGTCCACCCCGCTGGAGGAGTTCCAGGCGATCGTCCAGGTCAACCAGGTGGGCTGCTTCCTGGGGATACGGACGGTCGCGCCCGAGATCGAGGCGGCGGGTGGCGGCACGATCGTCAACACGGCGTCGTACACCGGGCTGACGGGCATGGCGGGCGTCGGCGCGTACGCCGCCACCAAGCACGCGGTGCTGGGGCTCACCCGGGTCGCGGCCCTGGAGCTGGCGGCGAAGAGGATCCGGGTCAACGCGGTCTGCCCGGGGGCGATCGACACCCCGATGAGCAATCCGGAGGGCGTGGACCCGGAGGCGACGGCGGGGCTGTACCAGAAGCTCGTGCCGATGGGGCGGATCGGGAAGCCGGAGGAGGTGGCGGCGCTCGCGCTCTTCCTGACCGCGGAGGACTCCTCGTACATCACGGGTCAGCCGTTCGTCGTCGACGGCGGCTGGCTGGCGGGCGTGACGCTGTTCTGACGGCTCGTCAGCTATTGACTGACCCGCCGTGCGGTGCGAAAGTCGGGCACATCGAGAATCTGACGGTACGTCAGAAACAACGAGGACGGTGAACCCCCTTGGAATTCGGGATCTTCGTACAGGGATACGTCGGCAAGCGTGCCGAGACCGATCCCGAGGCCGAGCACAAGGCGCTGATGGAGGAGACCGAGTACGTCATCCAGGCGGACAAGTCCGGGTTCAAGTACGCCTGGGCCTCCGAGCACCACTTCCTGGAGGAGTACTCGCACCTCTCCGCGAACGACGTCTACCTGGGCTACCTCGCCCACGCGACCGACCGGATCCACCTGGGATCGGGCATCTTCAACCCCCTCGCGCCGGTGAACCACCCGGTCAAGGTGGCGGAGAAGGTCGCGATGCTCGACCATCTCTCCCAGGGCCGCTTCGAGTTCGGCTCGGGGCGCGGGGCGGGCTCCCACGAGATCCTCGGGTTCATGCCGGGCATCACCGACATGAACCACACGAAGGAGCTCTGGGAGGAGACGATCGCCGAGTTCCCCAAGATGTGGCTCCAGGACGAGTACGTCGGCTTCCAGGGCAAGCACTGGTCCCTGCCGCCGCGCAAGGTCCTGCCCAAGCCGTACGGGAAGTCCCACCCGGCCATGTGGTACGCGGCCGGCTCGCCGCCCTCGTACGCGATGGCGGGGAAGAAGGGGCTCGGGGTCCTGGGCTTCAGCGTGCAGAAGGTCTCCGACATGGAGTGGGTCCTCGAGTCGTACAAGACGGCGATCAAGGAGGCCAAGGCGGTCGGTGACTTCGTCAACGACAACGTCATGGTCACCTCGACCGCGATCTGCGCCGAGACGCACGACAAGGCGGTCGAGATCGCGGTCGGCGGCGGGCTCAACTACCTGCAGTCGCTGCTCTTCCGCTACCACGACACCTTCCCGCGCCCCGAGGGCGTCCCGGAGTGGCCGGAGCTGCTCCCCGAGTACAGCGCGGAGATCATCGAACTCCTCATCGCGGAGGAGCTGATGATCTGCGGCGACCCGGCGGAGGTCCTGGCCCAGTGCAAGCGCTGGGAGCAGGCGGGCGCGGACCAGCTCTCCTTCGGCCTGCCGATCGGGATCTCGTACGAGGACACGATGAACTCGATCAAGCTGATCGGCGAACACGTGATCCCCAAGATCGACACGGACCCGATCCACCGCACCACCCGCTTCCGCAACGCCGCGGGCGCCTGACGGAGGGCGGGGCAGGGGCAGGGGCCTCTTGCGCGGGCGCCCCGCACGGGGTCCCGGCCCGGAGGGCCGAAGGCCTCGGGCACCCCGCACGGGGCACCGCCCCCGTGGGGCAGGGCTTCCGCGCGGACGGTCTTCACGGGGTGCCGGCCCCGTGGGCGCAGGGCCGCTTGGAGCGGACGCGCCCGCCAGGGCGCCGTCCGTTGTGCCCACCCGTTCCGCCCTGCGGAACGACTGCCCACAACGGGTGTGGGCGGCGCGAAGCTGCCGCCTTCCGGGGCGGGGGCGCAGTCCCGGGGACTCCACCCGCCTTCCGGGGCGGGGGCGCAGTCCCGGGGACTCCACCCGCCTTCCGGGGCGGGGGCGCAGTCCCGAGTGCAACTGAGCGAGCAGCCCCATACCCGCCCCCGGCAGGGTTTCGGGAAGGGGCGGGGTGGGGGAAAGGCCCCCGCCCACCACGAGCGCGGGGCGGTGTCTTCCCGGATCGCCGTTCCGTCACCGGCCCCGGTCGGGGGCTTCGCAGTCGCGGCCGACTGCGGGGGTCCCGGCCGGGGCAGTCCACGTGCCGAAAGGACCGTCATGCTCGACCACCTGATCAAGGGCGCCACCGTCGTGGACGGCACCGGCGCCCCCGCACGCGTCGCCGACATCGGGATACGGGACGGGCGGATCGTTCTCGCCGAGGCGGACGCCGTCGCCCGGACCACCGAGGACGCCCGCGGCCTCGTCCTCGCCCCCGGGTTCGTCGACCCGCACACCCACTACGACGCCCAGCTCTTCTGGGACCCCTTCGCCACGCCCTCCATGAACCACGGCGTCACCACCGTCGCCGGCGGCAACTGCGGCTTCACCCTCGCCCCGCTCCACCCGGACCGGCCCGAGGACGCCGACTACACGCGCCGCATGATGTCCAAGGTCGAGGGCATGGCCCTCAAGGCCCTGGAGGAGGGCGTCGACTGGAGCTGGTCCTCCTTCGGCGAGTACCTCGACGCCCTCGAAGGGCGCATCGCCGTCAACGCCGGTTTCATGGTGGGGCATTGCGCCCTCCGCAGGTACGTCATGGGGGCCGAAGCCGTGGGCGGGGAGGCCACGCCCGAGCAGATCCAGCGGATGACCGCCCTCCTCCGTGAAGCCATGGACGCCGGCGCCTGGGGCCTCTCCACCACCCAGTCCGCCACCCACTCCGACGGCGACGGCGCCCCCGTCGCCTCCCGGCACGCCTCGCCCGCCGAACTCGTCGCCCTCTCGAAGGCCGTCGGCGAGCACGAGGGCACCCAGATCGAGGCGATCCTGGCCGGCTGCCTCGACCAGTTCTCCGACGACGAGATCGACCTCTTCGTCGACATGACCGCCGCCGCGGGACGCCCCCTCAACTGGAACGTCCTCACCATCGACGCCGCCGTCCCCGAACGCGTCCCGCGCCAGCTCCTCGCCTCCGAACGCGCCCGCAAGTCCGGCGGCCGGATCGTCGCCCTGACCATGCCGATCCTGACCCCCATGAACATGTCGCTCGGCACGTTCTGCGCCCTCAACCTCATCCCCGGCTGGGGCGAGATCCTGGGCCTCCCCGTCCCCGAGCGGATCGCCAAGCTCCGCGACCCGGACGTCCGCGCCGAGATGCTGCGCCGCGCCGAATCCAAGGAGGCCGGCGTCTTCCGCCGCCTCGCGCACTTCGGCCGGTACGTCATCGGGGACACGTACAGCCGCGAGAACGAGGGCCTCACCGGGCGCGTCGTCAACGACATCGCCGCCGAACGCGGCCAGGACCCCTTCCAGTGCCTCGTCGAGATCTGCGCCAACGACGAGCTGCGGACCGTCCTGTGGCCCATGCCCTCCGACAACGACCCGGCCTCCTGGGCGCTGCGCCGCGAGACCTGGGAGCACGAGGACGTGCTGCTCGGCGGCTCCGACGCCGGCGCGCACCTGGACCGGATGTGCGGCGCCCCGTACACGACCCGCTTCCTCGGCGACTGCCTGCGCGGCCGGAAGCTGGTCCCGATCGAGCAGGCGGTCAAGATGCTCAGCGACGACCCGGCCCGGCTCTTCGGGCTGCGCGAGCGCGGCCGGATCGCCGAGGGCTACCACGCCGATCTCGTCCTCTTCGACCCCGAGCGGATCGACGCCGGGCCCGCGACCCTCGTGCACGACCTGCCGGGGGACAGCCCCCGGCTCGACTCGCGCGCGATCGGGATCGTCTCCGTCCGCGTCAACGGCGTGGAGACCATCCGCGACGACGAGGTGACCGGCGCGATCCCCGGCCGGGTGCTGCGCTCGGGCCGCGACACGAGGACGGTGTCCACCCGATGAACCAGCCGGATCAGCGACTCTTCATCGGCGGCGCGTGGGTCGAGCCCGACGGCGGGCACTACGAGGTGGTCAACCCGGCCACCGAGGAGGTCGTCGGCCTCGCGCCCGAGGCCAGCACGCACCAGGTGTACGAGGCGGCGGCCGCCGCCCGCGAGGCCTTCGCGACCTGGTCCCGTACGAAACCGGAGGAGCGCGCCGCGATCCTCGACCGGGCCGCCGACCTGATGGCTAGGGACGCCGAGGCGAACGTGGCCCTCGCGCAGGCCGAGACCGGCGCCACCACCGGCACCGCGCGCGGTATGCAGGTCGCCGTCGGCTCCTCCCGGTTCCGGCGGTACGCGCGCGGCGCCCTGGAACCCGTCGAGCAGGCGCTGCCCCCGCAGATCAACGAGGCCGGGCCCATGGGCAAGGCCGGGGTCTTCGGCGCGGTCGCCGTGCGCCGCCCGGTCGGCGTCGTCACCTGCATCACCTCGTACAACAACCCCTGGGCCAACCCGGCCGGCAAGATCGCCCCGGCGCTCGCCATGGGCAACACGGTCGTGGTGAAGCCCGCCCCGCAGGACCCGCTCTCCGTCTTCGCGATGGCCCGGGCACTGGAGGAGGCGGGGGTCCCGGCCGGCGTCGTCAACGTCGTCTCGGGCGCCGGCGCCGCCGTCGGGGAGGCGGCCGTCGACGCGCCCGAGGTCGACATGGTCTCCTTCACCGGCTCCACGGCCGTAGGCCAGCGGATCGGCGAGGTCTGCGGCCGGGCCCTGAAGCGGCAGCTGATGGAGCTGGGAGGCAAGGGCGCGGCGCTCGTCTTCGACGACGCCGACCTCGACTCGGCCGTGATGGGCATCGGCACCACCTTCTCCTTCTACAGCGGCCAGATCTGTACGGCCCCGACCCGGGTGCTCGCCCAGCGCGGGATCTACGAGCAGCTGATCGAGAAGCTCACCGGCTACCTCGCCTTCATGAAGGTCGGCGACCCGACGGTCCAGGGCACGGTCGTCGGCCCGGTGATCTCGGCGGCCCACCGCGACCGGGTGGAGTCGTACATCGAGCTCGGGAAGAAGGAGGGCGCGCGGGTGGTGGCGGGCGGCGTCCGGCCCGCCATGGAGCGCGGCTTCTACGTCGCCCCGACCCTGCTCGCCGACTGCACGAACGACATGCGGGTGGTCCAGGAGGAGATCTTCGGTCCGGTCGTCGTGGTCGTCCCCTTCGACGAGGAGGAGGAGGGCGTCGCGCTCGCCAACGACAGCGACTACGGGCTCCTCGACTACGTGTGGTCCGGGGACGTGGCCCGCGCATTCCGTATCGCGGCCCGGCTGCGGGCGGGCGGCGTCGGGGTGAACACGATCGGACGGAACATGGAGGCCCCGTTCGGCGGCTTCAAGAAGAGCGGCGTGGGGCGGGACGTGGGCTCGTACGCCCTGCACGCGTACAGCGAGACGCAGGCGGTGGTCTGGCCGGGATAGCCCCCTTCCCGCGCGGCTCGGCGCGCGGCCCGGAAAATACTTCGGGAAAATTTGAAAACGGACATTTGGGGCGGTGCTGCGGTTCTCGCATATCGGACGGTCGGTGAGACGCCTACCAATCGGTCGGTGCGACCCGGTGGTCGATCTTTCAATCAATGTCCAGAGGTTGTTTTCGCCCTCTTAATGCAAGGTGAAGATCGGTCAAAGTCCCGGACTTGCGTCATCCGGATGTGGAAACCGCAGCATTTAACGTCCTGTTCATGACTCAGGTGGAAGCACGGCCCCAGGCCGGAGACACGGTAAGGGACGTCACGGACGCCACCACCGACAGCCACGGCGTACGGAAGAAGGGCCTCGGCGGCAACTCCGTCGGGCTCATGGGCAGTGCCGTCATCGGCATCTCGACCGTCGCCCCCGTCTACTGTCTGACCTCGACGCTCGGCTCCACCGCCGGGGAGGTCGGCCTCCAGATGCCCGCGATCTTCCTCGCCGGCTTCCTCCCGATGCTGCTCGTCGCCTTCGCGTACCGCGAGCTCAACCGGGTCATGCCCGACTGCGGCACCTCCTTCACCTGGACCGTGAAGGCCTTCGGCCCCAAGATCGGCTGGATGTGCGGCTGGGGCCTCGTCATCGCGACGATCATCGTGCTCTCCAACCTGGCAGGCGTCGCGACCTCGTACTTCTGGCTCCTCGCCGGTGAACTCACCGGCAGCGAATCCATCGCCGCCCTGGACGACAACAAGGCCGTCCACATCGTCACCTGCCTCGTGCTCATCGCCATCGCGACCGCGATCAGCTACCGCGGCATGACCGCCACCAAGGGCGTGCAGTACGCCCTCGTCGGCCTCCAGCTCGTCGTCCTCGCGGTCTTCGTCGCGATGGCGTTCCAGAAGGCCGGCAGCGGCGCCTTCGACACCGGGCTCTCCTTCTCCTGGGAGTGGATGAACCCGTTCGCCGTCCAGTCCTTCGCCGCCTTCACGGCCGGTCTCTCCCTGTCGATCTTCATGTACTGGGGCTGGGACGCCTGCATGGCGACCAACGAGGAGACCACGGGCTCCACCAAGACCCCCGGCCGCGCCGCGCTCATCGCGATGGTCGTCCTGGTCGGCTCCTACCTCGCCACCGGCGTCGCCGCGCAGATGGCCGTCGGCTCCGGCGACACCGGCCTCGGCCTCGCCAACCCGGAGACCTCCGACAACGTCTTCGCGGCCCTCGCGGGCCCGGTCATGGGCCCGGTCCTCGGCATCCTGCTCTTCGTCGCCGTCCTCGCCTCCGCGGCGGCCAGCCTCCAGACGACGTTCATCCCGGTGGCCCGCACGGTCCTCGCGATGTCGACGTACGAGGCGCTCCCGCCGTCCTTCGCCAAGGTCCACCCGCGCTTCAAGGTGCCGGGCAAGGCCACGATCGTCGCGGGCGTCGCCACCGGCGTCTTCTACACGGTGATGACCCTGGTCAGCGAGAACGTCCTGGTCGACACGATCTACGCGCTCGGCCTGATGATCTGCTTCTACTACTCGCTGACGGCCTTCGCCTGCGCCTGGTACTTCCGCAAGGAGCTCTTCCGCTCCGGCCGGGACTTCGTCTACAAGGGCCTGTGCCCGGTCCTCGGCGGCGTCCTGCTGACCGCCGTCTTCGGCAAGACGCTGTACGACATGTGGGACCCGGCCTACGGCAGCGGCTCGTCCGTCCTCGGCGTCGGCTCGGTCTTCGTGATCGGCGTCGGACTGCTCCTCGTCGGCTTCGTGATCATGCTGGTCATGCAGCGCAAGAGCCCCGCGTTCTTCCGGGGCGAGGTGCTGACGAAGGAGACGCCGTCGCTGGTGGTCGCCGACTGACACCCCGTACGTACACCTGAGTGCACCTGAGTGCCTGAGTCATGAACGCGAGAGGTGGGGGGGGGGCGGGCGCGGGCCCCGCCCCCACCCCGGACTTAACGCGGGGGGGAACCGCCGCCCCCACCCCCCCCCCGCCGACCCCCCCCCCCCCCCCGGGA